>CAZTQX010000058.1:0-14245 GCA_964615985.1 uncultured Gammaproteobacteria bacterium | reverse complement strand
TACCCGTTTCTCTGGAAAATTGATTTTTTTGGCTTAATCAGGCTGAGTAGTTACTAATTTTATAACGCCAAAATGGATTTTCCTAAACGCTGAGATGGTGTGGGTAAGGTGCCTTGTAGGGTGGCAATAAGCGAAGCGCATTGCGCCGGTTGGGGGTGAGTTGAGGGTTTGTTTTGGATGGGCAGATATGGAATCTGCCCTTACGAGGATGGGCGTTAATGCAGGTCGTAGAAAATTTCTGGGTGTTGTTCTGCAATTCTTAATAGAGATTTGGCAGGCCCTTTAGGTGATCGTCTTCCTTGTTCCCAGTCTTGCACGGTTCGAATACTGACTCCCATTAATCCGGCAAAAGAGGCTTGTGATAAGTGTAGCTTTTTACGAATATCTTGTGACGGTGATGGATCAGTTAATGTCGTGGTTTGTAACTGAATCTTTCCTTTTTTGCAGTGCTTTATTTCTTTTATTCCTTCCAGAATTTCAAGTCCAATATTACGTTCAGTCATTTCCAATCTCCTGAGCTATCTGTTTTAAAATATGTCCCGCGATGGATGCTTTTTCATTTTTTGCGTACAGTGTCAGCATCCATATTTCGTTGGCTCTGTTTTTCCAATAATAAATGACACGAATACCTCCGCTTTTTCCTCTGTTTCCAATAGCCCAACGTAGTTTTCTCACGCCACCACTGCCCTGAATAATATCTCCGGCACTTGAGTGTTCTAGAAGATAGGTTTGCAATATGCGATATTCATCATCAGATAAATAATTGCATAGAAGCTTTGTGAAGAGTGATGTTTCTATGAAAACCATTCATATATAATACGGCGTTGCCGTATTTTGTCAAGTTCCAGCACCGAAAATGCTGAGACGGGTGCCTTGTAGGGTGGCAATAAGCGAAGCGCATTGCACCGATTGGGGGCGAATTGAGGGTTTTTTGGGATGGGCAGATATGGAATCTGCCCTTACGAGTAGTGAGTAATCCGACATGAGTTTGCAGTTTGAGGCTGCTGTGTCGGATTACGGCCTAGTGCCGACCTACGATGAGGGTATCTATCCAAGCCAGATTTGGATTGATTGTCTGGTATTGGATTGATCGTTTTCCCTGAGTTGGCCTAAGGTTCGGACTACTAAGCGTTG
The DNA here is from genome assembly GCA_964615985.1 of uncultured Gammaproteobacteria bacterium. GTDB lineage: Bacteria > Pseudomonadota > Gammaproteobacteria > JAUZRS01 > JAUZRS01 > JAUZRS01. The sequence continues at coordinate 13,111 of CAZTQX010000058.1, read as the reverse complement.
TTCTATTGTGAATATGACCGGCTTGATTACAGAGGCTTTGAGCAATCCTGCGGTTTTCCAATCTTCGATGATGATCTCTCCGAATCCAGATTGTTGCCGGACCTGACTGGTTACTGCCATTAGAATGAGATCTGGTCTTGCCTTGTTGTAGTTAGTTGAACTCACCACGACTGCTGGGCGCTACTTGCTTCCACGTTGATCGGTAAACGGAAAGCGGATTAAGACGATATGGCCAAACTTAAAATTGGTCATATTGGGCATCGTCGGCATTATCCCAAATCGCCTGCAAAGTGGGTTCGGAGGCTGACATAGCCGCTTGGGTGAGCTGACGATCCCGGTCACGTTGAGTGAGAAAGTCGATAAAGTCTTCCACTTCATCAACTCTGTTGGGGGCTAATGTTTGTAGTTTTTCCATGACGTGTTGGATCTGTTGTGTTTGCATGACACTCTCCATTTCTGTTTTAACGTAGCTAGATTACTGGGTTTTTTTGCCCTGTACCAGCGATGCAATGCGGTAAGGTAGTGATGTTTGTACGGCCTTTGGCCTAATGCCGACCTACGATGCGATGTAGGGGCAGGCCCCTGTGCCTGCCCTGAATAATATGAAGGGCACAATAGGTGGCTGTTATTTGATTTAGCATCATTGGGTAAAAGGGCAACCACAGGGGGTTGCCCCTACGGTGTGATGTGAAGGTCGTGGATAAAGCGAAAATCTTTACGGTTGTAGGTAAACAGAGGTCGTTGTTGTTCGATGGCAGTGGCGGCGATGAGGCTGTCGGTCAGCTCCAGTGAGTGACTTTTGGCGTAGTGGCGCATCAACTCCAACGCCCTGTTTGAAATGCTTTGGCTCACGTGCAGCAGCTCGAAACGTCGCAAATAGTGTTCGATGGCCGCCACCTCCTGATTGTTGTGCGCCCCGTGAATCAACTCCATCAGGGTGATGGCTGAAATGGCAAAGGGAGGTGTGAGGCTCAGTAGCTCTGTTTGAGTCTCGGCTTTTCTTTTGAGCAGCTCGATGACCACGTTGGTGTCCAGCAGCGTCATCTCTTCCCCTTGTTTGCTTCGGTATTCATGGCGGTTGTCTTGCCATAGTTTACCTTTTTCTCTTTAATTTGACCCTGAAAGCAGTTTTTAGCAAAAAACTTCTCTTTATTACTTCACTTTTGTCAGATTTCGAGTAAAATCCGCCGATCCATGTAAGGCTGCCGTGTGCGGCCATTTTTTATGTTAGTAGATTTTGAGGTTTTGACTCGATGGTAACCATTCGTCTGTCCCGTGGTGGATCTAAAAAGAAGCCGTTTTATCAAGTAGTTGTAACTGACAGCCGTAACCGCCGTGATGGCCGTTACATTGAGCGTGTTGGTTTCTTCAACCCAATGGCACGCGGTCAGCAAGAGCGCGTCCGTTTGGATATGGAACGTGTTGATCACTGGATCGGCAATGGCGCTCAGCTCTCTGATCGCGTCAGCAGCATCGTTAAAGAACACCAAAAATCCCAAGCCAGCAGCTAAGACGTGAGTCAGCTGGAGTCCGATGACGACCTAATTGTATTGGGCAAAGTCACAGGGCTTTATGGTGTTCGGGGTTGGGTGAAAGTGTATTCTCATACTCAGCCTCGTGATGGGATTTTAGACTACAACCCGTGGTTGTTAAAAACCGCGCAGGGTTGGCAGTCGGTTAAGCGTGTTGGCGGACGGGTTCACGGTAAAGGCATCGTGGTCTGTTTCGACGGTTATCAAGATCGTGACTTGGCAGCGACGCTGCTGGGAGCCGAGATAGCCGTGCGTCCGGCGCAGTTGCCTGATCTAAAAGATGAGGTCTACTGGCGCGATCTGGTGGGTCTGCGGGTTGAGACCACACTGGGTGTGGATCTCGGTCACGTCGATCATCTGTTTGAGACCGGTGCCAACGATGTGGTGGTGGTCAAGGGCGAGCGGGAACGCTTGATCCCTTGGATTCCGCAACAGGTGGTCGTTGACGTTGATCTGGCCGCTGGTCTGATTCAGGTCGATTGGGATCCGGAATTTTAGCCGATGCGCTTTGATGTCATTACGCTGTTCCCCGAATTGGTGGAGAGCGTGACCGCTTGCGGCGTTGTCGGTCGTGGTCGAGATCAGCAGCGTTTGAGTTTGCAGTGCTGGAATCCGCGTGATTACAGCGGCAACATTCATCGTCGTGTTGATGATCGCCCTTACGGTGGTGGTCCTGGCATGGTGATGCAACTGCCACCGTTGCGAGATTGTTTGGCGGCGGTGAAGCAACAGGCTCCTGAGAGCCGTGTGATCTACCTCAGTCCGCAAGGGCGGGTGTTGGATCAGGCGGGGGTTTCGGAGCTGTCGCAGCAGTCGGGTTTGATTTTTATCGCCGGACGTTACGAAGGCGTTGATGAACGTTTTATCGAAGCGTACGTCGATGAGGAGTGGTCACTGGGTGACTACGTTCTCAGCGGTGGCGAATTGGCCTCGATGGTGATGATTGATGCCATCAGCCGGTTTATCCCTGGTGTTTTGGGTGATGCGGAATCTGCTTTGCAGGACTCTTTTATGGATGGCCTGCTGGACTGCCCACACTACACCCGACCCGAGAGGGTTGAGGATTTGGTGGTACCCAAAGTGTTGTGCAGCGGCGATCACAAAGCGATTAAGCGCTGGCGCAGAGCGCAATCTTTGGGCAGAACATGGTTACGGAGACCGGAGTTATTCGACGGTCTGGAATTGAGTGAAGAGGATCGGTTGCTGTTGCAGCAGTTTCAAGCGGAACAGAGCTGATTTTTTGACAGCGGTTATTATTGAGTTTTGGAGAAATAGATGAGCAACATCATTGCAGAATTAAATGCGGAACAGATGGGCAAGGAAATCCCTGCCTTTTCTCCTGGCGATACGATTGTCGTTCAGGTCAAAGTGAAAGAGGGCACTCGTGAGCGTTTACAAGCGTTCGAAGGTGTCGTGATTGCCAAACGCAACCGTGGACTGCACTCTGCATTCACCGTGCGCAAGATTTCTCACGGTGTTGGTGTTGAGCGTGTTTTTCAAACCTACAGCCAGATCATCTCTGAAATCGAAGTCAAACGCCGTGGTCGTGTGCGTCAAGCCAAATTGTACTACTTGCGCGGTCTGACCGGCAGAGCAGCGCGTATTCGCGAAAAGCTGTAACGCGTAGCATCAGCATGTTGTTAATGCCGATTAAAAACGGGGGTGTGATGAGAATCGCACGCCCATTTTGCGTTGTGGCGGGGCTGTTTTTTGCGGTTCCGAGTTGGGCTGATGCGCCTTCTGTGAATGCGTTACAGACGTTGGTGGATGGCGGTCAGCCGCAGTTGGCGTTGGCTTTGGCCAAACGTGCTGTTGATCCCGCTCTGGAACAAGCGGGTATCGAGTGGCTGTTTCAGGCGCGTCTCTGGCCGCAGTTGGAGCTGCGTCTGGCAGAACTGGCCAGCAGCGAGAATGATGAGCGCCGTCTCTGGGGCAAACAGCAACAGGTGAAAATGGCGTTGCAACGTGGTCAGGGCGAACGCGCTTTGACGCTGTTGCGTGAGCTGCTGTGGAATAAAACAGAGTCTGTTGAGACGGTTGATCAGCTTAAGCCGCTGCGTATCAAGTGGCGTTTGCAGATTGTGCGGGCCTATCTGCTGATGCAGAACGTTGCCGATGCCGAGACCGCTTGGCGACGTTTTCAGTTGGATTACCCAGAACAGGCCAAAACCGAGCCGTTGTTGCAGGCGCGTCTGTTGCTGTTGGCGGGGCATTTTGCAGAACTGCTGAAACAGTCGCCGCCAACCTCGGCGCAGGGTTTGGCCTTGCGAGCGTTGGCGCAGTTGAAATCTGAACAAAAATCTCCAGCGACGCTGTTTCATGGTTTTAAAAAACGCGCCGAGGCAAAGTCCAACAGCGATCAGCAGCGCGCTTATTTCTGGTTGGTGGCGGCTAAAGCCGCACAGACGCAGGGGGAGTTGGTCAATATTGCTCTGGCCAGTGACTTTGCTCTGCGTTTCCAAAGTGTGTTGCCGCTTGATCCGGCACTGCACATTTCGGCGGCCGAGGTTTGGCAGGCCTATCTCAATTACGGCCAGCGTCTGGGCAACGAAGAGAATCTGTTGATTGGCGAAGATGATGCTTGGTTTGCACGGGTCAAAGTGGCGTTGCCGCTGAATCCGATTCGAGCCAAGTCATTGCTGGCGGTGGTGGCGTTGTTGGGTGGCAGTGAGGCGGCGCGGGCGCAAGCTCATTGGCAGTTGTTGGCTTTATTGAAAGGTGATGGTTTAGGCCGAGCGCAGATCAAAGCGCTCTATCTGGACTCGAAGCGTTTTCCAGCCAGCAGCGACATTCCCTTGGTGGTGCGTCTGCATCTGCAACAGCAGGCGTTGGATGACTCCGATGTGGTGTTGGCGAAACGGTTGGCCAAACCGCTGCAACCGTTGCCAGAGGGGTTTGCCGATCTGGATCTCTCCTTGTTGCACGTCTCTTCTCTGTTGTTGGTGGGTGAGTTGGCGTTGGCCAGCGAGTCGTTGGCTGAGCTGTTGGCCTTTGAGTCGCCGTGGACGTTGCCGCAGCGTCTGCGGTTGCACGGTTTTGTGGCGGATCTGCTGGCCCGAGGGCGTGCGGATCTGGCTGAGAGTCTGCTCAATCAGATGGGCGTGTTGGCTCAGACTCACAGCGAACGGATGCAGTGGTGGTTTGAGCTGGCCAGCGTCAAACGCGCTCAGGGTGAGCTGTTGTGTGCAGCGCGGTTTTACTTGCTGGCAGCGAAGTTGAGTGGCGGAGCGCGAGCTTGGCAGCGCAAAACCTTGCGACAGGCAGCGCAGACGTTGAAGCAGGCAGGCTTGTTGGGCGATGCGCGGCGGCTTTATCGACGGCTGTTGTCGATGACGAGTGATTCGTTTCAGCGAGCGGAATTGGTTGCTGAGATGGAGTGATGCCGCTTGATGAGTCGAATTTCAGAATTGAAATTGGGTGATTGGCTTGATTAGGGTTAGGGCAGCCACAGGGGGCTGCCCCTACGATTGGGACGTAGATTTTACCCCGTATTACGCATCCCAGCAGCAATGCCATTGATGCTGCGCAGCAGCGGGCTGAGCCATTTCTGGCGTTCTTCTTCGGAGAGTTTTGGGTCACGGAAACGTTTCAGCAACGAGAGCTGAATGTGTCCCATTGGATCAAGATAGGGCGCACGACGTTGCAGTGACAACTCCAAGATGGGATTGTCGGACAACAGGGCGCTGTTCTCGCTGATTTCAATAATCTGCTGCATGGTGCGCTGGTATTCATCTCGAATTAGGCGATAGATCTCTTTCGCCTGCTCTTGGTTTTCGCACAACTCCACATACTCTTCGGCAATGCGCATGTCCGCTTTCATCAGCGCCATCTGTGTGTTGCTGATCAAGGCTTGGAAATAGGGCCATTCGCGGTACATGCTGCGCAAATTTTCCAAATTGCCGGGCGACGAGTTGCGCCAGCTCTCCAACGCGGTGCCGATGCCGTACCAAGCGGGAATGGTGTGACGCGCTTGCGCCCAACTGAAGACCCACGCGATAGCGCGAATGGAGTATTTGGAACGATCCGCTTTGCTGCGATGGGATGGACGTGAACCGATGTTCATCAAAGCAATTTCGTTGGCGGGGGTCGCTTCGTAGAAGTAGTCCATAAAGCCCGGCACATCTTCAGTCAAGGTACGGTAGTGCTGCTCGCCGATGGGTGCCAGATCTTTCATAAAGGCTTGGCAGCGTCCCGTGGTGGTTGGGACGGGTTGAATCAGGCAGCGACTGGCTTTCATCAAGCCGGTCACGCCCATGTTCAGCTCATAAATGGCCGTTTCGGAGTTGCTGTATTTGCTCGACAGTACTTCGCCTTGCTCGGTGAATTTGATCTGACCGTGAACCGTGTCCGCAGGTTGAGACAAAATTGCTTGATGGGTAGGGCCGCCGCCACGACCGATGGTGCCACCACGACCGTGGAACATGCGGCACTCCACTCCGCGACTGCGGGTCAGCTCGATGACCTTTTGTTGAGCGCGATAGAGGTTCCAACTGGAGGCCAAGATGCCGCCGTCTTTACAGGAATCGGAATAACCCAACATCACTTCTTGCTGATTGCCAGAGCATTTCAGCAGTTGCGCGTAAACGGGGTTGTCCAGCAGGGCGTTGAGCACTTCGGAGATGTGGCCGAGATCTTCAATGGTCTCAAACAGCGGCCCGACGCGCAGATGGCAGAACCACTCGTTGTCTTTTTTACCCACCAAACCGGTGAGGCTGGCCAACCAGACTACTTCCATAATATGGGAGGCGGTGTGGGTCATGGAGATGATGTAATCACCAAAGGCGTTGGGGCTGATCTCTTTGCGCATTTGACTCATGACGCGCAACACATCCATCGTTTCCAGAGTGTGTTCACTCAGGTCGTCGGCAGAGGTGTTGAGGATGACTGGGTTTTCCAACAAGCCTTGCAAGGCGCTCATGCGCGCCTCTTCGCTCAGAGAATCGTAATTGATGGCCGAGGGCAGACGCTGGCAAAGTTCATGAACCGCCGAGGTGTGACGAGTGGACTCTTGACGAATGTCCAAGTGCATCAGATAGAAACCAAAGGTTTCCACTAGACGGATCAGATCCAACAGTTGGCTGTTGGCCACCATCACATCACCGTGGGAGATCAGAGAGTCTCGGATCAGATTTAGGTCGGTGAGAAATTGACTCTCGTTCTGATAGGCGTGCGGTGATTTTTCTGCGGTTTCGTCGCTCTCCAGAGCCTGTTGCACAGCCTGTAAATTAAACTGGATGCGGTGTCCCATGCTGCGCAGTTTGAGCCGGTAGGGTTCGTGTTGATAACGATCAACCCGTTCGCCAAAACAGGCTTGATGCAGGGTGGAGTCCTGTTCTTGAGCGGCAATGAATTCGGCTGAGGGCGTGACCATCGTGCCGGTGTGGGTTAACTGATGAGAGAGTTGATCCAGTTGTTCCAGATAGGTTTCCAAAATGGTTTCGCTTTGCATCCGCAGCGCCAAACGGGTGGTGGCAGGTTTAACAAAGGGGTTGCCATCACGGTCACCGCCGATCCAAGAGCCAAAATGCAAGAAGTTGGGGATCTTGATCTGCTTGGCAACGTCGTCGCCGTAGGTGCGTTTGATTGCTTTTTGCAGGTAACGATAACTTTCAGGGATCGCTTCAAAGAGGCTCTCTTTAAAGTAGAACAGACCATTTTTGATCTCGTCGCGTACTTGCAGACGATTGGTGCGTACTTCATCGGTGCGCCACAGCACTTGAATCAGGCTTTTCAGTTTGGCGCTGACATCATCACGCTGTTCATCACCAAGGGGTTGTTCCAGCTCGTAGGCGGTGGTGAAGATGTTGCGCAAGACGCTCATCACGGCACGGCGTTTGGACTCGGTGGGATGAGCAGTAATCACGGGGGTGTAGCTGAGTTTATTGAGCAGGTGTTGCAACTGTTCGGGATTGACACCGTCATCAAAAAATTCACGCAGGGTGTGATCGAAAGAGCCTTCCCAGAGGGTGCGGCCACGGCGCACTTCGATGCGACGACGACGATGCATGTTGCTCTCTTCGGCGATGTTGACCAGGCTGAAGTAGATGCCAAAGGCGCGTGTGACTTCGCTTAAGGTGCTGCTTTCCAGTTGGCTGATGTAGGTCATCAACTCGGCGCGTTGCTTGGGATCTTCTTGATCCCGCAGCTTTAAGAAGCCTTTGCGGAGGGTTTCAACTGCGTCGTAAACGTCGCTGCCTGCCTGTTCGTTGAGCACTTCGCCGAGCAGAATGCCGAAGAGTTTAACTCGCGAACGTAATTTTTTGTCGTGTACCGAAGTGGATGCCATGCTGTTCGTTTCACCTTTATTGATCTGTGTCACCTAGTTGAGTAAAACGGATACGTTCACTCCGGCGGCTTATTCCTTAAAGGCACGTATCATATCGGCTTTTGGCCATAACCGCATCTATTTGGCGGTTTTTAACTCGCCTTCAAAAGGTATTGGTTGAGGTAGTCAAGCACCAGCTTGGAAAACAGAGCTGGTTTTTCGATGTGTGGCCAATGCCCGGCGTTGTCAATGGTTTTGGCTTGGGCGTTGGGAAACCAGCGCAGAACTTGAGCGGTGTCATCTAATTGGATGTAGTCAGAGCGACTGCCACGGATGAAGAGGCAAGGCGGGTCGTAACTCTGTTTGCCACTGGGGGCGGCGGCGATCTCTGCTTGTTGTTTTTGTAGCGCAGCTAGGTTCATGCGCCATTGGTAGTGGCCGTTGTGATCCCGTTGCAGGTTTTTGAGTAGAAACAGGCGAACATCTCGTTGGGGGATTTGTTGTGCCAGTTTGGCATCGGCTTCTCGTCTGGAGCGAATTTTGTGCACTTTGAGAGTCGAGAGTGCTTGCAGGGTTTCGTCGTGGTGGGTTGGATAGGCTTTAGGAGCGATGTCCACGATAATTAGGCTGCTGAGCCGTTTTGGGTGGTTGAGGGCGATTTGCATCGCTACCTTACCGCCCATTGAGTGGCCAATCAGATGGACGCGCTTCAGTCCTTGCTGATCCATAAACTGCAATACGTCTTCGGCCATCACTGCATAGCTGATCTCATCGCTGTGAGGCGAGCGGCCATGATTGCGTAGATCGGGGGTGTAGATGGTGAAGTTACGTGCCAGCAATTTGGCTTGTGAGAGCCAATTTTCATGGGAGCCAAACAGGCCATGCAGAATAATGACTGCTTCGCCATGGCCCTGCTTTTGAAAATGTAATTTGATCGCCACGGTCGATTTTACTGCCTTGGTTGGTTTTGTTGCTGAATGGGATTATTGATCCATGCAACCCACTTAAATCGGAGCAGGTTTGAATGCCTCTTATGAAGCTTCCCATTCGCAGCTGACCTGCATACTGCTGGCGGTGTTTTCAATCGTCGCCAGACAGGCAGAAGCCCGCTCTGTGGGCAGAAAAGCGGCGATGCGAATCAGGTAGTGATCCACATCTGCTTGCGGAAAACTCTTGGTGTTGAGATGCACGATGTTGGCCTCGAACTCTGAAAAGACTTCGGTTAAGCGCGTCACCAAGCCTGGCTGATCACGTCCTTGTAACGTGATGTGATGAGTGATGTTGGCGTTGCTGGCCGGTTTGGGGGATGGCTCGTAAGGGGTGAGGCTGATTTTGGCCTCGCTCAATTGGGGCAGTTGTTGCAGCTGCTCTTGTAAGGTTTCTTGGCTGAGACTCTTGGGCAGGGCGCAGACGGCGGTGTATTTTGCCCCTTGGCCTAAAATGGAGAAGTTGCTGTCACCGATATTGATGCCCAGATCAAACAGAGTGCCAGTGACGGCGGCAATAAGGCCGTGACGATCCGCGCAGAAGATGGAGAGTAAGTAATGTTTCATGGTGACTCCTTGGGGTTAATTTTTGCCGTTGCCTGAGGCGCGTCTCAAAATTCGATCCAACAGGCGTGCGGAACAGAGGCGTTTTAAAACCGCGAACAGATAGGTGGGGAAGGTGACTGGATAGCGAATTTTTGGACGACGACTCTCTAGGGCGTGAATGACTTTTTTCAGCACCGCTTCGGGGGGCAGGGTAAAGGGGGTCACGGGGGCGGGTTTGTTCAGCCGTTCCAGCATCGCTTGGTAATTGTCGGCGTGGTGGCTCTGTTGGGTGTCGATGTGTTTTGAAAAGGCTAATTGGGCGTTGTGTCGAAAGCGGCTCTCAATGGGACCCGGTTCAATCAAGCTGACATAAATGCCGCTGCCGTGCAGTTCCAGTCGCAGGGTGTCGCTCAGCCCTTCGAGGGCGTATTTGCTGATGTTGTAGGCTCCTCGATAGGGCATGGCGACAAAGCCCAGCACCGAGCTGTTCTGGATAATGCGTCCCTCACCGTGCTGGCGCATCTGCGGAATCAGCAGGTTGCTCAGCTCCAACCAGCCGAGCAGATTGGTCTCCAGTTGCAGGCGTAAGGTCTTACGGCTGAGATCCTCAATGGCTCCAGGTTGGCCGTAAGCCCCGTTGTTAAACAGGGCAAACAGGCGGCCATTGCAGCGTTTTAACACCTCTTTGACTGCCGTTTGGATGGAGTCGGAGTCGTTGAGATCCAGTTGCAGGCTCTCCAACTGCTCTTCGGTTTGCAGTCGTTCCACATCCGTGGGCTTGCGAGCGGTGGCAAAAACACGGTAGCCCCGCTGTTTTAGCCCCTTAGCAACGCAGAGGCCGATGCCGCTGGAGCAGCCGGTGATTAAGATCGCTTTTTGCTCAGAGTCCATTAATGGGGCTTTTTAAGGTGGCAGTAGGAACGATTGTACGCCGATTAAAGCGCGAAACAATTGCCAATTTGACTCTAAATCCGTAAGATCAGCGCCCCTTAGCAGCCGCTCTTTATCGGCTTTTTAGCCATTACCGTTCAGGATTAAAACCATGCGTAGTCACTATTGTGGTGAGGTGAATGCCTCATTGTTGGATCAAGAAGTCGAGTTGAGTGGCTGGGTCAACCGTCGCCGTGACCACGGTGGGGTCATCTTTATTGATCTGCGCGACCGTGAAGGCATCGTGCAGGTGGTCTTTGACCCCGATGCTCCAGAGAATTTCAGCATCGCCGAAGAGGTGCGCAGCGAGTTTGTTTTGCGCATCAAAGGTCGGGTGCGTCGTCGCCCTGAAGGCACCGAAAACTCCGAGATGTCCACGGGTGAGGTGGAGATGTTGGGGCTGGAGATCGAGATCCTCAACCGTGCCGAAACGCCGCCCTTCCAGCTCGATGATGAGAAGATTAATGAAGAGCTGCGCTTGCGTTACCGCTACATTGATCTGCGTCGTACCGAAATGCAGCAGCGTCTGCGTTTGCGCGCCAACGTCACCCGCCGTGTGCGGGCGTATCTGGATGAAAATGGTTTTTTGGACATCGAAACACCGATGTTGACCAAAGCGACTCCGGAAGGGGCGCGGGATTATCTGGTGCCCAGTCGTACTCATGCGGGTGAGTTTTTTGCTCTGCCGCAATCGCCACAGCTGTTTAAACAGCTGCTGATGATGTCCGGTATGGATCGTTATTATCAGGTGGTGCGCTGCTTTCGTGATGAGGATCTGCGTGCCGACCGGCAGCCAGAGTTCACTCAGCTCGATATCGAAACCTCGTTTATGAACGAAGAGCAGATCATGGGGCAGATGGAGATCATGATTCGTAATTTGTTTGCGAATGAGTTGAATGTGGTGTTGCCAACCCCTTTTCCGCACATTACTTATGCCGAGTCAATGCAGCGTTACGGTAATGATCGTCCTGATCTGCGCATTGATCTGGAGCTGGTAACGGTTTCGGATCTGATGGCGGAGGTGGATTTCAAGGTCTTCTCTGCTCCGGCGAAAAACGCCGACGGTCGGGTGGCGGTGCTGCGGGTGCCAGGTGGCAACGCTCTGAGCCGGAAAAAGATCGACGCTTACACCAAATACGTCAGTCGTTACGGTGCCAAAGGTCTGGCTTACATTAAGTGCAATGAGATTGCCAACGGTCGTGACGGTCTGCAATCTCCGATTGTGAAGTTCCTCCCCGATGAGGTTTTGAGTGCCATTATCGAACGCTGCGGTGCCGTGGATGGCGATCTGCTCTTCTTTGGCGCGGACAAAACCAAGGTGGTGAATGAATCCTTGGGCGCGTTGCGGGTCAAGGTTGCCGAAGATCTGGATCTGGTCGGTGTCGAGTGGAAGCCGGTTTGGGTGGTGGATTTCCCCATGTTCGACTACGACGAGAAAGCCGGTCGTTGGAATGCGTTGCATCACCCCTTCACTGCGCCGTCGGTGAGTGTTGAGCAGATGAAGAGTGATCCTGGGGCGGCGTTGTCACGGGCTTACGACATGGTTTTGAACGGCAGCGAGATCGGCGGTGGTTCGATTCGTATTCATGACAGTGCCATGCAAGAGACGGTGTTTGGCATTTTGGGCATCGAAGACGATGAAGCGCAGGAGAAGTTTGGTTTCTTACTGGAAGCGTTGAAATACGGCTGTCCTCCGCACGGCGGCATGGCCTTTGGTCTGGATCGTTTGATCATGTTGATGAGCGGTGCCAGCTCGATTCGGGATGTGATGGCATTCCCGAAAACCCAAACCGCCAGTTGTCCGTTGACCAGCGCGCCTGCTGGTGTGCCGCTGAAACAGCTTTCTGAGCTGCACATTCGAGTCAAGAAACCGCAAGTGGAGAGTTAGTTTTTTCTGTTGCTGCTGAATCAAAATACCACCCTTGCGGTGGTATTTTTGTTTCTGACTGTGAGAAGTAGACCGCTGTTGTTGCTCATGCAGTATGATAGAAAGCAGAGTCAGGATTGTCAGTGAGGTGATGGAGATGGCATTAATAGCAAAAATGGAACAGCAAGAGTCTGTATCGGGGGTCGCTTTGCTTACTGGAGCGGCGCACGATCTGGGCAATCATATGTCGGCCATTCAAGGTTTTAGTGAGCTGTTGTTGATGTCTGGTCTTGAAGCTGAACAGCGCCAGACCTTTTCGCAAAATATTAACCGACTCTCTGTTGAATTGTTACAGCAGTTTCGTAATTTGGTGGATTATTCCAAAATCGTTGCAGAGGGCTTGGAGCTGGAGTTTTCGACGGTGGCTCTTGATGCGCTGATACACAAGCGTGTGTCTCATTTCCAAGATCGAGCAGAGAAAAAAAACATTGTTTTAAAATTCGAATCGTCGCTGCAATCTTCGTTACAGCTTGATGTTGTTCGTATGACTCAGGTGATTGACCAGTTGTTGAGCAATGCGATTAAATTTTCTCCTTTAGGCGGTCAAGTTGATTTGATTTTGTCTGCTGATGAAAATGAGGTTGTTTTTTCGGTTCAAGATCAGGGTGAAGGGATTGATAAAGAGGAGCAGAACCAGCTTTTTTCAGCACTGCACTGTTTGAGTACCCAACCGACTGAGGGTGAGTTTGGTTTGGGTCTGGGGTTGGCGTTGGCGAAACAGATTGTGGTGGCGCACAAAGGGGTCATTAACGTTTGTAGCAAGTTTAATGAAGGCAGTTGTTTTAGTGTTGTGTTGCCGATTAGTCCTGCTTAATAGGGCAGATATGGAATCTGCCCTTACGGATCGCTGCGGTTATTCTGTTATTTAATTTTTGCCGTAACAGAATCGCTTTTGCCTTTGTTGTCTAGCCAACTGACGGTTACT
>CAZTQX010000057.1:0-14391 GCA_964615985.1 uncultured Gammaproteobacteria bacterium | reverse complement strand
ATGATTCGTATTGGCGATCATCTTATGGAATTTTTTCTGATCAACCTAATGATGGTGATGTATTACACTCATTATGCTTATAAAATTTCTTACTCTCGAACCAATAAAAGTGCTTTCGAGAGTGGTGATTTTATTGAATTACTAGAAGATTTTCCTGAAACAGTGTTGTTACCGCAGCGAAAAAAACGTGCCTATATCTCCAGTATTCTTTCAAAAAATGAGCGTGATAATAAGGGACGTTACAACCGACAGCTGTTTATGAGAACCCTGCGCGGCCACTACATGATCAATTCAGAAATGAAATTAAAAATAGAGGGGAAATGGACTCCTGTTTACCGGTGGCTTCAACACTCCCATATTGCCTTCCCCAACAGCGACATACCAACAGGACAAGCACCGGATCTCAGTGCTCAATTAGCTCGACGCATTAAAAACGCCCAGAAAATTCTCTGTCCGAACAGTCAAGCAATCTAGTTGCTCGTGCTAAACGACCTCACCCATGTTTATCACTCCTCACCAGACAACGCCCCTGACACAGAGGGATCCAAAACCATAGCCACACGCACCAACCCAACAAACTCACCACGATAACCGTAAAGATCCTCGCCCCGCGCACCCTGTGCTAGCTTCAAAACAGCCTCGTAAGAGAAATCAGCACTGTATTTTCCACCCCGCAAACGATCTGCAAATGCCGCCACCGCAGCAGAAAATCGAAACCGATCACTGGTTTTTGCCAGTTCAGAGATAATTTCTGACCTTAATAACGGCTGCTCAAGCAACTGACTCTGATCGCCATCAGGGGCTTTATAACGCAGCCGTAAAAAAGCCAACTCAGACGCTTTACTCTCTTTTTTAGCACCCTTGTCCTTGCCATAACGCAGCGAATCAATGCGCCCTTCGTTGCCCACCAAGGTGATCTCATACAACGCCGTCACCGTGTGACCCGCGCCGATCTCTCCGGCATCCACTTTATCGTTATTGAAATCTTCCCGTTTCAACAGCCGATTTTCATAACCGATCAAACGGTACTCCTTAACCACCGCTGGATTAAACTCCACTTGGATCTTCACGTCCTTGGCAATGGTCATCAGAGTTGAACTGACCTCATCCACCAGCACCTTACGCGCTTCGTTAAGCGTGTCGATGTAGGCGTAATTGCCATTGCCCTGATCTGCCAACTGCTCCATCAAAGCATCGTTGTAATTACCCCGACCCAAACCCAAAGTGGTCAGAGAGATGCCGGTTTTGCGTTTGCGCTCCACCAGATCCAGCAGCGCCTGAAAATCGACCGTCCCCACATTGAAATCACCGTCGGTGGCCAAAATAATGCGATTAATGCCCCCCTCAATAAACGCCTGTTGCGCCATCTCGTAAGCCAACCGAATGCCCGCACCGCCGTTGGTGGAACCACCCGCCTGCAACTGCCCCAAAGCGGCACTGATGGTGCCCTGCTCATTGCCTGCCGTGGGTGGCAGCACCAGCCCCGATGCACCGGCATAAACCACAATGGAGACCCGATCTTTCGCCGTCAATTGACGGCTCAACAATTTTAATGAGGATTTCAACAATTCCATGCTGTTTCGCATCGAACCAGAAACGTCCAGTAAAAACACCAGATTAGCGGCAGGCAAATTCTGCTGCGGCAGATCATAACCCTTCAAACCGATGTGCAGCAGATGATTGTTTTTATTCCACGGTGCATGCGCGATTTCGGTGCTGATGCTAAAAGGCTGTTTTTTGTCTTTCGGCAGCGGGTAGTGATAAGAGAAATAGTTAATCAGCTCCTCCACCCGCACCGCATCTTTGGGCGGCAAATTGCCGTGGTTCAACATCCGGCGTAGGTTGCTGTAGGAACCGCTGTCCACATCAATGCTAAAGGTGGAAACCGGCTCACTGCGACTGACCTTAATCGGATTGCTCTCAAGGTGGGCGTAGTTTTCTCGATCCAGCTCCGGTACCACTGGCGGAGCTACTGGCATCACCCGTGACTCGGCCATCATCGGCGCATACAACATCTGTGGCGCAACTCGGATTTTTTTTGCCATCGAAGCATCGGCCTGCTGGCGAGCGCGTTGCACCTGCGCCTCTTGCGGCGGTGTGGAGCAGGAGGAGAGCAGCAGACCCAATAAGAAAACGACGGCTACGCTGATTAAACTGTGTTTCAGTTTCATCTTAAATTCCAACCCAAATAATGATTCAATTCACCTGCAACCAAAATGTCACCGGCCCATCGTTACAGAGCGACACCTGCATATCCGCCCCAAAAATCCCACTGGCCACGTTTGCATGGCTCTCTTTTGCCTGTTGCAGCAAATAATGAAATTGCTGTTGTCCCAGCTCCGGTGGAGCAGCGCTGGCAAAACTGGGGCGACGACCTTTGCGGGTATCCGCCGCCAAGGTGAACTGCGGCACCAGCAGCAGCCCACCGCCAATATCTTGCAAGGAAAGGTTCATCCGATCATCATCGTCGGCAAACATCCGATAACTCAAAACCCTCTCCAGCAGCCGCTCTGCCTGCGGGTTACCATCGCCTTTCTCCACCCCGATCAAAGCCAAAATACCCTGCTCAATCTGGCCAACGGATTCCCCTGCCACCAATACCTCGGCTCGCGTCACCCGCTGCAACAGAGCAATCACCTCAGCCGACCGGCCATCTGATTGGTGGCGCGCACCAGCGCATCGACAATGCCCGTCTCCAAAGCGGAGTGTCCGGCATCGGCGATGATCTTCAACTCCGCCTCCGACCACGCCTGATGCAAGGCGATGGCCTGATCCACCGGACACACCATGTCGTAGCGCCCATGCACAATCACTCCAGGAATGCCTTTTAACTTATCGGCATTATTCACCAGTTGATTGGGTTCAAGGTAACAGTCGTTCATAAAGTAGTCGCTCTCAATGCGCGCCAAACTGAGCGCCACATACGGGTTGGAAAAGTGCTGCACCACCGCCGGATTAGGACGCAGATTAGAACTGCATCCTTCCCATACCGACCACGCTTTGGCTGCTGCCATGCGTGCCACCTCATCATCAGAGAAAAGTCGTTTATGATACGCCGCCAACAAATCGCCCCGCTCCGCCTCTGGAATGGGAGCGATAAAATCCTGCCAAAACTCAGGGAAAATTCGACTGGCACCGGACTGGTAAAACCACTGAATATCCTCGTGACGACAGAGAAAAATGCCACGCAAAATCAGACCCGTCACTCGCTCAGGGTGTGTCTGCGCGTAAGCCAGTGCCAAGGTTGAACCCCATGAGCCACCAAACACCAGCCACGACTCAATCTTTAACAGCTCACGAATCCGTTCGATATCCGCCACCAAATCCCAAGTTGTATTGGCGTGCAGCGCCGCATGAGGGGCTGATTTACCGCAACCACGCTGATCAAACAGAATAATACGATAGACATCAGGATCAAAAAAACGCGCATGAAACGCCTCACAACCCGCCCCCGGCCCACCGTGCAGAAACAGCACTGGAATACCATCCATGCGACCGTACTCGCGCAGATGCAAAACATGGCCGTCACCCACCGGCAGTGAATGTCTCAGATAATCGTGAATCTCTGCAAACAGGCTCAACATAAGAGGTCTCTCTCCCTAAAAATAGTCTTACTGATCTTCAACCAACCAACACCAACAAAGCAAGCTTTGCCGTCATTGAGCATAGACAAAAGCAAATGATCAGCAACCACACCGCATCCAACAGATACAAAAATATCTCAAAATGGATATAAAAAAGGAGCCTTTGTAGGAAAAATCCTACAAAAATAGACAACATTCACCACATAAAAACATCAACAATCTCTGTATCCCCCCTCCCTAGCAGCATGTCATTATGGCTTCGTCGTTCGGGATCTACGACAAGGATCCACACTGACAGGATGTCACGAGTGTCAAACCTCTCGGTTAACGCTCACAAGGATGTTACTAGGAATCCACGGATCTTACTCTTATTCACCTCCTGCCCTATGGCAGTGGCCTCGATCAAGGAATGACTGAGGTCTTTTTTTTGCCCGCATTTTGTCCTCGATAGACTTGCCAGCCCTTTGTTGCAACGGTATTGTGCCGACATGCACAGCCTCCCAGACCAGTTCTTTGCCAAAACCCTGTTGCGCCCACTGGATGAAGCGATTACCGATTTTAAAATGATTCGAGAAGGTGATCGGATTCTGCTCGGCCTCTCCGGTGGCAAAGATTCCCTCTCCCTGTTGCATCTACTGCACCGGCTACAACGCCGCGCCCCGGTACGTTTTGAGTTGGGAGCGATCACCATCGACCCCATGATCGAGAACTTCGACCCTTCACCACTGATTCCCTATCTAAAAAACCAAGGCATCGACTACCACTATCAACCCTATGCCATCGAAACATTGGCGCAAAAGCATCTGGGAAAAAGCTCCTACTGTGCTTTTTGTTCACGTCTGAAACGGGGCAAAATCTATCAAATCGCACGCGAGCAGGGCTACAACGTCATCGCCTTAGGGCAACATCTGGATGATCTGGCAGAGAGCTTTCTGATGTCGGCTTTTTTCAACGGCCAATTGCAGACCATGAAAGCCCACTACCGCAACGACGACGATGACCTGCGTATTATTCGTCCTTTGGTCTACTGCCGAGAAACACAACTGGCCGACTTTGCCCAACGGGCGCAACTGCCCTTGATTGCCGAGAACCGCCCCGCCTGCTTTGCCAAACCGCAGCAACGCCAAGCAATGAAAACGCTGCTGGCACAACAGGCCGAGCAACACCCCAATCTGTTTCAGCATCTGCGCCACACCCTAAAACCACTGATGCAGAATGGCAACAACAAGATAGGCTAAATTTTATGCTGACTTTTCTGATCGACTGCCTTCTAAAAACCTTTGCCAACTGCTGTGGCGCTTCTCTGAGCGCAGTCGACGAGACACCTTCAGGCTGCCTATTGATCAGAACCTTTATGATAAAGATCCCGTGATCTCAGCCCGAGCGATTAACGCAGCAGTCGAGCAGTGTATCGCCATCAACCCAAGCCAATATCTTTGGAGTTACAAACGCTTTCGACAACGCCCAGAAGGTGCGAAAGCCATTTATTGATCTTGGCATAACACTCCCGACTTTGATGCAGCTTGAAATCGAATCAAACAAAACTAACGATAAAAATGCACGCCAAATGAAGGAGTAATGCTGTTCACAACCACATCCTGCTCCAATCGGGAGTGGCGAAAAGCCAGCTCTAAGGCAATACCAACACCCTTTACACAAACTCCCAACCCGCACCAAGATAGGCATGATAACCCTCTAAGTCACCGCTAGAGCCGCTGTTCTCCAAACGCGCATAACCCACACCCAAGCGAGAAAAAAGGTTGGCGGAAATATTACGATGATAATACTTCCCCTCCAAGCCCAGAGTAATCAATTTAACTTCATCAGCAAACCTTACATCCTGACCAGAGTTCACTTTGGCCGACCCCAGCACAGGGTTAAAAGCCAAACCAATCGAATAAAATCGGGGCTCTTCCCACCACAAGTTAAGTGTATTGCTCAAGCCTTTATAAGTGACCTCACTGCCATCGCTAACGCTTATTTTATGAACATCAAGGTGTTCTCGCGCACGAAACTTGAAATCTCCCGCCATGGCTTGTCCCATCAGCGACAACACAAACAAAACAGAGGTGCAACTCAACATCGATTTTTTCATCATTTTTTCCTTTCACACCGCACAAAGATCACACTTAGAATATACACGCTAAATCCTATCACCCCATTCATCATCAGGATTTTGTCAGCCCCTCTGGGTTATTAACCTTATTAGCAAATACAAATCAACGCAGAACAGCAAGGAAAAGCCGTTCAGCATCACCAATACAAGGGCAAGCATGCAACACAATAAGGGAATGGTACGGCGTTTTTATGAAGAGATGTGGAATCGCTGGGACTTTCAGCTGACAGAGGAGTTGTTAACAGAAGAGTTTATCCTGCACGGCTCCACTGGGCTGTACAAAACGGGAAGACAAGGGTTCATCGACTACGCCGATACCGTCCATCGAGTCTTTCCCGACTTCCACAACGCCATTGATGATCTCATCGCCGAAGAAAATAAGGTGGTTGCTCGACTCTCTTACAGTGGCACCCAACAGAAAGAACTGTTTGGCAAACCCGCCAATGGCCGCCGTATCTATTACGATGGTTTGGCTGTTTTTACCTTTGAAGCAGATAAAATCAGTGATATTTGGTTGATCAGTGACCTCTACAACTTAATGTTACAGGTCACCTCCAAACATGGCTGAAACACTACACCACCGTTTTCAACGCTTGAACCAACTGCTCCAAAGCCTGACCACGGTGACTCAAACCGTTTTTCACTTCAGGGTCTAACAACGCCGAAGCCATGCCGTGGGTCGGCACAAAAAACAGGGTGTCGTAACCAAAACCATTGTCACCTTCTTCCTGATGCAGAATCTGCCCTTCCCACGCCCCTTCGGCAATGATTGGCGAGGGATCATCAGCGTGTTTCAGGTAAACAATTACAGCCCGAAAACGCGCCGTGCGCTCGGCATCCGGCACCTCTTTCAACGCATCCAGCAATTTGGCGTTGTTGTCATGATCACTGGCACCGACACCGGCATAACGAGCCGAGTAAATTCCTGGTGCACCGTTCAAGGCATCCACCTCAATGCCGGAATCATCGGCAATGGCGGGCAAGCCGGTGTGAGCTGCGGCGTTACGGGCTTTTAAAATGGCGTTCTCCACAAAGGTCAAACCGGTCTCATCCGCTTCCGGTACGGCAAAATCCGACTGTGGACGAATCTCAAATCCCAATCCACTCAACATCGCCGATAACTCTCGTACTTTGCCAGGATTGCCAGTGGCCAATACAATGCTTTTCATTACTTTCCCTTCAGCAGAAAAAACCAAATTATACACGGCTGGACAGAGCCTCGCCGTTTGAGTGAAACTCATTCATCTATACTTATAAACTTACTCGCCGACCCCGCTCACCCACTCTGGAGCTACTTTATGTTAAAAAGCATGACCGCCTACGCACGCCAACAACAACAATCCACTTGGGGCAGTTTGACCTGGGAGCTGCGCTCTGTGAATCACCGTTATCTGGAGATCAGCGCCCGTCTGCCCGAAGAACTGCGCGAACTGGAACCGCAACTGCGGGAGTTGGTTGGCAGCCGTCTCAAACGCGGTAAGGTGGAGTGCAACCTGCGCTTCAAAGCCAGTGAAAATATCAGCGACACTCTGGAAATAAACGAGGAGACAGCCAAAGCTCTGCTAAAAGCTTGCCATCAACTTGAGGGTCATATGATGAATGCTGCTCGTCTCAATCCACTGGAGATCCTACAGTGGCCTGGCATCCTCAAGCCTCTAGAAACCAATTTCAAAGAGGTCAAAAGCGCAGCATTGGATCTGCTCAGTGTCAGTCTCGACGATCTGATCGCCACTCGTGAACGTGAAGGCGAACGCATCCACGAGATGATTCAGAGTCGCAGCGACAAAATCGCCAAGCTGAGTCAAAGCCTCGCCAAACAACGCGGCACAGTGCAAGAAAAGATGCGCGCCAAACTGCAAATCCGTCTTAATGAGATCGCAATCGAAACAGATCACGGGCGTCTCGAACAAGAGCTGGTCTATTTGGCACAAAAACAGGACATAGACGAAGAATTGGATCGGCTCGATGCCCACCTCAAAGAGGTCAATGGTGTCCTGCAACGCGATGAACCCATAGGTCGGCGGCTGGATTTTTTAATGCAGGAACTCAATCGTGAAGCCAATACTCTCGGTGCTAAAACCAGTGATGTAGAGAGCAGTGGCGCTTCGGTAGAACTGAAGGTTTTGATCGAACAGATGCGCGAACAGATCCAAAACATCGAGTAACCCCCAAAATAGCACAAATATAGACTTAAAATCTTTTTTAACCCTATATTAGAAAATAAGTAAAAAAGCTCTTGCTAATATTAGTTATTGCTAATAGACTTCATTTCATCGTTTAGGCAGGCACTGCCAACAACCTAAACAAACACTTTTTATACTTATTAAAACATAACTACTTTTGGAGATTAACCTGATGAAAACTTTGAAACTGATCGCTGCTGCTGCCCTGTTGACCGCTTCTGCTGCTTCTCAAGCTTGGTGGGGTCCTTTTGCTGACAACAGCAACTACAACAACAGTAACGGCAATGGCACCACCCAAGGAGCTGGTAACGGTTCTGGTTCTGGTTCTATGAGCTTCGGCATGAACGCTTCTGCTAAAGCAGACGCTGACAGCAAAGGCAACATGAACAGCGCTTCCAACAGCAACGACACCACCGGTAACGGCAATGGCGATGCAGCTGGTAACGGTACCGCTTCTGGTTCTTTCGGTTTCAACATGGATGCTTCTGCTAAAGGCAGCAGCGACGTTGCTACCAAAACCGACACCGCTTCTACCGTAGCGGCTGTTGAACCTGCTGCTGCTCCTGTTGCAGCTACCGCTCCTGCGGCTAAATAAGTCCCAGAAACCCTGTTTCTAAAAACCCCCGTTTGAGCCTGTCTCAACGGGGGTTTTTTTGTGCCAACTGACATAGCATCCTAAGAAAAACAACGTTACCGTATAAACGTCGAAAGGTAAGAGAAATATGCGAATACCACCAGCATCATGCCTTAACCCATCGCCCCTTTTTCGAACAAGGTTAATCTGGAATGAACAAGCCAGTAGAACTAAAAATCTTAATTATCGACGACAGTTCCGAAGATCGTCGGGTCTATAAACGCTACCTCAAGCAACACAAACACACCCATTATCAAATTATCGAAACCGAACTGGGCAAAGAAGGTATTCGCCTAGCAGCAAACGAACAGCCAGACTGCATTCTGCTCGACTATCACCTCCCCGACCTCAACGGCCTTGAGGTATTAACTCAACTTGCACGCAAAAAAATCTCTTCTGCCGTCATCATGCTCACCGGTCAATCACATCCCGACCGAGATATTTTAGCCATTAAAGCCGGTGCCTCGGACTATCTGGCAAAAGAGAAACTCAACAGCCAAATTCTCAACCGCATTATTCGTTACTCCATTGAACGTAAAAATACAGAACGTAAACTGCAATACCTAAATGATGAGAAAAACCGTCTACTGGGCATGGTCGCCCATGACCTACGCAACCCTTTGACCTCCATTCGAGGTTTTAGTGAGTTGATTCTTGAAGACCAAAGCATCAGCCGTAAGGAGATGCGCGAACTGCTCACCATCATTCACAACCTAAGTGAAGAAATGTTATTGACTCTGCATAATCTATTGGATGTTGCCAGAATCGACAGTGGCAAATTTGATGTCAATCTTGAAAATAACAACCTCTCCGAACTGCTGCATTATCGAGTTCGCTTAAGCACCCTAACCGCAAAACGTAAAAACATTCAGCTGATTGATCAGGTTCCTGATGAGCTTTACGCGATGTTCGACAACGAGAGACTCAACCAGGTGGTAGATAATTTTCTCAATAATGCAATCAAATACTCACCCGCTGATTCACAGATAAAAATCACCGCCAAAGAAACCGAAATTAGCACCGAAGTTTCAGTGGTTGACCAAGGCCCAGGCATTCCAAAAGCGGAACTGGATCACATTTTTGCAACTTTTCACACTTTAGGTGGCGTAATGCCGATGAGTGGTGAAACCAGCTCTGGGTTGGGACTTGCCATCGCAAAAAAAATCATTGATGCTCATCAGGGTACAATTGGAATTAGAAACTCTGATCAGAATGGCAGTGAATTTTACTTTAAAATTCCCAACAACCGCCTGTACAGACAACAGACTGAATTAAAATTCAATTACAAAGGTTAAGGGAATAACTATGTTTGACAACAAAAATATTTTTTCTTTTGTATGTTTCAAAAATCATTGAAATCATGCAAACTCTGGAAAACAAAATTTGGATACCACCAACAATCGTTGGCCTATTGTTGTTAACCATTACCTACCTGTTTTTTAACAGTCAACCAACCGACCCTAAAACACACCTAAAAATACTACAAAGTTTACACACACTAGAACACCTAGAACCCACTCTAAATCGGAACCTTTTGTTGGCTAGAGAAGGTTTATTAAGCGACTACAGCAACTTAGACAGCACGATAAAAAACATGCTGGTTCAACTTAAAATCATCACGCTTCTCAGTCTTAATCTTCCCGAACAACTAGAGCTGCAAATACAACCTAACATCGTCAATCTCGAAAAAATTCTAAAAAAATCAATCTACATCACCTTAGAATTTCAAGTCACAGCACAACTAAAACAACAACTTACACAAGAATTATCCAACGAATTAAAAAATATAAACAGTGATATACACTCATTCATCAGTAACACTGAAAAAATAGCGTTTCTAAACAGCTTGCTTGGATTCCTCTTAACTCATCAAAAAATTGACTTAGAAAATGCCTACACACTGCTCAATTTATTAAAACAAAACACCAACGAAACAAATCAGAAAACAATCAAACAAGGACAAAACCTCTTACAACAAATTCAAGACATCAATAAGCATATTAATAAAATGGATTCTTTAGCCATATCAACCAACCTCGACATTTTAGAAAACAGTTACATTTACAACAACAACAATCTAAACGATGCCGCTTATTTCTATAGAAGCCTACTTTATCTGACCAGCCTAGGTCTGCTGGCGTACTTGCTGTTACTGTTACTGCAACTTCGCTATGGATCAATAACCATCAGAGAGATCAACAAATCCTTAGCTCTAGAAATCAATGAACGTAAAAGCGCAGAAAAGTCACAACGAATCTATATGGGTCAGCTAACACAGAGTAATAAGGAGCTGGATGATTTTACCTATATCGTATCTCATGACCTCAAAGACCCACTGCGTGGCATCAACAATTACGCCACCTTCTTAATGGAAGATTGTCATGAAAAATTAGACAGTGAAAATCGAAAAAACTTAGAGTCAATCAAACGCCTCTCACAGCGTATGAGTCAACTCATAGAAGATCTGCGTGACTGTTCACGCATCGATTATATGGAGCTGGCATTTGGTGTCCACGACCTTTACCAACCATTAAATGAGGTACTGGAGTCACTGGAATATGTCATTGACGAAAGCAATATCAGCATCCAGGTACCACAACGTTTACCGATTGTTCACTGTGATCGAATTCGAGTCAAAGAGATCTTTCAAAATCTGATTACCAACGCAATTAAATATAATGATAAACCACTGAAATGGATTGAAATTGGCTGTCAGTTTATTTCCGAAGAACAACATGGGCGCTACCAACAACGCCAATGCATTGAAGGCACAGTCTTTTATGTCAAAGACAATGGCATTGGTATTCAAGAGAACAACTGGAACAGTGTCTATCAAATTTTCAAACGACTCCACGGTCGAGAACAATACGGTGGTGGTACTGGAGTCGGTTTAACCATCGTTAAAAAACTGGTGCAACGTCATCAGGGAAAAATATGGATTGAATCAACCCCTACAGAGGGAACAACTTTCTACTTCACTCTGGATAAGAGGGAACCAGAGACTAAAACGAAGGCCTTAGTAGAAGGTTAAGAACAATGTCACCTTATAAAAATGGCGTATAGACCATAGGGACATAAAAACCACTTAAAATACAAGGATAGGAAAAACTCATGAGTGAAAAAGTTAAAGTGCTGCTCGTCGATGATGAGTCACACATCCGAATTTTTATGCGCAAAGTTTTACAATCGATGAATTGCGACGTCATCGCCGAAGCCGCAGACGGCAATGAAGCCATCACTATGTATCGCCGTTACAAACCCAACATTACCCTGATGGACATCAACATGCGCAGCATGAATGGGGCTAAAGCCTTAAAAATAATTGTGCAAGAAGATCCCTCTGCCTTGGTCATTATGTTGACCTCCCTGCACTCGATGGAAAAGGTCAATGAATGCCTCTCTTCAGGAGCATCAAATTACCTGCGTAAAGACCTCCCCATCAAAGAGATCAAACAGCAAATCATCCATACATGGCACTCCCATAACAACAGAACAAAGCACTGATCAATATGAGCAAAAAATACAACCTCCAAGACATTCGGCGCGATATTATCCAAGATCAAGTCATTGCCGAACAGCCGGATAAAACAGGTACCACGGTTGAACTAGACCACGCTCAGATTCAAAAGCTGGTTTCCCTAAACAAAAAACGTTATTCCGAAAAGAAACATGGACATTCGTAACCCCAACTTTATTCGGAACATTGCCAAGAAAAAAATCCTATCCACGGTCAATATTAACCGTTTAAGGAAACGTTATGGTGAAGGTGATCATCGCATTCTAAACATCAATGATTATCATGTTCTCCAACACATCATTAACAAACGATTGATCTCAGTAGACGATGCGGGCACCTTATGGGCAGATGGTTTTAACACCACCTGGATGAACCCTTTAGAAACCTTGTTTCAAAATACAATATTATCCCGCTTACCTGAAAAATTTTGCCGTCAAAACAACATCATTCTTGTCTATCAATTTGGTGGCCGGATCACAGCAGCCATGGCCAACCCTTTCGACAAAAAAATAATCCAGCAGGCTGAAAAATTCACTAAATGTCGCATCAGCCCCATTTGTGCATTTTTAGAAGACGTACAAGATGCCATCACCCTACATTTTAGTAATTTTGAAACACTGCACGAACTCAGTGAACAGAGCACCTTAGATTTGACCCATGAATCACAATTCAATGACCTCAATCAAAAAGAGTGGTTAAAGGTCATTGATCATCAAGAAACTCAAACACTGCTTAAAACACTGCTGCTGCTGGCACTGCGTGAAAACTCCAGCGACATACATCTAGAACCCTTTACCGACGAAGTTAAAATCCGTTTCCGCATTGACGGGGTTTTACACGAACGCGTCAAACCCTCTAAAGTGGTCTACCGCTTACTGGCAGCGCGGATAAAACAGCTCTGTAAAATGAACCCACTGGAAAATGAAAAACCTCAAGATGGCAGTATGACCCTCCCACTCTATCGAAATTTCATGGAATTTCGCGCCTCTTGTTTACCAATGATTCACGGTGAAAAAATTGTCATCCGTATTTTAACCCGCAGATGCGGATCCGAGCTAATCGACCTTAAAGATCAACAGCTTTCAAAACCAATCTATAAGGCACTGAAAGAGTCTATTCAAGCACCCAATGGCTTAATTCTGTTAGCCGGCCCCTCTAGTTCGGATAAAAAAGGAACTCTTTTTTCAGCATTGCAAACCCTCAATTTAGACACCCTTAACGTCTGTAGCATCGAAGACCCGGTACAATATCGATTACCGAACATCAACCAACTTCAAGTCAACAATGCCACCGGCATAAATTACAGCAATGCTCTGCATTATGTTTTACAACAAGACCCTGACATTGTTTTAATAGAACAATTAAAAGATGCCGAAACAGCCCGTTTAGCCACTCAAGCTGCCCTGGCAGACCACCTGATTTTAGCCACCATTCCTGCTGGGGATGCTATCAGCGCTCTAAAACATCTGATTGAAATGGGCGTTGAACCCTTTATGGTCAGTTCATCGGTCAATATCGTGATTGCTCAACGCCAAGTACGTCGGCTCTGCAAACAGTGTAAAACGCTCTACACCCCCACCCTAAATGAAGTTCGAAAGTATTTTATTCCAGATAACAAACCCATCATTTTTTATCAAGGTAGCGGCTGTACAAGCTGTAATCATACCGGCTACAAGGGTCGTATTGCTCTGCATGAAATGTTATTGGTAACCAAGGAAATTCGAGATCTAGTAACCCGCAATGAGTCCATCGAAACCATTTATAAAATGGCTCTGCAAAACAATTACCAGCCCATTCGTTACGATGGTTTAAAGAAGGTATTGCGAGGTTTAACCAGTATTGAAGAGCTGGAGCGGGTCACCTCCAGCTTGGACTAAATTAACGTCCCTGAGTATCTCCAACTACAGTGCTTGGATCAACATCTACCATAGACGGCAGTGAATGCGCAATGCCTTTATGGCAATCAATACAAGTTTTACCACTCTCCAAACCATCAATATGCTGCTGCCTTCCTCGTCTCCCTTGCACCGCATAATCCATTGACTCAAAGTTATGACAGTTACGGCACTCACGAGAATCTGTCTCTTTCATCACTTTCCAGACATGAGTTGCCAGTTCAAGGCGTTTTGCATTAAATTTTTCAGGGGTATCAATTGTCCCCATTGCTTTATGATACAGCTCACTTGAAGCCTGAATCTTACGAATCATCTTATAAATCCATGTTTTAGGAACATGGCAGTCGGGACAGGTTGCCCTAACCCCCGTTCTATTACTGTAGTGAATCGTTTGTTTGTACTCCTGATAGGGTGTAGCCATATTTTGATGTAAAACAATTTCCCTAAAAAGTTGCAAACGGT
>CAZTQX010000056.1:0-14443 GCA_964615985.1 uncultured Gammaproteobacteria bacterium | reverse complement strand
CAAAACACAACATGTTGTGTTTTGCGATAACAACTAACGCATGGTATTGTGCCGCCCATCGGGGGCAACCCATTTACTTTTTTACACTTACAATAAAGACCAAGCCAGTATGTCCATGGATCAACAACAGAGCCAATCGAATACCACCGCCAATTACCGTGTTATGCGTCGTAACGGCAAAGTCACCCGCTTTGATAAAGAGAAGATCAAAGTGGCGATGAGCAAAAGCTTTCTGGCCGTTGAAGGTGACAGCGCTTCCGCCAGCCAGCGCATCCATGAAACCGTGGATAACCTCACCGATCAAGTCTGCTACGCACTGATGCGCAGCCGTCCCAGCGGTGGCACCTTCCACATCGAAGACATCCAAGATCAAGTCGAACTCTCACTGATGCGCGCCGGTGAACACAAAATCGCCCGCTCCTATGTCATCTACCGCGAAGAACACGCTCGCAATCGTGCGGCCATCGAAGCCGAAATACAGCCCGCTGTCGAGAGCACTGAGATCGCTCCCACCGAGGTTATCACCGCTCTGCAAGAGAGTCAGTTCACGGTGCTGCTCGCCAACGGCAGCCGTAAGCCCCTCGATGTGCAACGCCTGCAAACGGTGATCAACGAAGCCTGCCAAGATCTAGAAGAAGTCGATCAAGAACAGATCCTCAAAGAGGTACGCCGCAACCTCTATGACGGCGTAACCGAAAAAGAACTCAGCAGTGCGCTGGTGATGAGTGCCAGCATGTTGATCGAACGGGAACCCAATTACAGCCAAGTGGCTGCTCGCCTACTGATGGATCGGATGCGCCACGAAGCGCTGAGCTTCCTCAGCGGTCATCACAGCGAAGCCACCCAACAGGAAATGGCCGAACGCTACCCGCACTACTTCGCCCAATACATCAAACGCGCCGCCGAGCTGGAATTGGTGGACGAAAAACTGGCCAACGAATACGACCTTGATCATCTAGGTCACGCCCTGCTGCCTGAACGCGACAACCAGTTCACCTATTTAGGTCTGCAAACCCTTTACGACCGTTACTTTATCCACCATTACGACACCCGTTTTGAGCTACCACAAGCGTTCTTTATGCGCGTGGCAATGGGGCTGGCGATCAATGAAGTGGATCGTGAAAACCGTGCCATCGAATTCTATCAACTGCTCTCCAGCTTCGATTTTATGAGCAGCACCCCAACCCTGTTCAACTCTGGCACTCTGCGTCCGCAGCTCAGCTCCTGCTATCTGACCACCGTCCCCGATGACCTCTACGGCATCTTCGACGCAATCAAAGACGACGCGATGCTCTCCAAATTTGCTGGCGGGCTGGGCAACGACTGGACACCGGTTCGAGCAATGGGATCGCATATCAAAGGCACCAACGGCAAATCTCAAGGGGTGGTGCCGTTTTTGAAAGTCGCCAATGATACCGCCGTGGCGGTGAATCAATGCTTTGCCGCCGACACCCTACTGCACACCGGCGATGGCCTGAAAAAGATCAAAGACGTTGAGATTGGCGATCTGGTGCTAGGGCAGCGCGGCCACTACCGCGAAGTGCAAAAACGCTTCGCCTACAACCAAACCGATGCCATGGTGGAGATCAAGGTCAAACACAGCATCACCCCACTGCAAGTGACCGCAGGCCATCCGCTCTGGAGTCTCACTGACCTGCCACTGGGGCAAGCCAACAGCCGCAGCTACCGCCAATTGGAAAGCGGTAAAATCACCCCCGCTTGGCGTGATGCCGGTGAGCTGAAAAAAGGCGATTTTGTCGCCCAAGTGATCCCACAAGAAGTGCTGCCCGTTGACGGTTTTGATGACGACGACGCACGCCTCTACGGCATTCTGCTCGGCGACGGCCATTGCAGCAAAAACGGTCTGGAATGGGGTGTCTCTGGAAACCCCAACATCGACTCCGAGCATCTGCAATTTATCCGTAACTACTTAGAAACACGCGGCCTGCACTACTGGCAGAGCGGTGAGCGAGAAAACTACCTACAAATTGGCTGGGCGCAAAACTGCGGCCTCGCTCGTGAAGCCAGCAGCGGCCAATTTGTCCGTGGCAGCAACAGCGGCTTCACCTTCAACCGTGAAGAACTCTACGGAGCCGATGGCAAAAAACGCATCGCCCGTCGTTACGCCCATCTGCCTCGCTCACAGACTCTGGCTCTGATTCAGGGCTTGATCGAGACCGATGGCAACGTCAGTCGTGGCAAAGAGATTAGCTTCAGCAACACCTCGCAAGCCTTGATCGAAGGGCTGCGTTATCAACTGCTGCGCTTGGGAGTTCCTTCCGCTGGTCAGTACCGAGATTCTTTATGCAAATCCTATGATCTGCGCATTCCCGCTATCAAAGAGATCGCCGAACGGGTCGGCTGTAAACCGCTGAAAAAAGAGAACTGGCTCCACTGGAACGGTCATATTTTCAGCCGCATTCGCAGCGTCACCCCAATGGCAGCGGTGCCGTTTGTCTACGACCTGAAAGTGGAGGGCGATGAGTCCTACATGACCACCTCGGCGCTGGCGCACAACGGCGGCAAGAGAAAGGGAGCCATGTGTGCCTATCTGGAGACGTGGCATCTGGACATCGAAGACTTTCTGGAGCTGCGTAAAAACACCGGTGATGAACGCCGTCGCACCCACGACATGAACAGCGCCAACTGGATTCCTGACCTGTTTATGAAGCGCGTCTCCGAAGAAGCGTCATGGACGCTCTTCTCTCCCGACGACACTCCCGATCTGCACGATCTTTACGGCAGCGAATTCGAGGCGCGTTACTGCGAATATGAGCAGAAATCCGAACGCGGCGAGATCAAACTGAGCAAACAGGTGCCTGCCCAAGAGTTGTGGCGCAAAATGCTCGGCTTGCTGTTTGAAACTGGCCATCCGTGGATCACCTTCAAAGACCCGTGCAACATCCGTTCACCGCAGCAGCATGTGGGTGTGGTTCACAGCAGTAACTTGTGCACAGAGATCACTTTGAATACCTCCAGCGACGAGATCGCGGTCTGCAACTTAGGCTCGATCAATCTACCGGCTCACATCGGTGCCGATGGCCAGTTGGACAGCGCTAAATTACAGCGTACCATCACCACCGCCATGCGGATGCTCGATAACGTCATCGACTACAACTACTACAGCGTGGCCAAAGCACGGCGCTCTAACCTGCGCCACCGTCCAGTCGGCATGGGTTTGATGGGCTTCCAAGATGCGCTCTACAAAATGCGTCTGCCCTACAGCAGCAACGAAGCGGTGCAGTTTGCCGACACCTGCATGGAAACGATCAGCTACTTTGCCATCCGCGCCTCCAGTGACTTGGCCGCCGAACGTGGCACCTATAAAAGTTATAAGGGTTCGTTGTGGGATCAGGGCATTCTGCCCATCGACTCGCTGCAAACCTTAGCTGACAGTCGCGGCGATTACCTACAGACCGACATGAGCCAGAGCCTCGATTGGGACAGCCTGCGCCAAACGGTGAAAAAACAGGGGATGCGCAACTCCAATACGATGGCCATCGCACCGACCGCCACCATCTCCAACATCTGTGGGGTGACACAATCCATCGAGCCGACCTATCAAAATCTGTTTGTGAAGTCGAACCTCTCCGGTGAGTTCACAGTAGTCAACCCGCATTTGGTTCACGATCTGAAGCAGTTGGGTCTGTGGGATCAGGTGATGGTCAACGATCTGAAATACTACGATGGCAGCTTGCAGACCATCGACCGAGTGCCCGACGACCTGAAAGCACTCTACGCCACCGCTTTTGAGATGGACGCTCGTTGGTTGATCGAGGCCGCCGCACGGCGACAAAAGTGGTTGGATCAAGCCCAATCGCTGAACTTGTACATGGCCGAACCCTCAGGGCCGAAGCTGGATAATATGTACAAACTGGCGTGGATTCGCGGTCTAAAAACCACCTACTACCTGCGCTCCATTGGAGCTACTGCTGCTGAGAAAACGTCGGTTGATAACAGCGATGAGGTGGAAGAAGAGAACAGCGCACCAAAAATGTGCTCGATCATGGATCCTGATTGTGAGGCTTGCCAATAAAGTTTATGGCGTTTTAGAGGTGAGATCGGCCATAATAGCTCCCTGTCCAAAACCATTCAGCGAGCAAACTGATGCCCTCTCCCTCTCTGCCACACCTTCATCCTCAATACATCACCGATCAGGCAGGAAAACGTCAATCCGTTATTCTTCCTGTAAACGAGTTTCAGCAGTTGCTAGAAGACCTTGAAGATCTGATTGCATTAGCAGAACGTAAAGAAGAAGACACCACTTCTCATGCCGAGCTTCTTAAGGAATTAAAACAGGATGGGCTTATATAACATTCAGTGGAAACGATCAGCCAAAAACGAGCTGAGAAAACTGCCACGACAGAACCTGAAAAGTATTCTTGCAAAAATCGAAAACCTGGGAAAAGATCCATTCCCAATCCAGCATAAAAAAATAGTCGGTCAAAACAACACTTACCGCATCCGTAGTGGGCAATATCGCATCATTTACAACGTAAATAAGAAAATATTAACTATCGAAATTATTAAAGTCGGTTCTCGACAGTCAATTTATCAGAACCTGTAAAACCATAAAAAATCCGCTTTAAACAACGCGACCACCCCCCTTAGAAAAAGGGGGATCGAGGGGGATTTCCCAAACATGAACCAAAGGAAAAAAATACCATGCTAAATTGGGATGACCCACTAGCAAACACAAAATCCGCCAACAAGGCCAAAACCATCCCTGCCCCAGCGAATGAAATGAACAGCTCCGTTGACGAAAGCATCACTCCCGTCACCCGCAGCGCCCTAGCAGCAGCTCAGGGCATCGCACCGGTCAATCCCGACGACAAGCGCGTGGTCAACGGCAAAACGGACATCAACCAACTGGCACCGTTCAAATACCCGTGGGCGTGGAGCTACTTCCTCAACGCCAACAAAAACCACTGGACGCCCTTGGATGTCAACATGACCCAAGACATTCACGACTACCACCACAAGCTGACTCCCGAAGAACGCCACGTCTACGAGAACGTGCTCTCCTATCTCACCACCTCCGACATTATGGCCATGCGCAACATCGGTCTGGCGGTGATGGAGAAGATGAGCGCCCCTGAGTTGCAGATCTATCAAGCACGTCAGGTCTACGAGGAGGCACTACACTGCTACGAAGAGAGTACCGAAGTCCTGACCAGCACGGGGTTTATCGACTTTAGAGAGATCAACGCCGACAGCTTAATTGCTCAATACACCCGAGAAGGCAACATCGAGTTTGTGCCTCATCTGGGCATCACTGCCGACGACTTTGACGGTGAACTGATCCACTTTCAATCTTCGGTCTACCACACCTCTGTGACCCCCAATCACCGCTGTGTCAGTTTTAACACTCGCAACAACAACGAACTTGAAATCACCCAAGCCGAAGAGCTATCCCCCAGCAATCGTAACTTCCCTGTTGCTGGCACCGTTTTAGGCGGCCAAAACAACGAACTGACGGCTCTGGAAAAACTGCGTCTGGCTTATCAAGCGGACGGCACCCCACGCAACAACGGCAACATCACCAGCGATGGCACGATCATGTATCGCTGGCACCTGCGTAAAGAACGCAAGATAACCCGTTTACTGGGGTTGATCGACGAACTCAAACTGCGCCACACCCAGAACGGCGAATACATCGAAGTTTGGGTCGCAAGCAACGTAAATCTCAGCAAAGATTTTTCATTTGTCGATCTCAGCCACCTATCTCTCTCTTGGGCAAAAGACTTTATCAACGAACTCACCCTTTGGGACGGCTCGCAAAGTTCAGACATGATTCGTTACTTCTCCACCAATGCCGCCTGCATCAATATAGCCACGGCTATTGGCACATTGGCGAGTTTCAGAGTCGCGTGTTCGCGCACTGAAACGTCCACCGGCACTCCCTACTACACCCTCAACTTTGTTGATAAAACCTACGTCTCAGGACGAAGCCTGAAAAAATACAAACAAGCGTATAAAGGCAAGGTCTACAGTGTTGGTGTTCCTTCCACCATGATCATCACCCGCTACGACCACAACGTCTGCATCAGCGGCAATACTTGGACCTATCAACACTGCATCGAAACCATCGGCCTCGATCAGTCCGAGATCTACAACCGCTACCGTGTGGTGCCGGAGATCAACGCCAAGATCCAACTGGCGGATCGTCGCCTCAGCTCCATCATGCGCCCTGACATCGACCTCAATGATCGTGACGAGCTGCAAAACTTCGTCATGGCCTACATCTTCTTTGCCGCCATCTTTGAAGGTTGCTGGTTCTACAACGGCTTCAGCCCCATCTTCGCCCTGCAACGCCGTGGCCTAATGAAAGGCACCGCCGAGCAACTGCAATACATCATGCGCGACGAAGTCATGCACTGCTCTTTCGGCATTCGGGTGGTGAAACAGATCATCAAAGAAGAGAACATCACTCTCGATCCTGTTGCGATTCGGGAGATGTGGGATGAGGCAGAAGCGGTAGAGAAAGGGTATGCCAATTACATTCTGAAAAACCCCATTTTGGGCTACTCAGCCGAGGGACATCTGGGACAGTTCCACTTTATCGCCAACCGCCGTGCGCGCAGCTTGGGTCTGGAAGAACCCTTCCCAGGTGCCGAGAATGCGCTGCCGTGGCTGGATGAACAGGCCAATTTGCGTAAAGAGAAAAATTTCTTTGAAACCCGAGTCACCGAGTATCAAACCGGTGGTGCTTTGAACTGGGATTAACCCCCCACCTTCCTCTCCCGTAAGGTGCAATGCCCGTTGGTTATTGCACCTTACATCATCACACCCTACATCATCACTCTACTCACCGTCCCCAAGAAATTCGCAGCCACGCACGCTCATGAAAATAATAGAGTACGAACTTGGTCAGCACTTCCGTTAAACCAATCGCCAAGGCAATGGAAATGTCATCGGTAAATAACCACGCTAAAAAAATCGTATCGAGGGTGCCTGTCACGCGCCAAGAGATCGCCTTAGCCACACTGCGAATGGGACGCTCCTCCCACTTTTCTCTATCTACGCCCCCATCCTTATCTTTGGTCAACCAATTACCAATAAACATTTCGATTTCTCCCTACAAAAAATGACTCAAGCCTCACTGGCCAAAGGCTCATAACCGTCATGTAGCGCATCAATACTGTGCAGATACTCTAGGATCTGATTCACCGCTTCAGAAACTGACAGGGCATTGGCATCAATGTGTACCTCCGGAGATTCTGGTATTTCATACGGACTATCTATACCGGTAAACTGCTTGATTTCACCCTTGAGTGCTTTGGCATACAACCCCTTAGGATCACGTTGTGTACACAACTCCACCGACGCATCCACAAAGACCTCCACAAACTGACCGGCGGGCAGAATATCGCGCACCACTCGCCGATCCGCACGAAACGGTGAAATAAAGGCTGCCAAAGTAATCAAACCCGCATCAGCCATTAATTTTGAAACCTCGCCCACCCGACGAATATTTTCATTGCGATCTTTATCGCTAAAACCAAGGTCTTGGCAAAGGCCATGACGCACGTTGTCGCCATCCAACAGATACGTGTGATAATCCTGCTTCACCAGTACCTGCTCTAACGCACCCGCAATGGTGGATTTGCCCGAAGCACTTAAGCCGGTAAACCAAATCACCAACGGACTCTGACCTTTTTGCTTAGAACGGCTGGCCTGATCCGCAAGATGTGAATGCCAAACAACATTGTTACTGCTCATATATCATCACTCCAAAAAACCAATTTTATGAAAAATCAAGTATGCAAACCACACTCTCGTTGCAAACCAAAAAAACGACTCTCTTGCTCACTCATCCCCAGCTTCAGTGGACGACTGGTCTCAACATCTCCAACTGAGACATAACCTTTCTCCCACAAAGGGTGGTACGGTAAATCGTGCTGCTTCAAGTATTCATGAACATCTCGGCGGCTCCAATCAATAATCGGATGTACCTTGTAACGCTCCTCTTGAAGCCTCAAAACAGGCAAATCTGCACGGCTGTCAGATTGCTGGCGACGTAAACCCGCAAACCATGTAGTCACCTCCAATTTTTGCAAGGCTCTCTGCATCGGTTGGGTTTTATTGAGCTGGTTATACCGACCCAACCCTTCCGACCCTTGCTCCCATAGCTTGCCAAAACGCGCCTCCTGCCAAGCCGCTGACAGCTCAGCCTGATACACATGCAGATTCAAATTTAACGTTTGTACCAACTCATCAATAAATCGATAAGTCTCTGGAAACAGATGACCCGTATCAACCAAAATCACAGGAATACCAGGATTTACCTGATTCATCATATGCAAGCTCACCGCCGACTGAATACCAAAACTGGAACTGATCACATGCTTACCAGGCAAATTTTTCAGACTCCACTCAATACGTTGAACCGCACTCATGGACTCTAATCGCTGATTTAATTCCGGCAGCTCTTCAGAACTCAATTTAGTTGATGGCAACATAATAATCCTCCGCAGGATTACGTATTTCTGGAACCAAACCAATTCGAACCACAAAATCGCCAAAACCCTCTTCAGAAAGCCTTTCAAGCGCATAACGCCCAAACAACGAATCTAAAATCCGAAAAATAACATCCTCTTTCACGTTTTCCTGATAAATAGCACTCAAACGTGCTCCCTTACCATCACCACCCAATAACAGGTTATAACGCCCGATTCCTTTACCCACCAAAGCAACCTCCGCCACATAAGGCCTTGCACAGCCATTTGGACAGCCGGTAACCCGAAAAACAATACAACTCTCTTGAATCGCGTGTTTTGTCATGATGGACTCCAGCTTTGTTAGCATTGCGGGAAATACCCGCTCTGACTCAGACATCGCCTGAGGGCACGTCGGAAATGCCACACAAGCCAAACCCGACAAACGCAATGGGGAACGTGAGGTGGCTGACAAGCCGTATTTCTCAACAATTGATTCAATCTGGGCACGCTCGGATCTTGGCACCGATGCGATAATCAAATTTTGATTCGGCGTAATACGAAAATCACCGACATGCTGTTCGGCTAACTTACGCAGTCCCAATAAAACTTGACCATCGACACGCCCATTTTCAATATAGAGGGTCAAATGATCGCATTCATCTACTCCACGACTCCAACCGTAACGATCCCCTTGGTCGCTAAAACTGACAGGGCAAGCGGGAGAAAATGTCACCCCAGAACGCTTTTCCACCTCAGCACGAAACGCTTTAAGCCCCATACTCTCAATGGTGTATTTCAACCGAGCATGACGACGGCTCACGCGATTGCCAAAATCACGCTGAGTACTCACCACAGCTTCCGAAACGGCCAAAACCTGCTCTGGTCGAATAAACCCCAACTCATCTGCCAAGCGAGGAAAAGTACTCTGATCACCGTGTGTCACACCCATCCCACCACCAGCCAAAACATTAAAACCTTTTAAGGTCTCATCACCAATGGCAATAAAACCAAGGTCATTGGTATAGACATCAACATCATTGTGCGGTGGAATCGCTATCGCGACTTTAAATTTACGTGGCAAATAGGTTTCACCGTACAAAGGCTCCGACTCAGTACCTTCCAACACCTCGCCATCCAACCAAATCTCATGGTAAGCGCGTGTCTTCGGTAACAGATGTTCACTGATTTTCTTTGTCCAAGCGTATACCTCTCGATGCAAAATTGACTGCTCAGGATTCGGATTGCAAAGAACATTTCGATTTACATCTCCACACCCGCCGATTGAATCAATCATCACTTTATGAATACTC
The DNA here is from genome assembly GCA_964615985.1 of uncultured Gammaproteobacteria bacterium. Classification (GTDB taxonomy): domain Bacteria; phylum Pseudomonadota; class Gammaproteobacteria; order JAUZRS01; family JAUZRS01; genus JAUZRS01. Next base: position 4,692 of record CAZTQX010000056.1, on the reverse strand, counting down.
TGAATAAGAGGTTTCATATTATGCTTTAAAATACCGTGAAATTGGAAGGTCTGGCGCGTAGTCAAACGAATTGAGCCATTACCCAATGTTCTCCCAATTTCATCAATGGCCAGCCACTGCTTTGGAGTACACACCCCTCCCGGCAGGCGAGCACGTAACATAAAACTGTAATCTGGCTCCAAAAAATGATCACGGCGATCCTGACGTACATCACGATCATCCTGCTCATAAAAACCGTGAAACTTACTGATTTGAGCATCATCAGGAGCTAAGGCTCCTGTCGCATCATCCGCCATGCTTTGCTTTAAACTGCCACGCAACAAACGGCTGTTTATCTTAATAATTTCATTTTCGTTCGGCTGTTCGCTCATTAGTAAACGTCCCTCTGGTAACGCCCTTCAGAGCGCAAATTTTCAACAAATTCCAGCGACTTATCTTCTGACAAACCACTATTTTGCTGCACAATTTCGCTCAACGTCTGACGTACAGCAGATTCCATTGCCGTCCCGCCACAAACATAAATGTGAACCCCCGCCTCTATTTGGCGGTAAACCTCTTCACTCTCTTGCAGCAAGCGATCTTGCACATAACCACGTCCAATGCTATCCCGAGAAAAGGCCGTACTAATGCGCTGTAAAAGCCCTGATTTTCGCCACGCCAACCAATCAGCCTGATAGAGAAAATCTCGTTTGAAATGACGATTGCCAAACAACAACCAATTCGAGCCAGTGTGGCCTAACGCTTCTCGATGCTGCATAAAAGCTCGATAAGGAGCGATACCCGTACCAGCACCAATCATCAAAATTGGCGTATCCCCCAATTCAGGAAGACGGAATCCATTATTCTTTACAACGTAGATCTCCAGTTCCTCTGCTTCGTTAAGACGGCCATTGAGAAAGCCAGAAGCACTGCCTAGGTAATTCCGTGAATTAGTTTGATAGCACTCGGTTGCCACAGTCAGATGCACCTCGTCATCCACACTCTCTTGAGATGAGGCGATAGAATAAAGGCGCGGCTGTAGCGGCAATAACGTCTTAGCCAGAGTCTCAGCATCAAATTCCAGTGGAAAATCAAGAATAAGATCAATTAGTTGACGTTTCTCCGTATAACGAAGCAGCTCTGCACGATCCGAAACGAGACTCTGTAAAGCCTCCACCCCTGACAACTCAGCCCAACGCGTCACAACGGTTGGGTGCAGTCGGGTAATTTCCAACTTGTCAGACAAAGCTTGTCGTAAAGAGATGTCAGCTCCTTTTAACGCCACCTCATTCTCTCCGGAAACAGCCGTTAAATCCAAAATTTGTTCCACCAACTCAGGATCATTACGATGCAAAACACCCAATGCATCACCTGGCCGATACTGCAAACGCTTTGGATTAATGGCAAAGCTCAAGTGCTGAACATCAGAGAGTGCGTTATCTAGCGTAATCCGACGTCGCTCCAATAATTCCGCACGGTATGGATGATTGGCATCAATTCGTTCAGTGATTGGTTTTGTTGCAATGGTGACCACATTATCTGACGATAAAGGCAGTTTCTGCTTTAACAGCTGTGCTGTTTCAGACAGCCAGCCCGTCACGCTTTCCTCGAAATCAACATCTGCCTCAACTCTATCTTGAAGACGTTGTGCCCCCAATTCGCTCAAACGCTGGTCAAAATCACGCGCTGCTTGGCAAAAATATTCGTAACTGGAGTCACCCAAACCAAATACCGCATACTGTAATTGATTCAGCTTCGGCGCACGTTTACCGTGTAAAAAACGATACAAATCCAAAGCACTCTCTGGTGGTTCACCTTCACCTTGGGTACTGCTTACCAAAATCAAAAACCGCTCTTTGGCCAAATCACGTGAACGATACTCATCAACTGACATTAACCGCTTGGGCAAGCCCAAAAAATCCACCGCCTCAACCAACGAACGTGCCACCGACTCCGCATTGCCGCTCTGGGAGGCGTATAAAATGGTCACCTGAACACTCTCTGTAACCAACTGGGTTGGAGGCTCTTGGCCAAGCCCAGCAACAAATCCTCCGGCCCAAGCCAACTGTTGACGGCTTAAACCCCGAACTGCCTGACTCAGGCGTTGCAATTCAAGTTCATTTAATAAGTTCGTAACAGGAGGAAAGCCGGCTACTAAATCACTGTTCTGCATAAAGACACCTGTGTAAATCAAAGTCAATAAGTTACTAAGACCAACATTATCATCCAGCCTAGCCCCCCCTGTGAAATAATAAAAAATTAACGTATATCAAAATATCTAATATACACATAAGACTTTATCAACAAACTCACCCTTTAGGATCGCTCTGCGTAAGGTGCAATAACCGCAGAGCATTGCACCATCACCATACCTGCTCAAATTTTAGCCATAAAAAAAGCCCCGCCAAATCACTCCGGCGGGGCTTTTTTAGCGTTTGTGCGCTGAGTTACATGCCCATACCGCCCATACCGCCCATGCCACCCATGCCGCCGCCCATATCACCCGCAGGTGGAGCGCCTTCTTCAACAGGAGCATCACAGACCATCGCTTCGGTGGTGATCATCAGACCGGCCACAGAACCGGCGCTTTGCAGTGCAGAACGGGTCACTTTGGCGGGGTCAAGAATACCCATCGCCAGCATGTCACCGTACTCACCGTTGGCGGCGTTGTAGCCGTAAGACCCTTCGCCCGCGAGGACGTTGTTCAACACAACCGAAGGTTCGTCACCGGCGTTAGCCACGATCTGACGCAGAGGCGCTTCCATCGCACGACGTGCCAGGGCGATGCCCATGTCTTGGTCGTGGTTGTCACCTTTCAGATCAACCAAGGAAGACGCTGCACGAATCAGTGCCACACCACCACCAGCAACCACACCCTCTTCAACCGCTGCACGGGTTGCGTGCAGCGCATCGTCAACGCGATCTTTCTTCTCTTTCATTTCCACTTCGGTGGCCGCACCGATTTTGATCACCGCCACACCGCCAGCCAATTTGGCCACACGCTCTTGCAGTTTCTCTTTGTCGTAGTCAGAAGTGGTTTCCGCCATCTGCGCACGAATCTGAGCAACGCGAGCGTCGATGTCGGCTTTCACACCACCACCGTCAATGATGGTGGTCTCTTCTTTGGAGATGGAAATTTTCTTAACGCGACCCAGATCTTCCAAGGTCACTTTTTCCAGTGACAAACCCACTTCTTCGGAGATCACTTGACCGCCGGTGAGGATGGCCAGATCTTGCAACATCGCTTTACGACGATCACCAAAACCCGGTGCTTTCACCGCACAGACTTTGACGATGCCACGAATGCTGTTAACAACCAAAGTCGCCAACGCTTCGCCTTCCACATCTTCAGCGATGATCAGCAGAGGTTTACCGGCTTTCGCCACGCCTTCCAAGGTGGGCAGCAGATCGCGGATGTTGGAGATCTTTTTGTCGAACAACAAAATGTAAGGATCTTCCAAATCAGCGGTCATTTTTTCTTGGTTGGTGACGAAGTAAGGCGACAAGTAGCCGCGATCAAACAACATACCTTCAACCACATCCAGTTCATTCTGCAAAGAGGTACCCTCTTCCACAGTAATCACACCCTCTTTACCGACTTTTTCCATCGCAGTCGCAATGATGTCACCGATATCGGTGTCACTGTTGGCGGAGATGCTGCCTACCTGAGCGATGGCTTTGGTATCGCTGCAAGGTTCAGCAAAACCTTTGATGGCTTCCACAGCGGTGGTCACGGCTTTGTCGATGCCGCGTTTCAGATCCATTGGGTTCATGCCCGCAGCAACGGATTTCAGACCTTCACGAACGATGGCTTGTGCCAACACGGTCGCGGTGGTGGTACCGTCACCGGCCACATCAGAAGTTTGAGAAGCAACTTCTTTGACCATCTGTGCGCCCATGTTTTCGAACTTATCTTGCAGCTCAATCTCTTTGGCAACAGAGACACCATCTTTGGTCACTGTAGGTGCACCAAATGATTTGTCTAGAACGACGTTACGACCTTTAGGGCCGAGAGTCACTTTTACTGCGTTGGCCAGAATATCGACACCTTTGGCCATGCGGCTGCGGGCATCATCACCAAAACGAACTTCTTTTGCGCTCATCTTTAAAACATCCTCTAAAAACTTTTCAGCGAAATCAAACAGAAACAGGGATCAACAGGCTTAGCCTTCGATCACGGCCACCAGATCATCTTCACGCATCACCAGCAGCTCTTCACCGTCAACCTTGATTTCGGTTCCAGCGAATTTGCCAAACAGCACCACGTCACCGACGCTGACATCCAGAGGACGCACATCGCCTTTATCGTTGACCTTGCCATTACCCACGGCGACGATTTTGCCACGCACGGGTTTTTCGGTTGCGGAATCAGGGATCACAATGCCACCTGCACTCATACGCTCTTCTTCCATGCGCTTGATGACCACGCGATCATGCAACGGACGAATGTTCATTGAGGAACTCTCCTAAAAATAAGTTATTGAAAAATAGGCTGAAAACAGCGCTCATTAGCACTCAACCCAAGTGAGTGTGCTAATGATAGGGACGGCTTTTGAGAATTCAAGAGCCAAACAAGAGATGAGGGGAATATTTTTTGCAGAATCAATCGTCGCGACGGAACTCACCTTCGATGGTCTGAGAATCTCGCCGCTCTTTCGTTGTTGCTCCCCCCATGCCACCCATGCCACCCATGCCACCCATGCCACCCATGCC
>CAZTQX010000055.1:9582-14455 GCA_964615985.1 uncultured Gammaproteobacteria bacterium | reverse complement strand
CTTTACACTTTTGACTGAAACTTCAACTAGATTTTTTTATATGCGCTTGCCCTGCCTTTGCGCCAACCTACGAGGCTGAACGGATAGCTTTGTGATTATTCGGGTCGTAAGGTTTTAATCACCGCCCGACTGTCAGGTCGCACTCCCCGCCAGAGCAGAAACGCTTCTGCCGCCTGTTCCACCAACATGCCCAAACCGTCCAACGCCTTGCCTGCCCCATGTGCCAGTGCCCACTCTACAAACGGCGTTTGGGTTTGGCTGTACATCATGTCGTAGGCGCTGCCGTTGGGAGCGAGGATGCTGTCGGGCAGCGGTGGCAGCTCGCCACTGAGACTGGCGGCGGTGCCGTTGATGATCAGGTCAAACGGCTCCAGACCATCGAGATCGGTAAAACCACCGCCTTGCAATGTTCCCAGATCGGCAAAATCCAACGCCAGTGCTTCTGCTTTGGAAGCCGTACGGTTGGCGATGTGCAATAGGCTGGGTTGCTGCTCTAACAGGGGTTGCAAGACGCCACGCACCGCACCACCGGCTCCCAAGAGCAGAATGCGTTGGTTTTTCAGCGGGATCTGTTGATTGTGAGTCAAATCCTGTACCAGACCTAAACCATCGGTATTGTCGCCAAAGGTGCTGCCATCGGCGTTGATCTTTAGAGTGTTGAGCGCTCCGGCGCGTTGGGCACGTTCGCTGCGCTGGTCGGCGTAGTGCCAAGCATCCTGTTTGAACGGCACGGTGATGTTGACCCCTTTGCCGCCTTGTTGAATAAATTCATCCATCGCTGCCTGAAAACCCTCCAGCGCTACCAACTGTTTGTCGTAGTGCAGAGCCTGCTGAGTTTGAGCGGCAAATTGCTGATGAATTTGTGGTGAAAGGCTGTGGGCAATGGGGTTGCCTACGACCTGATAGAGATCAATGGAGTTGGTTTTCATAGTGAGGGCAGTGGTTTGAAAAAGAGGAGTATCTTTTCAGTATCGTGTCGGTTTGTCCATTGTTTCGCGGGGCTGCTAAACTGCATCCAAATTATTCCCAATCCTGTTCTGATCTTGAGGAGCTTACTGTGTCCCACTCACTTTTTAATGCCGCTGCCTATCCTGCTGTGCGTAAACGTCGTATGCGTCGTGACGGTTTTTCCCGTCGTTTGATGGCGGAGAATCGCCTCTCGGCGGATGACTTTATCTACCCTCTGTTTGTTTTGGAGGGTGAGGGCAAACGCGAAGCAGTGCCGTCAATGCCAGGGGTGGAGCGGGTCTCCATTGATGAGCTGCTCAAAGAGGCGGCGGAGCTGGTGGCACTGGGCATTCCCGCTTTGGCAATCTTTCCGGTGACGCCGCTGGCGGTGAAGTCCGATGGTGCAGAGGAGGCTTACAACCCTGATGGGTTAGCGCAGCGGGCGGTGCGAGCGGTGAAAGCGGCCTTTCCTGAGCTGGGAGTGATCACCGATGTGGCGTTGGATCCTTTTACCTCCCACGGGCAGGACGGTCTGATTGATGCGAGCGGTTACGTTTTGAACGATGAGACCATAGAGGTGTTGGTGAAACAGGCGCTCTCTCACGCGGAAGCGGGAGCCGATGTGGTGGCACCGTCGGACATGATGGACGGTCGCATAGGGAAAATTCGCCGCGCTCTGGAGCTGGCGGGTTACATCCATACACGTATTTTGGCTTATTCGGCCAAATACGCCTCCAGCTTTTATGGCCCGTTTCGGGATGCGGTAGGTTCGGCCTCTAATTTGGCTGGTGGCAACAAAAAAAGCTATCAGATGGATCCGGCCAACAGCGATGAAGCGATCTGGGAGGTGGGTCTGGATCTGGCCGAAGGGGCGGATATGGTGATGATCAAACCGGGAATGCCCTATCTGGACATCGTGCGGCGCATCAAAGATGAGTTCAAAGCGCCCACTTACGTTTATCAGGTCAGTGGCGAATACGCGATGCTTAAAGCCGCCAGTCAGAACGGTTGGTTGGAAGAACGGGCGGTGGTGCTGGAGTCGTTGCTGTCGATGAAACGTGCCGGAGCCGATGGGATTTTGACTTATTATGCTAAAGACGCAGCAAAGTGGTTGAAAAGCTGATTTTTTTGGGTGTTTTAAGCCTATAATGATCGTGCTTTGATAAGACAAGATCTATTTTTTGAGACAACGTTAATGGGTGGTCAACATGTCATCAGATGAGAATACAGGGAAGAATTCCAAGTTAAAGGGATCGGCAAAATCGTTTGCTGAATATTGCGAGGCGGAGCTAGAGCGGCGGCGTAATACAGAGACGGATTTCGATGAGGCGGTGTATCGACAAGCGGTGGAGTTGGTGCTGCGCAAACTGGGTGTGGAGGAGATTTTATGATCATTCATGCGGTTTACGCAGAAAACCTGCTTAAGTATAAAAAACTGGTACTGGAGGATCTGCCTGAGAAGGGTTTGATCTCCATCAGTGGTCAAAACGAAGCGGGCAAAAGCACCACCGGTGAGGTGATCTGTTTCGCGCTTTTCGGACGAACATTTTCGCTTTCGCCGGAGAAGATTTCCAAGGCGCTGCGCTGGGGGGAGTCTCGTTGTCAGGTGAGTTTGACCTTCAGTGTCGGTGACGGCAAACGTTATCAAGTGACCCGTTATCTGGATGACGATAACAATCAAGGGGTGAAGGTCAACGAAGAGGGGCATGAAGATGCACCGTTGGCACGAGGAGTGTCGGCTTGTGATGAGTTGTTGAGCCACTTGATCGGTTTTCGTTACGAGGAGTTTATTGAGTCGTTTTATCTGGCGCAGCGGGAGATCACCACGCCTCACCCTCACAGCCATGCGGTTAAGACGATGGCGGGTATCGCTTCTCTGGAGGAGGCTGCTGAGAGCATCGAGCAGGCTCTGCCCATCGAGCAAGAGAGCTTGGATGCGGCTGTCGGGCGTTGTGATGAGTTGAGTCAGCAGTTGGCGGAATTGGCTCTGAACGAGGCGCTGTTGCCGCAGTTGAGGCAGCAGCAGACTGCGTTGCAGAGTGCCGTTACCGAGCAGCAGCAGGCGATGCTGCGTTTGGAGGAGGACGTTAAAGGCTATGCCTTTATGACCCCCGATTTGAGCGAGCAGAAACGCCAGAGTCGGACAAGTCGTTCTCGTTGGAATGCGTTGTTGGTTGTCGGGTTGGTGTTGACGTTGTTGTTTGGTGGTGCTTGGTTTTTGTTGACGCAGCAGGCAACGTCAGCGGAAGCGCAGCAGCTTTCGACTTGGTTAATGGAAAACGTCAGTGATTGGCAGCCTGAAAATGTGATTTGGGGTCTGTATGTCGCAAGTGGCTCGTTGTCGTTATTGCTGCTGTCGCTGTTTCGTGGTCGTGCATCAGCGGTTCGTTTGCGTGCCACGCAGCAGGAGCAGCAGCAGATTTCAGATAAATTGCAGAGCAGCTTTCAGGTTTTGGAGGAGTTGCAAGAGGAGAAAGCCAGTTCGATTCAGGAGCAGTTGACTCAGGCGTTGCATCAGCCCGATGCAACTTTGGAGACGGTGCAGTCGCTGAATGCCTCTCTGCTGGTCAGTTCAGAGGAGCAGTTGGAGCGCTTGCAACAGCAGATTTCGGCAGGCGCAGAGGCCATAAAGGTGGAGCAAAAGCGCTGTCGGCGTGAGCTTGAGTTGCAAGGGATGTTGCAGGCGTTTGAAGAGAAACGTGCCGAAGATGAAGGGCGTATTCAGGTGCGTGAAATGGCGTTGAACTTGTTGGAGGGTTCTTGTCGGCACATTGCGGTGCGCTTTAATCGTGATGTGCGCGCGATGGCGGGTGAGAGTTTGCCCTCCTTGACCGACGGTCGTTATCAGCATTTGGAAGTGGATGCGGATCTGAATGTGCGGGTTTTCTCCAATGAGAAGCGCGATTTTATGGTGTTGGATGAGGTCTCCAGCGGTACGCAGCGGCAGATTATGTTGGCGTTGCGTTTGGCACTGTCGCAAGAGCTGGTGAACACCGCCATTGAGGGTGGCCAGTTTCTCTTTTTGGATGAACCTTTTGCCTTTTTTGATCAGCAGCGGATGCGCAGTTCCTTAGAAGTGTTGCCGAAGATCAGTCAGGAATTGTCACAGATTTTTGTGATTTCCCAAGAGTTTCCTGATGATGTGCAGTTTGATATGAACATCCGTTGTGCTCGTTCCATTGAGGAGCTAACGGCTTCAGTGGAGTGAAGTGTTGTTATTGATCTTGTTCGTATTGTTTAACGATGCGGCTGACGGTGGTGTAGTGCAAGTCAAAAAATTCTCCAATGGTTTGCAGCGTGTATTTGCCTGATAGATAGGCGGTGGCGATGGCTCTGTTGCGGTTTTTGTGGTGTTTTTGGTAGGCAGCGAGGCCGCTGGGATCGTGTGAGGTGCTGGGAGTCAGGGAGGAGTGTTGCGGTGCGGCTTGGTGTTTTGTCATTCGTCTTTGCAGGCGTTTGATAAAGGCGGGGCTGCCAAGATAGATTTGCTGTTGCAGTTCATCCCAGAGTGAATCGTTCTCTTGTGGGCTGCGAATGTAATCGCGATAGGCGGCACGGTTTTTACTCGTCTGTTTGCCGAAGCAATTCAAGGTGCTGGTGAGCTCAAGCCAAGGCAGTGCTTCGACGTTGCCGACGGTTGTTTGATAACTGCTCCAGCGCCAAGTGAGGGCTGAACGGCTTAGGTTTGCTTGAATGGGAGCACGAACGATGTGGTGATTGAGTCGCAGCAGGTAGGATTCTTTCTCGGCAATAATGGCTTTGTAGCGTCCTTGAAAAAGAGCGCCGCTGCGCTGGTGGCGTTGATTGAAATGCTGGGTCACGGTGCCGTTGAGTTGGCGCATGCCCTTACAGAGATTGGCTTTTGGGGTTTCGATTAGCAGTTGATAGCTTTGATCAAGAAGGCTGTAGGCGTGGCATTTCCAGC
>CAZTQX010000055.1:2532-9482 GCA_964615985.1 uncultured Gammaproteobacteria bacterium | reverse complement strand
TCGATTAGCAGTTGATAGCTTTGATCAAGAAGGCTGTAGGCGTGGCATTTCCAGCTCATTCTCTGGCAGACTTCACCGAGAACGTGCAGAAAGTGTTGGCGGTCGTGAGCGTCCCTAAAAATGGCATTTCCAGCCTGTCCATAAGAGCTGATATGGTAGAGTCCACCGTTAACTTCGAGTCGTAAAGGTCTGGCCATACCTATTGAGGCTAGCAGTTTTTTCTGGGATTAACAGAAGAGCGCTTCGAAAATAGCGGTTTTTCCTCTACCATTGAGGTGATTTAACAGCTTTTACCAATTGTGAGGCGCTAGGTTTATACTCTCAGACGTTATGGAAACCGATTACAACTACCCTTTGAACAGAGAGCAGATTCACGAGTTGTTGCAGAATCAGCGGATTTTGCCGACTCAGCAGCGCTTGGCGATTGCTGAGTTTATGTTTCAGCGTTCCCAGCATCAGGTGGCGGAGTCGGTGCGCCTAGGGGTTAATCGTATGGGTTGTCCGGTTTCAAAAGCGACGGTTTACAATACCTTGGGATTGTTTGTGCGTAAGGGTCTGTTGCGCGAGGTGCTGGTGGATTCGGGGCGTACTTTTTATGACAGTAACCCAAAACCGCACCATCATTTGTTCAATCTTGATTCGGGCGAGCTGTTGGATATTGACGCTGCTGAGATTGATATTAGAGGTTTGCCACCGTTGTCTGGGGTGGTACTGCAAGGGCTTGAGCTGTTGATTAAGGTGCGTAATGTGGATTTATAACGTGTGTTTAAGGAGAGTTTGAGTATGGTCTGTAAGGCAATTTCACGCAGAGTGGCAGTATATTTTTTCCCTCTACTGCTGGCGATTTCGGCTCTGTCTGAAGCGGGCTGGGTTGCGGAAGCACCGCGCCCAAACTCCTACATCGGTTTTAATGTCGCCAGCAGTGAATTGTCCGGCGCGACTCTGGGAACCGTGGCAATGTCCAACTTGAATCTGCGTCTGGGTTACCATTTTGCCGATTTTTTTGCGGTGGAGAGTCATCTGGGTTGGGGTTCTGATAATACGGGGGTGTTATTAAAATCACCCAACAGTCGTTACGCCTCACTCTTTTTGCGCCTCAACTTGCCGTTTGAGCGAGTCAATGTGTATCTGTTGGCAGGCGGCAGTTATTTTGAAACGGATGTGGTGACCACCACGGCAGCAAAACAGGGTAATGAAACGTCTCCTGCTTACGGTCTGGGCATTGAGCTGTTTGGTAATCGTGATACCGCTTTGACTCTGGAGTTGGCGCGTTATCTGGACAGCGCGACTCAGGATCGTTATGACTCGGTAGGCGTTGGCTTTGTAACTCATTTTGATTGGCCACGTTTGCACTAGCGTTGGTCGCTTTGCTGTTGCCAGTTATACCTTTCGCTACCAAACAAGGAGGTTGTTTACGGTAGTCTGTTTAGATTTATGCAACTCGTGTTAAAAGGCTTATGCCATGAAATTTCTCCAGAGTCTTCTTTCTATTGTGCTTTTCTTGAGCCTGTTAACGGCCTGTGGGACTCGTGAAGAGCCAACCTCAACTCCGGCCAGTGGCGGCGGTGCCGTGATTAGTAACCCCAATGGAACAAACCCTACGATTACCAACCCCACCGCTGTTTTGAGCGTGACTCTGCAGGCGGACAGCAGACAGCTGCCTTCCGGTCAGGCGAGCAAAGTGCTGTTGAACGTGCGGGTCAAAGATGCGGGTAATCAGTTGATACAAGGAGAGACGGTTACTTTCAGTGCCACCTCAGGAGATTTGGCTGTCACTCAGGGGGTGACTGATGGACTGGGAATGGCCGTTGCTGAGCTGTTGCCGGGTGCGGATGTTAGCAATCGAACTATTACGGTTACCGCTGCGGTGGGGGGTGCCAGTGATTCGATTAGCGTTGAGGTGGTGGGCAGTCGCATCAGTGTGGATGGCCCAAGTACGGTGACGATTGAATCCAGCGCAGACCTATCGTTCACGTTGTTGGATGGTAATGGAGATCCTATTGTGGGTGCTGCTGTGGTGGTCAGTTCGGCGCAAGGCAATACCATTGTGCAACCGCCTTTGACCAACAGCAGCGGTCAGACGCAAGCCACCGTGACCGACAACGTAGGTTTGGATGATGTGATCAGCGCTTCAGCGCTGGCGGGCAGTGTCTCTGCCAGTTTTAATTTAACCATCCGACCAGACAGCTTTCATTTTCAAACGCCTCTTAACGCCGCTGAAATTGCCATCGGTGCGGTGGGAAAATTGGTCTCGGTGCAGTGGCTGCAAAACGGCCGACCGGTGGTGGGGCAGACGGTGCAGCTCAACACCACGCGCGGGCTTTTTTTAAACGGACTCTCCACTCAGAGTGCCACCACCAATAATTTTGGCGTGGTGGATAATGTCATTCACTCTGCCAATGCGGGCGGCGCGATGCTGAGTGCTAAAGCCGCCAACGGCTCCATTGCCCAACGCACGGTGGAGTTTGTTGCCACCAATCCTGCTGCACTAACCCTGCAAGCGTCTCCGACCACCTTGGCGGGTGGCGAGACCAGTACCATCAGCGCCATTGTGCGTGATGCTCAAGGTAATTTGGTCAAGAATCAAACCGTGGTGTTTGCCATTCGCTCCGATGTTTCCGGCGGTACCTTATCGGTGGGATCGGCGCTGACCAACAGCTCTGGTTTGGCCGGTACGATTTACACCGCTGGTGTTGGCGGCCCGAACAGCGCAGTTATTTCCGCCACGGTGGCCAATAATGTCGGTGCTCAAATCGCCAGTACGGTAAATTTAACCGTTGGCCAGAGAGCCTTGCGTATGGTGCTGGGTACTGGCAAAGAGGCTTCGGAAGTCAATGTGGTGCAGAATCAGAAACCGTATGTGGTGCAGGTGAGCAATGCTCAAGGTGCGCCGGTGAGTGGAGTGCGAGTGGAGTTGAGTGTGCAGCCGCTGGCTTATTTCAAGGGACAGCACGAGGGGGTGGATACTCTCTCTGATGGCAAGCCGGACAGTTGGGCGATACTTCGCAGTGTGGAATGTTCCTCTGAAGATTTGAATCAGAATGGGGTGTTGGATAACGATTTGGCCAGCAACTGCAACGGTGTGTTGGATGCAGGCGAGGATAAAGATGGCAATGGTTTGTTGGATTCCCCTGAAGATCTGAATAACAACGGCATCTTGGATGCAGGTGAAGATCTGGATGGTGACGGTTTCTTAGATACGGTGCTTGAAGATCACCTCTCTGGTGAAGATCGCAATTGCAGTGGTACGTTGGAGCCGTCCAATTCCGCCACCATTGCCCAGCATCCCACCATGTTGCCCACGGTGAGTGCTGGAGCCTTGGTCACCGATGCCAACGGTTTTGGTTATTTCTCTGTGGTTTATCCGAAGTCTCACGCCCATTGGGTCAAAGTACGCCTCCAAGCACGGGCGCTGGTGGCGGGCAGTGAGAGCGTTGAGAGTGTTGACTTTACCTTGCTGGAGTTGATAAACGACTACAACCGCATTGGGGTGGAGCCACCAGGTTTGGTGAGTCCCTATGGCTCTGCCTTGAACTGCAATATGCCCAACTAGGCTTTGCGCTTAGCCGTTAAAACGCCGCAAGCGCAAACTGTTGCTGACCACAAACAGAGACGAGACGCTCATCGCCGCAGCGGCAATCATGGGGTTCAGTAACCAACCTGTGAGCGGGTAAAAAAGACCCGCCGCCAATGGGATCAGCGCCACGTTGTAAGCGTAAGCCCAGAAGAAGTTGTGGCGAATGGTTTTCAGGGTTTGCTGTGCCAGTTTGATCGCACGGCTGATGCCGCTCAGTTGGCCGGACATCAAAATCACATCGGCGGCTTCAATGGCAATGTCGGTACCCGTGCCGATGGCGATGCCCACCTCCGCTTGCGCCAAGGCAGGCGCATCGTTGATGCCGTCGCCGACAAACGCCACTTTGGCTCCCGCCTGTTGCAGTCGTTTCACCTCGTTGGCTTTATCCGCTGGCAGCACATTGGCAATCACCTCGCTGATGCCCACTTGATCCGCCACCGCTTGGGCGGTGTGAGGGTGATCGCCGGTGAGTAACATTACCTTCAAGCCACGCGCTTGCAGAGCGACTACGGTGCTGTGGCTCTCCTCTTTGATCGGATCAGCCACCGCCAACAGCCCCGCCAGATCACCGTCGATGGCGATAAAAATGGGTGTGGCAGCGGCTTTGGCCTGCTTTTCGGCTTCTGTGGCCAGCGGGGTGAGATCCAGTCCCAACTGCTGCATCAGCCGTTCGGCACCGATCTCAATTTTATGCCCCTCCACTTGAGCAGAGAGACCAAAACCCGGTTGCGCTTGGAATTGCTCCGCTTTGCTCAGAGTGAGGTTGCGCTGCTCTGCTGCCGTCACCACCGCTTTGGCGATGGGGTGTTCGCTCTGACTTTCGGCGGCGGCGGCCAGTTGCAACAGACGATTTTCATCACCGTTAAGGGCAACGATCTGGGTCAGTTCTGGGAAACCTTTGGTGACGGTGCCGGTTTTGTCCAGCACCACGGTGTCGATCTCCGCCAGTGCTTCCAGCGCAGGGCCTTTGCGAAACAGCAGCCCCAACTCAGCGCCCTTGCCGGTACCCACCATAATCGCGGTGGGAGTGGCCAGCCCCATCGCACAGGGACAGGCGATGACCAAGACGGAAACAGCGGCTACAAAGGCGTAGTTGAGGCTTGGTTCGGGGCCGATCAGCAGCCAAGTGAAAAAGGTCAGCGTTGCCAGCCCTAAGACGATGGGGACAAAGATGGCGGCGATTTTATCCGCCATCAGTTGAATCGGTGGTTTACCCGACTGCGCCTCTTCTACTAAGTGGATGATCTGTGCCAACAGGGTGTTGTCGCCCACTTGCTGAGCGGTGAAGTGCAGCGCGCCGCTCTGATTGACGGTGCCGCCGATGAGGTTGTCACCGCGCTGTTTTTCCACCGGCACCGGTTCGCCGCTGATCATGGACTCATCCACAAAACTGTTGCCCTCGGTGATCAAGCCATCAACGGGGATGCGTTCGCCTGGTTTCACCAGCAGCAGGTCGCCTGCGATGACCTCGGCAATGGCGATCTGTTGCGGTTGGTCGTTGCGGATCACGGTTGCGGTTTTCGGTTGCAGCTCCACCAGTTTGCGAATGGCGCTGGAGGTGCGGCCTTTGGCGGCGGATTCCAGATATTTGCCCAGCAGAATCAGCGTGACGATCACCGCTGCGGCTTCAAAGTAGATGTTGGCGGTGCCTTTGGGGAAGAGCTGCGGTGCGGTCAGCGCCAGCAGAGAGTAGAAATAGGCCGCCGAGCTGCCCAACATCACCAAGCTGTTCATCCCCGGGGCGAGCTGTTTCAGCTCACTCCAGCCGTGGCGGTAGAAACGTTGCCCCGCTCCAAACAGCACCGGCGTGGCCAGCAGCAGTTCGATCAGATACCAGCGGCCTTTTTCCATCAGGTCGAGCATGGCGTTGTCGAGGCTGGCAATAAACATCGGCCCCATGCTGATCAGCATCAGCGGTAGGGTGAAGAGGACGGCAAATTGGAGCTGGCGTTTGAGAGCCTGCTGTTCGCGCTCTTGCAGACTCTGTTCTTCTGCGTTGCTGTCCGGTTGGTTTTCAATGGCTTGAAAACCGAGTTTATTGATGCGTTGATAGAGTTGCGCGGGGCTGACCGTTTCCGGCAGGTAGTCGATGCTCGCTTGAGCGGTGCTGAGATTGATCTCGGCTTTGACCACACCGGGCAGTTTATTTAAGACGCGCTCAATACGACCGCTGCAAGCAGCGCAAGTCATGCCTTCAATGGCAAAACGAATTTCAGTTTGGCTCATGGGATGTTTTCTCCGGTTAAACAACAGACCGCCACATGGGGAAAAAGTTGGCTGCGAGTTTAGCTCAGCGGCGGTATTGCGACCAGTCGTGACGTGGATCACCAAACACCAGAAAGTGTGGATTGAGCAGCGCGGCTTTGTTGTTGTAGCTGAGCGGGGTGAGATTGAGGTGAGTGATCTTCCCCCCAGCCTCTTCAACGATGCACTGGGCGGCGGCGGTGTCCCACTCGGAGGTGGGGCCGAGGCGTGGGTAGAGATCGGCAGCGCCTTCGGCCACCAAACAAGATTTAATCGAGCTGCCCATGGGCGTGATGCGATGGGGTGGCAGGGCGGTGATGTAAGCCTGTTGTCGAGGGCCGCCCGGATTGAGGCTGCTGGCCAAGGTGAAGTCGTTCAGATCCAGTGGTCGAGTCTGAATGGGAAAAGCGCTGTCGTTGCTGTTTTGTCGCCATGCGCCCGCACCTTGGGTGGCGTAGTAGAGGTGCTCAAAAACCGGCACATAGATCACCCCCAGCACCGGCTGATGGTGATGAATCAGGGCGATATTGACGCTGAATTGATCGCTGCGCTTGATGAATTCACGGGTGCCATCCAGAGGATCCACCAGCCAGTAGGTCGGCCAGCGACCGCGCTCCAGAAAAGAGATGTGAATCGACTCTTCGGAGAGTACCGGAAAGGCGGGGGAGAGTTTCTCCAGCTCGGCGACGATCAAGTGGTGGGCGGCGTAGTCGGCGTTGGTGACGGGGGTTTCATCTTCTTTGTGTTCGATCTGAAGATCGCGGCTGCTGTTGTAGACCTCCAAAATCACCTCACCGGCCTGTTTGGCGATGGTGATGGCGGCTTGGCAGAGGGGTGTTAGGGGTAGGTTTGGATTCATAATCTAACTTACCATAACGACCTTAAGCAAAATTGACAACGGTGATCAACGGTCATCGCCCTGTCGGATTACGGCCTGCGGCCTAATGCCGACCTACGGTGGTGGTGGGGTAGATGATGGCTAATTGTAGGCGATGATCCGATGGGCACGCTGCGCTTTGCGCCATCCTACCGAGAGGTGCTGGGTGGCCTGAATTACTTTTCTGAGCATGAAAAGGCTACTATCTTTGTCAAGAATAAAAAAGGACGGGGAGCGGTCGATGGCGGAGCA
>CAZTQX010000055.1:0-2432 GCA_964615985.1 uncultured Gammaproteobacteria bacterium | reverse complement strand
GGCTACTATCTTTGTCAAGAATAAAAAAGGACGGGGAGCGGTCGATGGCGGAGCAGGAAAATCAAACAGAGAATTTGACCTTTTCACTTTCAGCAGAGAGTTTGGATAACGATGATCTTTTCGATCTGGTGAATGAATTGCGCGAAGAGCTGGAAGAGTTGACCTTATTGGAATCGGTCGATTCGATGCAGAGAGACGTCGAGCAAGGTGGTGCTAAAGGCAGTGCCAGCGATCTGTTTGCGCTGGTCATTGGCGGTGTTTTTAGCAAGACGGTCTTGACCGAGTTAAACAAGGTGCTGGGAGCTTGGCTGCAACGTAATCGAAGCGTGAGCCTGAAACTGCATGCCAATGGTGAGTTGGCGGAACTGACAGCATCGTCACCGGATGATTTTGAAAAAATGTTAGAACACGTCATTGCTCTTAAACACAGCTCGCAACTGAGCTCTTAAAAAATACTCTAAAAATTATGGCTAAAAAACTTGCCTTATTGATCAGCAACGACCATTACGATGATAAAAAATTGGGTCATCTGCTGGCACCTGAAAAAGACGTTAAAACCTTGGCCGAGGTACTGCAACAGCCCGCTTACGGTTTTCAAGTCACCACCCTGCACAACCCTGAAAAATCCGTTGCTGAGGAGCAGATCGTTGATCTGTTTTTGAATCGGCATCGTGACGATACGGTGTTGCTCTATTTTTCGGGGCACGGTCTGCTGGGCAAGGGTAAAAAACTCTACTTAGCCCTACAGAAAAGCCTGCTGGATCAGCCCTCACGAGCGTCACTGCGTGCCTCGAATATTCGGGAGGATATGGAGAGTTGTGCGGCGCGGCGGCAGATTTTGTTATTGGACTGTTGTCACAGCGGAGCCTTTAAAGGTTCGAAGGGCAGCATGGAAGCGCTCAGTGAGGAGAGCTTCGATGTGCAAGGCAAAGGACGGGCGGTGCTGGCGGCTTCCAAAGCGACTCAGTTGGCGTTTGAAGATGAGTCGGGTACGGGGTCGCTGTTTACTCGTTATTTGGTTGAGGGTCTGAAGGGTGAGGCGGTTAATGATCAGGGGGTTGTGACCTTGAATCAGCTTTCCGATTACATTCATGATCAGGTGACGGCAGAGCGCACGGATATGACTCCGGTGGCGTGGATTGATGCCAAAGAGGGGCAATTTGAGATTGCTCGTCTGAAACCAAAAGCGGTGTTGCCGGAGAGTTTGTTGGCGGGTTTGAAGTCGGAGAGTGACGATACTCGTTTGGCGACGGTTTATCGTTTGAAACCGTATCTGTTGGGGGAAGATCAGGATCAGGCAAAGTCGGCGCGTTTTTTACTCTCGGAGCTGAAAAAGAGTGAGCGGTTGCACGAGGTTCATCTGGCTATTGATGAGGTGTTGCAGGCGCTGAAGCCGAAGGTGAAGTCTCCAGTTAAGCGACCCGTTAAAGCTTCAGTCAAACCTACTATTTCACAGAAGCAAAAAAAATCGTCCTCTAAAATTTCGTGGGATAAAGTTGGGATGGTCGTGGGAGCTGCTGTAGCGGTTTTGTTGGTTGTGTTTGAGCCTTTTGATGATTTTTGGAAGGGTGTTTCTTCGGAATTTTCTCTTAGTAAAACAGTGATATGGGATTCTGAAAAGATGCCTAAAAAGGCAGGTACGATTTTTCAAGATACTCTGAAGGATGGTGGCAAGGCTCCGAAAATGGTGGTGATTCCGGCAGGATCGTTTCAGATGGGTTGTGTTAGTGGTAAGAATTGTCAAGACGATGAAAAACCTGTGCATCGGGTGAGCATTGCGAGGAAATTTGCTTTGGGGCAAACGGAAGTGACCTTTGATGATTACGATAAATTTGCCACGGCGACAAAACGTAGTCTGCCTGATGATGAAGGTTGGGGGCGTGGCAGTCGTCCGGTAATGAATGTTAATTGGAATGATGCCAAGGCGTATGCCAAGTGGTTGAGTGGTCAGACGGGGAAGACGTACCGCTTGCGAGTTTTAAGGTCAATCGTTTTGGCTTGAATGACATGCACGGCAATGTTTGGGAATGGACAGAGGATTGCTGGCATGGTGGTTACAGAGATGCACTGAATGATGGCAGAGCGTGGCTCGAAGGCGCGGGCGCAGCATGCGGCCGGCGTGTTATTCGCGGCGGCTCCTGGGACCTCAATGCAGAGGTCGTGCGCTCGGCTAACCGTTACTGGGGCACCACCGATGGAACGGACCTCAATATCGGCTTTCGGATTGCCAGGGCGCTCTTTTGATCCTTTGCCCTTTGTGCTTTGTCCCTTTGCGCTCTTAACGGACATTGGGGTGGTTGAGGTGGTTTAAGCGCTAGGCAGAGGACATTGGGGTTGGCGAATTATTTGAGAAATCTCCCCTAACCCCTCTTTTTCTAAGCACTGCCATTAAGTTAGGGCTTTAATACCTTAAAAACAGTGCTTTTTTTGTC
>CAZTQX010000054.1:0-14573 GCA_964615985.1 uncultured Gammaproteobacteria bacterium | reverse complement strand
CGTTTTAATGTTTTAATGCACATCGTCATAACCTATCAGACAGATACTTGATGGGTGGAGACTTAGGAATTTTTTAGAATCTGATAATTAAGGCCATGACCTAGTGTGTACGATAAAATGAATTTTATTTCTATCCAGAAGCCCTCCTTATTGCTGCTTATCAGCTTACTGTTCATCTCTCTGTTGCTGTCCATGAGTCTGAGAGCGGAAATGAATGAGGTCGGTATTGATCCTCCTGACGGCGAATATGATGGCATTGAGGTTACTCAACCAATTGATTTTCCTCATAATATTCATGTGAAGGACAATGGGATCAACTGTCTTTATTGCCACACTTACGCTCGCCGTAGCAAGGTGGCAGGCATCCCACCGACCAGCAAGTGCATCGGCTGCCATAAA
This sequence comes from uncultured Gammaproteobacteria bacterium, assembly GCA_964615985.1. GTDB lineage: Bacteria > Pseudomonadota > Gammaproteobacteria > JAUZRS01 > JAUZRS01 > JAUZRS01. Next base: position 14,174 of record CAZTQX010000054.1, on the reverse strand, counting down.
ATTATTGCAACCGATAAGCCACGAATTCAAAAGCTGACCGAGTTTTGGGATAAGAAAATCTCTCCTCCGTGGAAAAAGGTGCATGATCTTCCGGATTTTGTTCATTTTACTCATGAAATACACCTTAAGCGTTTTGTTTTTGACCCTGATCTCCCCATTCAGCGTGTTGGTGAGGTTTGCGGTGTCTGTCATGGCGACATCACGAACATGACGACGGCAAGGAAAGTAAAGCCGCTGACCATGGGCTGGTGTGTTGAGTGCCATGAGAAAAACGGTGGGCCGGGGGATTGTTGGACATGTCACAAGTAGATCGTAAAGCCGGTTCGGTTCAGTTGATGAAAGCGGATAACGTATGAACGTAAAAATAAATCGCAGAGACTTTATGAAATTGCTTGGCCTGACGGGAGCCAGTGGCGCTTTGTTGGGCTGTGATGCACCGAGCATGGTGAATTTGGAAGAGGGTAAGGAGCATGTGGTCTCTTATCTACTCCCAGAAGAGCATGTGGTTCCGGGCTTGGGTGTTTGGTACGCCTCCATGTGTCTGCAATGTGCCGCTGGTTGTGGTGTGCATGGACGAGTGCGAGAGGGTCGCCCCCTGAAATTAGAGGGCAACCCTGATTCGCCCATCAATGCCGGTAAGTCTTGCCAGATGGGGCAGGCGGGTTTGCAAGCGCATTACAATCCTGATCGGGTGACTCAACCGCTGCTGCGTAAAAATGGTCAGTTGGTGGAGAGCAGTTGGAAAGAAGCGTTTGAGTTGATCAGTGAGCACCTTGGCACGGCGGCAGATCGAGTTGCCTGGTTCACCGGTACCAGCAGTGGCCATCAGCAAGCTCTGTTGCAAAATCATCTGCAAGCCTTGGATTCAAAGCATCACTACGCTTACGAGGTTGTGAATACGGCGGTCTTGAATGCGGTCAATAAGGCGATGTTGGCGGATGAGTCGCCGACACTGCATTTGGATAAAGCGGAGTTGATTCTCTCCTTTGGGGCTGATTTCCTCGGTACTTGGGTCTCTCCAGTGCATTTTGCCGGACAGTTTTCTAAGTTTCGTTCACTGCCAAAGCGTGGCAGTTTGATTCAGGTTGAGAGCAAAATGTCCTTGACCGGAGCCAATGCCGATCTGTGGGTGGCAGCATCTCCGGGCAGCGAGGGTTTGTTGGCGCTGGGCATTGCCAATTATTTGCTGAAACATGGCCGAGATGAGATTTTTCAAGGTGTGCCGCAAGAGATCATCGATTTTGTCGGTCGTTATGACGCTCGGAAAGTTGCTGAAACGACTGGGGTTGATTACGACTCGTTGCGCCGCATTGCCAAAGCGTTGGACAGTCGCAGTCCCAGCTTAGTTTTGGCAGGTGCATCGGTAGAAGGGCAGGTGGAAGGTTATTCTGCTGTCGCTGCCGTGCAGCTGTTGAATCTGATTTTGGGTAACGTTGGTAAGACCATTATGCCTTCGACGCAATTGCCTCTGCCGCAATTGCAGGTTAAAAATGGTTCAACGGCTGACCTATTGACCTTCTCTGCGGCGGTGGCCGAGAAAAAATTGGATGTGGTCTTTTTCCACGGAGCCAACCCGCTTTTTAATGCCCCAGAGAGTTTAAACTTAGCCGAGAACTTGCAGAATAACGTTGGCCTGAAAGTGGTGTTGAGTCAGTTTTTTGATGAGACTTCAGCGGCGGCTGACGTGGTTTTGCCAATGTCTTCGCATTTGGAAGACTGGGGGACGCACGTTGCCAGTTATCAGCCTACTGGCAGCGTAATCGGTTTTCAGCAGCCTCTGATGGAGCCGCTGCACCGTGAGACTCGAGGTTTTGGCGATGTGATGTTGGATTTGCTGAAAATGGCTCGGCCTGGCGAGTATTCGGCCTTTAAGGATTATTACGCTTATCTGCGTAATGCCGTTGCAGGAATGCAGGGACAAGTGGCCGACCCTCTGATGAGTGCTCAGACTTTTTGGCAAAACACCTTGAGTTCAGGGCAGATTCAGCTTGAGGGCGAGGCAAAAACATTCAGTATTAATGTTCGTCTTGCTGATGTGGCTATGTCAGCCAGTCATTCTGATTACCCCTTGATGTTGGTGCCCTCACCGCGATTGGGATTGTTTGATGGCCGACATGCCAATTTACCTTGGTTACAAGAATCGCCGGATCAGATCACTAAGGTGGTATGGGATTCTTGGGCGGAGATTCACCCCGCAACGGCAGAGGCAATGAAGATCGAGCACGGGGATCTGATTAAGCTCAGTTCTGCCAGCGGCTCTCTTAAGGTGAAAGCGTATTTGACCAAATCGGTGCATAAGTCGGTGGTGGCGGTGCCGCTTGGGCAGGGGCATACGGAGTATGGTCGTTATGCCAAAGGAGTGGGAGTAAACCCCTTGACCATTTTGGATCTACAGCGGGAGAAGGTGACCGGTGAGTTGGCGATGTACGCCACGGCTGTGAAGTTGGAGTCACTTGATAAAAAAGGCACCCTGGTTCGTATGGGTGGTACCGATTCGCAACAGGGGCGGCAGTTTGTCCGTACCGTTCCAACGTATAAGCCTGAAGGTGTGTAGCGATGTCTATTAAGAATATTGTTGATAACTGGTCAAAGTATCGCAAAGGGCATGAAGAGGGTGGTCATCATGATTACGAACATCGTTGGACGATGTCGATCAATCTGGATCAATGCGTTGGCTGTAACGCTTGTTCGACCGCCTGTTATGCCGAAAATAATTTAGCCACGGTGGGTAAAGAAAAATTTGAGGCGGGACAAGCGATGCACTGGATGCGCATTGAACGCTATTGGGATCAGCCGGAGAATGAATATCCCGATGAAGGGGCAAGCTTTTTGCCGATGATGTGTCAGCAATGTGGTGCAGCTACTTGTGAGCCGGTTTGTCCAGCGGTAGCGACTTACCATACCCCAGATGGTTTGAATGCACAGGTTTACAACCGTTGTATTGGTTCTCGTTATTGCGGTACCAATTGTCCTTTCAAAGTGCGTTATTTCAACTTTTATTCCTACCCTGAAACCGCTTGGCCAGAGCCGTTGAACCATCAGCTGAATCCTGATATTACCGTGCGTGATAAAGGTGTGATGGAAAAATGTACGTTCTGTGTACAGCGCATTAAAGCGGTCAAAAATACCGCCAAAATGGAAGATCGTGAGGTGATGGACGGTGAGGTGGTGCCCGCTTGTGTGCAGGCGTGCCCCTCTTCGGCGATTGTTTTTGGTGATACCTTGGATGAAAGCAGTCAGGTTGCTGGGCTTTGGAAAGAGCATGAGGTGCAGCGCGGGGTCACGAAGCAGAATAAACAAGATCCAAATAAACACGGTTACCGTATTTTTGAAGAGTTGAATGTTGATCCTTCTGTGATGTATCTGGAGCGTATGCGAGACAAGGATATTTAATGCTTTTTGGGTTTCACTCGTTTCTTTAAACGTTAGAGAATGAAAGATTGTTATGCAAGAAAAAGAGATTAACCAAGATATAGCATGGGCGCAGATTAATGCTGATGTTTTAGGCAGCATGAAACGGCCGCGTCGCCTTTATTGGGTGACGTTGATTGTGTGTGTGTTGATGCTTTCAGTAGGGGTGGCAGCTGAGGTTTATCAATACAATACCGGTATGGGAGTGGCGGGTTTAAATAATCCTCACTACTGGGATATGTACATTGCGACCTTTGTCTTTTGGATTGGCATGAGTCATTCAGGTACTTTACTGTCGGCGATTTTGCTTTTGATCGGTGCCGATTGGCGTAAGCCAATTTATCGGTTTGCTGAGGCGATGACCACGTTCTCTCTATTAACGGCAGCAATCTTTCCCGTGATCCATTTGGGTCGTGTTTGGAACATGTATTGGGTGCTACCGTATGTGAGTGATCGTGGTATTTGGCCTGCGTTTACCTCACCCCTAATTTGGGATGCCTTTGCGATTACCACCTATCTCTGTTCGTCGGTGCTGTTTCTTTTTATCGGTATGATTCCCGATTTGGCCATCTGCCGAGACAGTGCCACCGGTTGGCGTAAACGTCTGTATGGCGTGTTATCAGCCGGTTGGACGGGCAGTGATCGGCAGTGGCGTAATTTTAGACAGACCTATTTTTTGATGGCTTGTTTTCTGATTCCGCTGGCGGTTTCGGTTCACTCCATTGTTTCGGCTGATTTTGCCGTGTCGATTATGCCGGGTTGGCATGTCACTAGCTTCCCGCCTTACTTTGTTTCTGGGGCGCTCTATTCAGGTTGTGCAGCGATCATTACCCTCTTTATCATGCTGCGTTACTTCTTTAGGTTCGAGCAGTATATGACCAAGCCCATTTTGGATAAGGTCTGTTATCTGACCTTTTGTATCGCAATGGTTTGGAGTTACTTGAATCTGGTTGAGTTTGCTTCTATTTGGTATGGGCATGATGTCTATAACAAAGAGGTATTGATTGCCAAGGCAACGGGGGCTTATGCACCGGTTTTCTGGACGATGATCTTTTGTGGCTTTATTGTTCCGTTTGCTTTCCTATCAAAAACATTGCGTAATAATTTGTCGGTGATGTTCGTGGTTTCGTTGCTGTTGAATTTGGGTATGTTTACCGAACGTTGGATGATTGTGGCGCCGACTTTGGCAACCCCGCATGAAGTGCATCAGGCGGGTATCCTTTGGGGAACCTTTGTCGAATGGGGTATTATCTTTGGTAGTTTTGGTTGGTTTGGCATGCTGTTTTTGATCTTTGTCAAAATGGTGCCCTCCATTTCGATGTACGAAGTTAAAGAGTTGGTGTATCACCATCGAGAAGACCGCTTCCGCTGGAGTAAAGGCTTTAGCGTTGGTATCGAGTCGTTGGATAAACAGCATCGTGCTTTGGTGGATTTAACCAATGAATTCCATGCCGCAGTTTCTCATCGAAAAGACCGTGCTGTGTTGCGCGAAATGGTGGGCAGACTCGCTGACGGTATACAGGCTAACTTTAGTCATGAAGAAGAGTTGATGTCGAAGAGTGATTACTCCGGTTATAAGAAGCATAAAGAGGAGCATAACCTTTTGGCAGGTCGGGTTATTGAGTATCAAAACCGGATTGAACATGGGGATGAAACGGTCTTTGATGAGTTGCCTGATTTCTTGAACTCGCTCTTGATTAATCATATTAAGGGTACGGATATGAAATACGTCGCTCACTTTAATCAGCACGGCATTGCCTGACTGTTAGGCGCTAGGAATTAATATGAAAAAAAATTATCGAGTGCTTGCTTCATTTAAGGACTTTGATCATGCCTTTGATGCAATTAAAGATGTGCGGAGCGAAAGGGTCGCGGGTGTTGGTATCGACGATGTGACATTGAACTCGCCGATTGAGCATCCAGAAATTGAAGAGATTTTAGGGGATCGACCTATTTACATTGCTCGCTTTGCCTTTTTTGGAGCGATTTTTGGGATGGTCTTTGGGTTTATCTTTTTGGCTTCATCGCAGGCGGGTTTTTTGGTGCAGCCCGTAGGTGGAAAGCCGGTTATTCCTTTGATGAGTAACGCGGTTTTGATCTACGAGATGTTTATCTTTTTTGCTGTTTGGTCTATCTTTTTCGGGTTTATGATTATGTCTGGGCTGTTTGGCAATAGTATGCGGATGTTGTTTAACAGAAATAAGGGGCTTTATAATAAGGCCGCCAGCGTGGATGAGGTGGTGGTAATTGTTGCGACGGATGAGCTGCTGATTGGTTACTTAAAAGAGTTGTTTGAAGAGCATTCTGCTGTTGATGTGACGTGGGAGAAAATTGCATGAGAAGCCGGTTTTTTGTCCTCTTAAGTGTGTTGGCTTTCGGGTATGCGCCTTCGCTTCATGCTTGGCCTTGGTCTACGGATATGGGTAATCAGATCAGTATAAAACCTCAAGAGCCTGAGAGTACTGGTGTTGATGGCAGTTTGCATATGCGCCCTTTTCCGAAACGATCCATTGCGGTCACAGGAAAATTAACCAAAGTGGTTGATAGAACGGAAGCTGACAGCCTGTTAAACCCCGTTGCAGTGAACGCTAATTCATTGAAAAAAGGGCGGCAGTTGTACGATATTTATTGCTCCGCTTGTCACGGTTATGACGGCAAGGCAACAACACCCGTGAGTCAGAAAATTTTTGCAGTACCACTGGTGAGTGATCGAGTGCAAAAAGAGATCAGTGAAGGTTGGTTGTGGGGAACGATTACCTTTGGCAGTGCGATTATGCCTGCTTACGGTGTACCTGGGGCGGGTGGAGGCAGCAATGATCTTACCGTTCAAGAGCGTTGGCATGTGGTTAATTATGTTCGTCACGGTTTGGCTAAGTGAGTGACTGGGTAGATTAACAACTCATTAACAAAGTAAAGATTATAGACTATGGAATTTTTTGGTAGCTGGTCCATTTTAACGACGAATTTTCTCATCGTCTTGTACGTCGCCATAGGCGGGGTTACTCTCTCCTCTATTTTGGTGTTGGTTAATGCGCAATGGCGTTATCAGGTTTACGGTTATGCCGCTGCCTTTAATGCTCTACTGCCTGTTGCCTTTATTATGTTGTTGATTTTGCTATTCAATGGCGAATCTACTTTTCCTTGGCTGGCGGATGCGGAGAATCAGCATCTGTCTGGTTGGCATAATTATACTTTTTTAGTGGCGCGTGAAATCATTGGGTTTCTTATTGTGGCTTTCTGTTGTTGGCATTTTTGTAAAATGCAAAAAAAGGTGGCTTCTAACGAGAGTTCTGAAAAGGATAAGGCTGATCTGAAATTTATCGCAGTGATTATACCGTTTGTCTATGTTTTTTATGGGACGATGGTTGCCTGGGACTTTGAGATGACCATGCTGGCAGGCTGGCACAGTGCAATCTATGGGGCTTATCATTTCGTGAGTAATTTTCACGGATTTTTGGCCTGCTTTGCTCTGTTTTTGATCTATCTGGATCTGTCGGGTAAACGGAAAAAACCTTATGATGCGCGGGTGCTGAATTTTATGGCTCAGCTGATGCTGGGTTTCACCATACTTTGGACGTATTTCTACTTTTCTCAATATCTGTTGATCTGGTATGGCCGCTTGCCTGAGGAGATTGTTCGCTTTAACAGTATGGATGACGGTCTTGGCCTACTCTGGACGGGGTTTTTGTTGCTTAAGTTTGTCATTCCATTTATCTCCTTGGCTACGATTAAGGCGGCTCGTCATAACCCTATTTTGATTGGTGCGGTGGCGTGTTCTATTTTGGCGGGTACTTGGTTGGAGCGTTATGTTTGGATCTCCGGTTCTGTGGACAGCCGTTACTATCATATGCCGTTTACTCATTGGTTTGATATCGTGGTGACCGCCGGTATTGTTGTGATCTGTTCCGTCGTGATGCACATTGGATTGCGGAACCGCGCCATGATTAAGTAGGCGTATGTTAGGAATGAGAACAGTCGTGGACTTTCTGTTTCACGGCAGTTTTTTTATTGCCGCCGCCGCCGCTTCTTTGGCGGCTTCTTCGTTTTGGCTACTTGATCTCGACGTTGATCTATTGTTGCTGGTCTTTGTTTTCTCTTCAACGTTGTTTGCCTATAATTTGGCTCGTTGTTTTTCCTTTTTATCTTCTTCTAGTTCTCTTGATCGAACCCTTGTCTGGTATATAGAAAATAAAATAGCATTGCTAATAACCATTTTTTTATCTGGTTTTTTATCTGGTTTTTTATCAACGGCTTTGGTTCTTCAATTGGACATGAGGGTATGGTTGTTTTTGCTTCATTTGGTACTGATTGTTGTGCTTTATTCTTGGCCGATAAAAGGCCGTTGTCTGCGCATGATTCCTTGTTTGAAAATTGTTCTGATTGCTTATTGTTGGGCGTCGGTCTGTGTTAGTTTAGTGCTGGTGCAGGTTGGTTTGAATCTGTTTTCTGAGGCTGATTATGTTTACCTTTTTTTGGATCGTTTTTTGTTTATTGCGGCGATCACCTTAGCTTTTGATCTGCGTGATGTAACGTGTGATAGAGATGATGGGTTGGTGACGCTGCCGTTGCTTTTGGGTGAGAGAATGGCTAAGACGTTGAGTCTGTTTATGTTGATTGCGGTGATTTGGCTGGCATCTGCATACCTTCGATCTTCCATGCAATTGGTTTTTGATGCTGGAGTCTTAATTCTCTCATCTATGTTGGTTTTGTATGCCACTCCATTTCGTCATCGCTACTATTATTTAGGTTTAATTGATGGTCTGATTTTTTTCAGGGCATTTACTGTGTTGCTGTGAGTTGCTGTGAGTTGCTTGTGCGGTGAGGAAGATTGCGGCACCCTAGATTGATCTTTTTTCCATCTTGAGCCTGCAATGAAAAAATTAACCGCAATCTATCCTGGAACGTTTGATCCTATTACCAATGGCCATGTTGATCTGTTGACGCGCGCCGCCCGCATGTTTGATCGTGTGGTGGTGGCTGTGGCCGAAAATCCCTCCAAAAAACCGGTGTTTAGCCTGCAAGAACGGATCTCTTTTGTGGAGCAGGCGATTGCCGATTTCCCCTCAGTAAGCGTGGTGGGGTTTTCGGGCTTGCTGGTGGATTTTGCCCAGCAAGAAGAGGCTACAGTGATTATTCGTGGTTTGCGGGCGGTTTCGGATTTTGAATATGAGGTTCAGTTGGCCGGTATGAATCGTCGTCTCAATGCGGATGTGGAGACGGTGTTTATCTCAGCGGCGCAGGAGTATGCCTTCGTCTCTTCCAGTCTGGTGCGTGAGATTGCTCTGTTGGGTGGTGATGTGAGTGACTTCGTACCGTCGTGCGTGAAAGCTGCGTTACGAGGGCGCATCGGTTAAACTGTGCTGATTTTTGAATTTTTTATGACTTAGATAGAGAGGACTGTGAAATGTCGTTGCTGATCACCGATGAATGCATTAACTGTGATGTTTGTGAACCAGAGTGTCCCAATGATGCGATCTCGCCGGGCGATGAAATTTATGTGATTGATCCGGCGCTGTGTACCGAGTGCGTGGGTCATTATGAAGAGTCTCAGTGTGTTGAGGTCTGTCCAGTGGATTGCATTCCAAAAGACCCAGATAACGAAGAGACGGAAGAAGAGCTGCAATTGAAGTACCACCAATTGACGGGAGAGTAATCGTTATGACCGGTTTTGTAATGGGGCGCTGGAGTTTTTTTATCTTGTTGTTGCTGTTATTGCAAGGCAGGTTGGTTGCGCAAGAGGCTGTTGTGGAGCCACTGCCGCCCAAGGTAGCGGTGGCTTCGGCTCACCCTTTGGCCACCGCAGCGGGGATAAAGATTTTAGCGGCAGGCGGCAATGCTTTTGATGCTGCGGTTGCCGTGGCTGCGACCTTGGCGGTGGTAGAGCCTTATGGTTCAGGGTTGGGTGGCGGTGGTTTTTGGCTGCTGCACAGCGCTGAAGACGGTGTGGACGTGATGTTGGACGGTCGTGAACGTGCGCCGTTGGCGGCCACTCGCAATCTTTATCTGGATAAAAAAGGTGAAGTTGTCGCTAATCTATCGGTGAATGGGCCTCTGGCTGCGGGCATTCCTGGTGTGCCTGCTGCTCTGGATCTGTTGGCGAAAAAATACGGGCGGCTCTCTTTGGCGGAAAGTTTAGCGCCCGCCATTGAGGCAGCAAAAAAAGGCTTTGTGGTTGATAAGGTTTTTCGGCAGATGGCCGGATTTCGTTTGACAGCTCTGCAAGACTCTCCTGCGGCGAGTGCGGTTTTCTTGCGTGACAACCAAGTGCCGAAAGAGGGTGCGAGGCTGATCCAAAGCGATTTGGCTTGGACGTTAGAGCAGATGGCGGATCGGGGTGCGGAGGGGTTTTATCAAGGTGAGGTAGCGGGGCGTTTATTAAAGTCCGTGACCGAATCCGGTGGTATCTGGCAGCAGAAAGATTTGGATCAATATTCGGTGGTGGAGCGTGAGCCGATTCGTGCTGAATATCACGGCATGAGTGTGATTTCAGCGGCACCGCCTTCGTCGGGCGGGGTGGCGTTGGCCACCATCTTTAATGTACTGCAAGAGTTTGATGTGGACATGCGTGATCCGGTGGTGCGCAAACATCTGGTGGTGGAGGCGATGCGTCGTGCTTATCGAGATCGGGCGGAGTTTTTGGGTGATCCCGATTTTGTGCCGGTACCGGTGGCGCGCCTGACTCACCCACTGTATGCGGCCGGTTTACGCGCTTCGATCCGTGAAAATAAAGCTACGCCCAGCGAAATGTTGCCAGGAGTTGCGCCAGCGACTTCGGGGGGCAATACCACTCACTACTCTATTTTGGATCGTGAGGGTAATCGGGTTGCGGCTACTTTATCGGTCAATTATCCGTTTGGTTCGGGTTTTGTGGCAGCCGGAACAGGGGTGTTGTTGAACGATGAGATGGATGACTTTTCCGCTAAACCCGGTGTGCCGAATCTGTACGGTTTGGTGGGCGGTGAGGCCAATGCCATTGCGCCAGGAAAACGCATGCTCTCCAGTATGTCGCCGACCTTTTTGGAGTATAAAGATCGTGTGGCCATCTTAGGTACTCCAGGTGGCAGTCGAATTATTACCATGGTTTTGCTCTCCAGTTTGGCTTTTCAGCAAGGTGCAAATGCAGAAGAGATGGTTAAACTGCCGCGCTTTCATCATCAATTTTTACCCGATCAGATTCAATATGAGACGGGTGCTTTTGGGCGTGAAGAGGCGTTTGGTTTGCAGTGGATGGGGCATGAATTGCAGAAGCTGGATCGATCTTACGGCAATATGCAGGTGGTGGTTTGGGATAAACAGAAGCAGAAAGTTGAGGCGGCATCCGATCCAAGAGGCATTGGAGCTGCGACGGTGAAGTTTGTCTCTTCACAAGAGTGAGGTTAATTGAGCTGTTTTGTAGCTGAAAAAAGGCGACTCGAATGAGTCGCCTTTTTTTGTGGCTATTTGGCGTTGTTGAGCATGGTTTCCATGATCGGTGCCAAAATAACTTCCATAGCGAAACCCATTTTTCCGCCTGGTACAACGATGCTGTTGCGACGTGACATAAAGGAGCCGTCTAACATGTTGCGCAGGTAAGTGAAGTCGATGTCGAATTTCTCCGGATCGGCAAAACGGATGATGACAAAACTTTCATCGGGAGAAGGAATCTCGCGAGCGATGAAGGGGTTTGAGGTGTCAACCGTAGGCACACGTTGGAAGTTGATGTTGGTACGAGAGAACTGCGGGGTGATGTGATTGATGTAATCAGGCATGCGGCGCAGGATGGTATCAACCGTGGCTTCGGCGGAATAACCACGTTCGGCTTTATCACGATGGATTTTTTGAATCCACTCTAAGTTGACGATGGGCACCACACCAACACCGAGATCAACGTGTTGAGCAGGGTCGTCAGACTCTGTTTTCACCAAACCGTGCAGACCTTCGTAGAAAAGCAGATCACTGCCTGCTTCAATGTCTTCCCAAGGGGTGAATTCGCCAGGTTCTTTGTTAACGCTCAAACGTGCGTTGTGTTCAGCGGCTTCGGGTTCACTGTGCAGGTAGTAACGTTTTTGGCCTGTGCCACTTTCAGCGTAACTTTTAAAGGTTTCGGCCAGCTTGTCAAACCGATTGGCCTCAGGGCCAAAGTGACTGAAATTCTGGTTGCCAGCGGTTTCGGCTTCTTGCATGGCAGCACGCATTTCGACACGGCTGTAACGATGCAGGCTGTCGCCTTCAATGATGGCAGGGTTGATTTTTTCGCGCGTGAAGATGTGTTCAAAAGCGCGTTTTACGGTTGAGGTTCCAGCACCGGAGGAACCGGTAACAGCCACGATGGGATGTTTTTTAGACATAAAAATCTCCTAATAGTCTAGTCTAGAAAGTGATGTGATTCGAGAGTCGAGGCGGATCGCTCAGCCAAAATAAGCCCTGCATTCTACCCTAGCTGCTGGCGTTGCGCGAACCCGTTGTGTTGATTCGAGAATGCCAAACCTCACTTGAGTCAGAAACTTTTATAAAACGACTCCGTTTTGCTGCTGAATTTGCTCTGTTGAAAGAATGTAGGCACTATGCCGCCACGTTTAATGGGAAGGTTTTGTGCATTAGCACCTGTTGATGTTCTCAATTTTTTGATTTTGAAAGGATAAAGGTATGTGTGTGTTGACGAAGAGGTTATTGGCCTCGGTCGTATTGTGGGTGTTTGGCATTTCGGCTGCCTGGGCTTCGGAATCCAGTGCGATGGATTTGACCGGAACGTGGTTTGGCATCGTGGCGGTGATTGTTTTTACCCTTGCGTATGGTTTGGTGATTGCCGAGGAGCAGATTCACCTGCGTAAATCCAAGCCGATGATGGTGGCGGCGGGGATTATCTGGATTTTAGTGGCTTTGGCGTTTGCTTCTCATGGCGATATCCATACCGCCGAGGCGGCGGTACGGCATAATATTTTGGAATACGCCGAACTGTTGCTGTTTTTGCTGGCGGCGATGACTTACATCAATGCCATGGAAGAGCGAGGCGTGTTTGACGCGCTTAGAGGGTGGTTGGTGTCAAAAGGTTTTTCTCTTTATGGGATCTTCTGGATTACCGGTGTTTTGGCGTTTGTGATTTCACCCATTGCCGATAATTTAACCACCGCACTGCTGATGGCGGCGGTGGTGATGGCCGTTGCTGGCAGTAATACAAAGTTCGTGGCGGTGGCTTGCATCAATATTGTGGTGGCGGCCAATGCTGGCGGTGCTTTTAGTCCCTTTGGTGACATCACGACGTTGATGGTGTGGCAGAAGGGCATTATTGAGTTCAGTGGTTTCTTTGTTTTGTTTCTTCCTGCCTTGGTTAACTGGTTGGTGCCTGCGTTGATTATGTCTTTTGTGGTGCCTAAAGAGCAGCCGCCTGCAACGGAAGGAAGTGTGCAGGTAAAACGTGGGGGCTATGTGATTATTGGGCTGTTTTTGTTCACCATCGCGATGGCGGTCTCTTTCCACAGCTTCCTACATTTGCCGCCGATGTTGGGCATGATGACCGGTTTGGGGGTACTGAACTTGTACGGTTATTACCTGAAAATGGGAGATAATCGTGAGGAGCGTGGTCTGGGTGATTCGGCGGGCAGCTTTGATATTGAAGGTAAAACATCAGAGAAGGTGCCGTTTGATATCCTCAAGCAGCTGCAGCGTGCCGAGTGGGATACCTTGATGTTTTTCTACGGAGTGATTCTCTGCGTCGGTGGTTTGGGCACCTTGGGTTATTTGGCCAATGTCTCCAATTTGATGTACAGCGGTTTGGGGGCGACCAATGCCAATATTTTGGTGGGTGTGTTATCTGCCATTGTCGATAATATTCCGGTGATGTTTGCGGTTTTGTCAATGAACCCTGAGATGTCTCATGGTCAGTGGTTGTTGGTGACCTTGACCGCTGGTGTGGGTGGCTCGCTGTTGTCAGTGGGGTCTGCTGCGGGTGTGGCCTTGATGGGGCAGGCACGAGGTATTTATACCTTCTTCTCTCATTTAAAATGGAGCTGGGCGATTGCTTTGGGTTATGCGGCCAGTATTTGGGTGCATTTTTTGGTTAACGGTGACGTGATGTAGGTCAGTCGTATTTTTAAAGTTGTTTTTCAGTCTTAAGTACGGGCTTTAAAACAACGATAAAAAAATCTCCATAAGTGGTTGACGCTTTGCGATCTGCTCTGTAAGATTCGCGCTTCTGTAATGGAGGGGTTCCCGAGCGGCCAAAGGGGGCAGACTGTAAATCTGCTGGCTCTGCCTTCGGAGGTTCGAATCCTCCCCCCTCCACCAATTTTTTATCTGATAAGTTCGGGTATGCGGGTGTCGTATAATGGCTATTACCTCAGCCTTCCAAGCTGATGACGTGGGTTCGACTCCCATCACCCGCTCCATATTGGATTAAGAAGTTCGTTTTTTTGCGGGCTTTGCTTGTTTTAGGCCCATATAGCTCAGTTGGTAGAGCGCGTCCTTGGTAAGGACGAGGTCAGCAGTTCGAATCTGCTTATGGGCTCCATATTTTGTGTTTATACGCAGTCGTTAATTTTAAAAAGGTGGGGTTGTCCTGATGTCTAAGGAAAAGTTTGAACGTACAAAGCCGCATGTAAATGTCGGAACCATCGGTCACGTTGATCATGGCAAAACCACATTGACTGCTGCGTTGACAAAAGTAAGTGCGGAAGCGATGGGAAGTGAATTCAAAGACTACGGTGACATTGATAATGCACCGGAAGAGCGCGAACGTGGCATCACCATCGCCACCGCTCACGTTGAGTATGAAACTGAAAATCGTC
>CAZTQX010000053.1:0-14674 GCA_964615985.1 uncultured Gammaproteobacteria bacterium | reverse complement strand
CGAGGTGAGCCTGTATGGGGCTATCGCTGCCTAAAAACTGTCCGAAGTATTGCTTTAGAACACGTCAAAAAAAGGCGGCCAATTGGCCGCCTTTTTTATTGCCCTCACACTACCAACCCTTTTAACTGTGAAACTTCTTACCCTCCGGTAAAAAATTATCCGCCAAAGTACTGTAGATCGGCGTGTGGCAGATCATTTTAGAAAACGCGGTGCCAATAAACGCCGCCACCATCAGCGGTAAAATCAGCTCATGTTTATCGGTCATCTCCATCACGATCACAAAAGCAGTGATCGGAGCCTGCACCACCCCAGAGAAATAAGCCACCATACCAAACAACACCAACGCACCGTGCGGATAAGCGGTCAACCAATCAGCAATCTGAGCGCCAATGCCTGCACCTGTCGCCAACGAGGGCGCAAAAATCCCTCCAGGGATGCCGCTTAAATAGGAAACCACCGTGGCCATAAATTTCAGCAGAGCAAATTCAGCTCCCAATGAATCATCATTGTTCACCAGATGACTCGCCTCCAGATAACCCGTGCCATAGGTCAAATGCCCCGACATCATGCCTATTACCGCAATCCCTAAACCACACAGACCCGCCACCAAATAGGGTCGCCTAAAACGGATCGGAGCCACCCAGCGATTGCCCCGAATCAATAATAGACTGAACAGCCCACCCAAAACCCCACCAATCACCCCACAAACCAGCACCGGCACAATCGCCTCTTGCAGCTCAATCAGCGCCGAGGTTTGGCCAAAATAGGTGTAATTGCCCTGAATACCCAAGGCCATAATGGAAGCGGCCATCACCCCCGTCAGCATCAAGGCGCGAGTATGAACCTCAAAAGAGCGACTCAACTCCTCAATGGCAAACACAATCCCCGCCAAGGGGGTATTAAACGCTGCCGAGACCCCCGCCGCTCCGCCGGTTAAAATCAGCACCCGCTCCATGTCGTAACGACGCATCGTCACCCAGCTGCGCAGGGAGTACATCACCGCCGCCCCCACATGCACTGTCGGTCCTTCACGGCCAATGGAAGCGCCACTCAACAGACCTAAAACACAGAGAAACACCTTGCCAAAGGCAATACGCAAAGAGAGCAGTACCGGACGTTTTTCAGCGTGTTCCAGCGCGGCCATCACCTGAGGAATACCGCTACCCTCAGAGCCAGGGAAATACTTGCGCGTCAGCCACAAGACCAAAATCAACCCCAACGGTGAGACCACAAAGGGCATCCAAGAGTAATGTTCCACCCCAGTCAAAAACAGCTCATTGGCCCACTCGCTGCTCCAAGCCATAAAAACCGCCAGCAGCCCCACCACCGTGCCACCAATGGCAAAGGTAAAATGGGCGCTCCAATCTTTATGGGTACGTAACCAACAAGCGTAATTTTTTAGTGACTGAAACATGATCTACTCATCCTCGGCCAACCAAGCGGGCAACTCTTTTAACCAGCGTGATTTTTCCATCACACAACTGCCGCTCAACACAAAACCGTGCAGTTGTCGATGTTGACCCCAATAGAGCGCTCGTTGCCCCTGCTCAAGCCGTTCTAATTCCAGATCGCAGCCTTTCACCTGCGGTGGAGAAATGACCAATGGCAACGCCTTGGTCTTGACCACCACCGGCATCGCTGGATACACCACCTTGGTCTCCACACCCACCAAGGTTTTGGCTAAGGCCTGCGACGATTTCATCAACGGCAGCACAAACGGCAGGTGCAATCCCTCCACCTGCGCACAATCCCCCAGCGCGTAAACTCCTTGTTGACTGCTGCGCAGGGTGCGATCCACACAGATGCCTCGTTCAGTCTGCAAACCCGCCTGTTTGGCCAAGGCCAAATTGGCCTGCAACCCCAGCGCAGAGAGAATCAGATCCACCTGCAAACAAGTTCCATCGGCCAACTGCACTGCATAACCCTGTTCCGCATGATTGATGCTCATTACTTGATTAGAGAGCTGGCAATCAACACCCGCCTGCGCCAAACGCTGTTGCAACGTCATCGCAATCTCTTCAGGCAAGAGGCGATTTAACGCCGTCGCCGCTCGCCCCAGCAACGTCACCTGTTTGCCCGCCAAGGCCAAATCATTGGCAAACTCGCAGCCCACCAGCCCCGTGCCGATCACCAACACCGACTGGGCGCTCTGCAAATGAACAAAAAACCGTTGATAATCATCCAGATCGTTGATCTGCAACACCGCATCGGCGGCATCACCGCCGTATTCAATCTTTAACGCTGATGCGCCAACGGCCAGAACCAACTTATCGTAGGAGAGTTCCGCTCCATCCAGCCATAACTGACGTTGATTGACCTCGATGGCACGCACGCGGCTCTCGGTCAGTAGCGTTGCATTCAGCTTTTCCGCCATCTCTGGAGCCGAGGCCAAGGTCAGAGCCGCTTTGTCTTTACCCGCACTAAAGGCATTGGAAAGCATCGGTTTTGAGTAGGATTCACCGCCATCGGCGGTGATGATCACCAACTCCTGTTCGGAGTTCAGCTTGCGAAACTCACGCGCCACCGCGTAACCCGCCAAACCACTGCCCACAATCACCACCGGTTTTGTCACTCGCTAAAACTCCATCATCTCAAAATCAGACTTTGAGACACCACAGTCAGGGCACATCCAATCTTCGGGAATATCATCCCAACGGGTACCGGCAGGAATCCCTTCCGCAGGCAGACCCACCTCTTCGTCGTAAACAAAACCACAAACGCTGCAAATGTACTGTTTCATAAGCCTCTCCTTTGTCAAAAAAGAGACCTTACACAACTTATTCCTCAGCACCAAGCAAGAAAAGCCCAAGAGTCCCTTTCAATCGGTACTCTTGAGCTTTTTGTGACGCAGACCTATCTCTTAGCTTATCGAGGCTAAACGCTCCAGCACCGTGCGCCACCAACAACATCAAACCACCGGCAATGGAGATGTTTTTCATGAACATAATCATCTGCATTTGGTTAGCAAAATCATTATGGAAAATGGCCGCCGCCACCAGAGTGAAGAGCGCCGCAGCACCCGCCACACATTTGGTCTGCCAACCGAGAATGATCGCCAAACCACACCCCACCTCCAAAACAATCACAAACGGCAACAACATGCCGGGCACCCCCATCGACTCCATATAACCTTGGGTACCCGCATAAGCACCAATTTTACTCAGACCCGCCAGTAAAAAAATATGCCCCAAAAAGAGACGTGCGACCAACTGAATGACTTTTTCCATCTTCTTAAACCCTCTTATTTTTAACCCACGCTCGATCACGAACGCAACTGTTTTCTTGAAAATCCCGTAAAGCCTGATCAATCTCTTCACGACTGTTCATCACAAATGGACCGTACTGCACCACCGATTCATTGATCGCTTGTCCCGAAACCAAAATAAACCGAGCGCCCTGCTCAGTGGCCACCAGCTCGACGGACTCATCATCAGAGTCCAACACCGCCAAGCTGTTCAAACCCAGATAACGCCCCTCCAGCCGACCCTCACCTTCAAACAGATAAATCAATTGCTTACGTCCTTCAACCAACGGCAACCGAAATTTTTGCCCTGCTTTCAGCTCTAGATCGAAATAGCGCACCTGAGTGATCTCATCCACAATCGGCGCTTGTTGACCGGCAAAACAACCGATCAAGACCTTGAGACGATACGCCTCCGTTTCGATCACGGGAAAATCAGCAGAGGCATACTCTTGATATTCTGGATGATCCATCTTCTGTGCGGCTGGCAAATTGATCCAGAGCTGAAAACCGCGCATCAAACCGTCCGTTTGCTGCGGCATCTCCGAGTGAATCACGCCACTGCCCGCCTTCATCCACTGCGCATCTCCCGCACCCAGATTGCCACGATTGCCCATGCTGTCTTGATGCTGCATCCGGCCATCAAGCATGTAGGTAAAAGTGATAAAACCACGATGAGGATGTGAGGGAAAACCAGCCAGATACTCATCCGGTTTATCACTGCTGAAACAGTCCAGTAACATGAATGGGTCGCAGTTACGCAGCGCCGGAATACCGATGCTACGGTAAACCTTAACCCCTGCACCCTCTTGCACTTCCATCGCTGGCAGTAAACGTATTCGATCCGCTGTTGTCATCATGCCTATCTCCTTAATCCTTACCGCAGAGCCGCATTGGCTCTGGATTAAGTGGAGTATGGCTGTTGCAAAACAGAGGATAAATAGTGATTATAAAAACTATTTGTTCTCGAAACAGCAACAATTGATAAAACCATGAACCGTTTTGAAAATATGCAGAACTTCATCAAAGTGGTGGAAGCGGGCAATATCACTGCTGCCGCCGAGCGTTTGGGCATTGCTAAATCGGCTGTCAGTCGCCGTCTAAAGGAGTTGGAGTCACACCTAGGAGCCGAGTTGTTTCACCGCACCACACGCCGCATGACCCTCACCGATACGGGGCGACTTTTTTATCATCAATCGGTGCAGATTCTGGAACAGGTATTGGAAGCAGAGCTGAGTACCACTCAAGCCCACGGTATTTTACAAGGTCGTCTAAAAGTGGCGATACCGCTGAGTTTTGGGCTGCTGCACATGGATTCAGCGATCAACGATTTTTTACAACTGCACCCACAGATTAAGTTTGAACTGGATTTAAGTGATCGTGAAATCAATCTGGTGCAAGAAGGTTTTGATATGGCCATTCGCATCGCCAATTTACCCGACTCCAGCTTGATCGCCCGCCGCTTGACCAATATCAAACTGCAAACGTGCGCCAGCCCTGACTATCTAAAAGAGAGGGGAACACCAAACACATTAGCCGAACTCACGCAGCATCGCTGCCTGCTCTACAACCTGATGCGCGACGGCAATGTGTGGCAACTGAATACTCAAGATGGCATCAATGAAAAAGTCAAACTGACCCCTTATATAACCGCCAACAGTGGGGATTTTCTTAAAGAGGCCGCCTTAGCAGGCAACGGCATCGTCATGCTGCCCACATTTATGACCTATAAAGACCTGCGCGCGGGCAGGCTCATTCCTTTACTGACACGCTATCAACCGTTGCAGTTGAACGCCTACGCCATCTACCCACAAACCCATCACCTATCCAAGCGCGTCAGAGCCTTTGTCGATTTTCTTGCCGACCGTTTTGCAGGCACGCCTTATTGGGATCAGTAAAAAAACGGCAGTTTTACGCTTTCGCCGACTTCACCGAGTCTCGAATCTTCACCATCTTCTGAATCAGGTCAAACCAAAACGGCGCACCTTGGCCAATCATCAAACCCGCTGCAATCAGTCCCGTTAACCAGCTCAACAGCGCCAACAACAACTGCTGTACGGTCAAAATTCCTTGTTGAAACTGATAAATGGTCGTCACCACCGCGCTGTTTTTCCAACCCAGCGGCAACTGCCACGACTCCACTACCGCCATAATTGGCTTAATCTCTTTTTCGCTGGCCGCACCATTCAAGACCTTCTCTGCCTGTGGTTGCAGCTCTGTTGTGTAGCTTTGAATCACCGTTTCACGGCTGGCAGCACTGCCCATAAAGGTCTGATAAAGATCAATCGCATTGACGTTAAACAGCACCACCACCAGAAAAGAAAAACTGTAACTGATGCGTTTGGCTTTGACCTTAAACAACCGCTGCTGATTTTCCATACGTAAAAAATAGTGCGCTTTCACATAACGATGGAAATCATTCTCATCGGCCTTTTTATCAGCCTGAATGTTAGCGCCGGTCTCGATGGCCAGCAGTGCTTTATCCGCAAACAGATCAGCCGCCAAAGCATTGGCCAAGGTGGTTTTTGAGATCTCAACCACCGGCGCTGTTTTTTGATACAGCGCCGCGTCCTCCTGCAAGCTCTGGCAGCGCAAATCTGCGTCTCCGCCGCTCTGACGCAAGCCAACAAAATTCAACAGCGTGCGCACAAACGTCTCCGCTTCTGCGGCCACTTTCTCCACATCACGGCTGGCTTGATTAAACTGAATGTAATCGGTGTAGAGCACTTTTAAGGTGCTCACCACCGTCTGATGGCGAAAGCCCAGCTTGGCCACGGTGAAGTCCACCAGCAAGGTCACCACCAAACTGAAGGCCAACAACGTAATCGCAAACGCCAAAACCGAATCTAAAAAAACCATGTTACTCTCCCGTTTTGCTGAGCAGGTCTTGGTTAAACAGCAGCGGATCACAAAAAGCCACCGTCAACAACAGCAACAAAAAAACCGCTGGATAGAGCAGCGGTTTTTTATAGGTTAACGCCAATGCCTCTAAAACCAAACGACTGATCATCTCTTTAATCTTCCCCATCACTCTTCACTCCCAAACAATTCTGGATCGGCCAACAGCGCTAAAAATCGCTCTGCATTTAAAACCGGAATCTCCAGTTTTTCTGCGCGAGTCAGTTTTGAACCGGCCTTTTCACCGGCAATCAAAGCCGTGGTTTTTTTCGACACCGTTCCTACCACCTTCGCCCCCAACGCCAACAGTTTCAAACGCGCTTCTGCTCGGCTCATGCCCGACAACGTGCCGGTAATAACGAAACTTTTGCCCTTCAAAGGCAAATCACTGGCAACCTTTTCCACCTGCGGCCAATGAATTCCTGCATTCAATAATTTGGTAATGATCTGGCGGTGATGCTCTTGAGCAAAAAAATCGCAGAAAAATTTCGCCACCACCGGCCCAACATCATCCACCTGTTGCAATTGCTCTTCGCTGGCCTTCATCAACAAATCCAACTCACGAAAATGGTTGGCCAAACTGCGCGCCGTCGCCTCACCCACCTCACGAATGCCCAGCGCATAAATAAAACGCGCCAACGTGGTCTGCCGACTTTTTTGTAAGGCAGCCAAAACATTATCGGCAGACTTTTCCGCCATCCGCTCCAACCCTGCCAAGGTGGCTCGATCCAACTGATAAAGATCTGCCACGCCGTGAATCAAATCACGATTGACCAACTGCTCAATCAATTTACTCCCCAAGCCCTCCACATCCAGCGCCTTGCGGGAGACAAAATGTTTAATCGCCTCTTTGCGCTGCGCCGGACAAAACAGCCCACCACTGCACCGCGCCGCTGCCTCACCCTCCAACTGCACCACTTTTGAGTCACACACAGGGCAGTTTTCCGGCAAGACGATCTCTTCGGTTTTCGCAGGGCGCTGCTCCAGCAGCACCCGCGCCACTTCGGGGATCACATCTCCGGCACGACGCACCACCACCCGATCCCCGACACGCACCTGTTTGCGTCCCACCTCATCCATGTTGTGTAAGGTGGCGTTACTGACCGTCACCCCGCCAACAAACACTGGCTGCAAACGCGCCACCGGAGTCAGCGCACCGGTACGCCCCACTTGAAACTCCACCGCCAGCAAATCGGTGCTGACCTCTTCGGCGGGAAATTTTTGCGCAATCGCCCAACGCGGCGCACGAGCCACAAACCCCAACGCCTGTTGCAGATCGAGACGATCCACCTTAAACACCACCCCATCAATTTCATAAGGCAGTTCAGGACGCTTTTTTTCAAGCATTTGATAGTAGTCAAAACAGCCTGCAATCCCCCGCACCACCTGACGCTCCGCACAGATGGGAAAGCCCCAGCTCTGCAACAGACTCAAGGTTTCACTGTGAGTGGCGGGCAGCTCAACGCCTTCGATTAACCCCAAAGCGTAACAATAAAGTGAGAGTGGGCGGGTGGCGGTGATGGCGGAATCCAGTTGACGCAAGCTACCCGCCGCCGCGTTGCGCGGATTAACAAACACTTTTTCGCCTGTTTCCAAAGCCTTTTTATTCAACGCCGCAAAACCCGCTTTGGGCATAAAGACTTCGCCGCGCACTTCCAAACGGCTGGGCAAATTATCGCCCTGCAAGGTTCTGGGAATGTCAGCAAGGGTACGCAAATTAAGGCTGATATTTTCCCCCACACGACCGTCACCCCGCGTTGCACCACGCACAAAATGCCCCTGCTCATAAAGCAGACTGACCGCCAGACCGTCCAGTTTTGGCTCTGCGCAATAATGAATTATGTCATCGCTGTCGAGACGGGATTGCAATCGCTGCTCAAATTCTTCCAGCTCTGCTTTGCTAAAGGCATTATCCAACGACAACATCGGCACCAAATGCTCTACCTGAGAAAAACGGGCAAGAGGGGGAGCGCCGACGCGCTGAGTGGGGGATTCGGGGGTGATTAAATCGGGGTGGGCTTTTTCAAGGTTTTGCAAACGCCGCAACAGTTGATCGTAATCGGCATCGCTGATCTGCGGATCGTCTAAAACATAGTAACGCCGGTTGTGCGCTTCAATCTCTTTTCGTAATGACTCAATGTCCAGCACCGACGCTACCCAACCCCCTTAAGTTTTAACTGCCGTTCGTATTCACGCAGCTCATCCTGAATTTGAGTGATACGCTGGTTGGTCAAGACATTGTGCTGATCGCTACGCAGCTGGCCACCCAACTCTTGCGAGAGTGAAATGGCCTCATTGAGCATGGCATCGAACACCACCGTCGCTGCCAACGGCGCAGGCAGAGAGATAAACAGAGTCAGACCGGGAGTCTGCAACTCATCCATCGTATCCAAATTAAAGATACCGGGTTCGACCATATTGGCGATGCTGTAGATGATCTCATTGCCATGCACTTCATGAAAAATGGCCATCTTGCCGTATTTATAATTTCGAGCGGTAAAAATAGAGACCAAATCCTCCCCCGAAAAAGTCGCCTCACCCAACGCTGCCACATGCAGAGAGATGATCTGACCTTTCACCTCACCGGTGAAAGCTTGCCAAGAACCCGTCTTCTGCTCATCAAAGCGCTCAATGGTATCTTTGATGTTTATTTTTTTAACCTTGGGTTTGCTTTTTGTTTTAACCTTATGTTCCATTTTTGTCTCGGAAGGCGACACCACCGCATCAGCCACCACGCCCATTTTTTCTGCTGCCATTCGATCCAAGCTCTCTAAAGTCTCATCCAGAGAGCTGGCATCCACTGCCGGTTCTTTATGTACTTTTGACTTTTTCTTCGGTCGCAAACGATTTTCGCTGCTGCGACCACTCAGATAAATGGCCACCAAAATGGCAATTCCAATCAACAACAACACCCAACGTAACAGGTCCATGGTTCTCTCCTAACCACTGGCCATCTTGGCCGCCTCATGAACATCTACAGTAACAAGACGTGAAACACCCGCTTCATGCATGGTCACCCCCATCAACTGCTCCGACAACTCCATCGTACTCTTGTTATGGGTAATAAAAATAAACTGTACCCGTGCTGACATCTCTTTTACCAACTCACAAAAACGCCCCACATTGGCGTCATCCAACGGTGCATCCACCTCATCCAACATACAAAATGGTGAGGGGTTCAGTTCAAAAAAGGCAAACACCAATGCCACAGCAGTCAAGGCTTTTTCGCCCCCCGACAGCAGATGAATGTTATTGATCTTTTTTCCCGGTGGCTGAGCACGAATCACGACCCCTGTGGTCAACAGATCATCGTCAGTCAGTTCCAGACTGGCTTTACCACCGCCAAACAGACGCGGGAAAAAATGCTGCATTTTAGCGTTCACTTGATCAAAGGTCGTTTTAAAACGGCTGCGCGTTTCACGGTCAATTTTAGCAATCGCCGTCTCCAGTGTCAGCAACGCTTCGTTAATATCGTTGTACTGGCTCTGCATATGCTCTTTGCGCTGCAACTGCTCTTCATACTCATCAATGGCGGCCAAATTAATCGCCCCCAAACGCTGAATTTTCTGCGCCACCTGCTCGACATTAGGCTGCCAGATCTTAACCGAAGCCGACTCATCTAATTCTTGCAACAAACGCTCTAGGCTAAAATCGGTCTCGGCCAACTGCTCCAGCAGCGTACCACAACGGACTTTGCTCTCTTGCGCCGCCAACGCCTCTTGCTGCAACTGCTCACGCACCGCCGTCACCGCCTGCTCCACTGCCAGACGCTGCTTCTCCTGTTCTCTCTGACGCGCTTCGATCTCTTGACGCCGCTCTTGCGCATCGCTCAGACGCTTCTCAACCCCAACCCGATCCGCCAAATAACAATCCAGCTCCCGCTGCAACTGATCCACCGGCTGATCTTCACAGCCCAACTGCTGCTGCAACACCTCACGCTGTTCACCAAGCTGCAACCGCTGCGCCTGAGCACGCTGCACACTCTGCTCCGCTGCGGTCAAGGCACTGCGATTGGACTCCAAGCGCAACGCCAGAGCGTGTTCGGCATTGCTCAACTCGCGCGCCTGCTGACGCAGTTCGTTCAGGCGCTGATTCAATTCATCTTGTTGCAGCCGCAAAGTTTCGCCCTCTTCGGCCATCACCTCGCTCTGTTCCAGTGCCTCGTGGTAACGCTGCTCCGAGAGTTGCAAATCTTCGTGATCGCTCTCCAACTGCAACTGAATCTCTTCCGCCTCCTCCCCCAGACGCTGCCAACGCTGGCTGAGCTGCTCACGGCGCAGACGCGCACTCTCCAAACGCCGCTCTGCTTCGCTGATGTCACGCGCGCTCTGCGTCACCATTTGACGCTGCTCTTCCAACTGCTGCTCTTGCCCTTGCGCCGTGGCCAGCACCATCTCCAGACGCTGTTCGAGCTGTTCGATCTGCTGCTCTAATTGCGCCTGCTCGGCACTGAGGGTTTTGATCTCTTGGCTGCGCGCTAACACACCACTGTTTTTATCGTCGTCCTGTTTGATCCGCAGCCAGTTGCGTCCCAACCAGATCCCTTCAGGGGTAATCAACGATTCATGGGCTTGCAGATTCGTCCGCTGTTGCAACGCCGTCGCCAGATCGTCCGCCACATAAACGCACGCCAACAGAGCCTGTAAATTCTCCCCGCTGCGTACCTTGTTCAACAGGCTCTCGGCCTTGTTGATCGGCGCAGCCGAGCCGTCACGTTCCAACAGCAGCAGCGAACCGTGCTGCAAACTCTCCAACAGCGGCGCAACGGGGTCAATCTGATCCACACAGACCGCCTCCAGATGATCCGCCAGCACCGTCTCCACCGCCCGCTGCCAACCCTCATCCACCTCCAGTTGCTCCGCCAAACGAGGCCGATCTGCCAGATTCTGGCTCTGCAACCAGCTCACTACGCCCTGTTCTTGTTGCCCCAAGGCGGCCTGCTGCAACGCTTCCAGCGAGGCGAGACGACCGCTCTGTTTCTGTTGGCGTTGGCGCTGTTGATTCAGATCACTCTCCAACTCGCGGCGCACGCTTTGGCTGGCGCTCAACGACTCTTGCAGATCGTCTTGCTGCTGCTGTGCCTCTTGCTGCTGCTCTTCGCCGCTCAGCAGTTGTTCCTGCCACTGCTCAATTTCGGAGTCCAGTTCGCTGCCATCAAGATTGGCCTGTTCGCCCTCCAGCCGTTCACGGCGCTGTTGATGACGCTGCACCTGTGCTTCCAGTTGATCCATGCGAGAGCGTTCACCGTGAGCGATGCGCAGCGGTTCGGCACTGCGCTGGCTGTAGTCGTGCCACTGCTGCTGCCACGTTTCCATCGCCTCTTCGGCGCTCAACAATTGATCCGCCTGCTGCTCTTGCTGCATCAGCAGCTCTTCTTGTGCCGGTTCATCTTCGAGGCGCTGTTCGCTCAACTGCGCCAACTGCTGCTGTTGGCTGGCGATGTGCTCTGCCACCTCTTGCCAAAGCTGCTCGACCCGTTCGAGATCTTTTTCCGCATTGGAGCGGCTTTCGCGCAGATGTTTGATGCTCTGTTCAACGCGGCTGATCTCGCCACCGAGCTGATAAAACTGGGCCTGAATCTTATTAAAAGCGTCGTTGGCCTCGCTGTAACGCTGCCGATCCGCTTCGATGTGGCGCTCAAGGGAACGCTGCTCGGCCACGGTGGCTTCCACTTGGGTCTGCAACTCCGACTGGCGACTTTGGCGCTGTTCCAGTTCTTGGTTCACGTCTCGATAACGCAGCGCCAACAGCTCCGCCTTGAGGCGACGCTCCTCTTCTTTGAGGGTTTTGAAACGCCGCGCGGTGGCCGCTTGACGTTTGAGGCGTTCTAGCTGTTTCTCCAACTCTTCACGCAGATCGTTGAGACGCTCTAGATTTTCGCGGGTATGCCGAATGCGGTTTTCTGTTTCGCGGCGACGCTCTTTGTATTTGGAGATGCCTGCGGCCTCTTCCAGATAGACCCGCAGCTCTTCCGGTTTGGCTTCGATGAGCCGGTTGACCATGCCCTGTTCGATGATGGCGTAGCTGCGCGGCCCCAGCCCGGTGCCGAGAAAAATGTCGGTGATGTCACGACGACGACAGCGGCTGTTGTTGAGATAATATTGCGATTGGCCTTCACGGGTGATGCGCCGCCGCAGGGCGATTTCGTTGTAGCTGGCGTATTCGCCCCCCAAGGTGCCGTCGTTGTTATCAAACACCAATTCCACCGACGCTTGGCCGACGGGTTTGCGCGCTGCCGAGCCGGTGAAGATCACGTCGTCCATCGACGCGCCACGCAGATGTTTGGCCGAGGACTCGCCCATCACCCAGCGCACCGCATCAATCACATTGGATTTGCCACAGCCGTTGGGGCCAACGATGCCGATCAGGCTGCTGGGAATATGAATGGTGGTCGGGTCAACAAAGGATTTGAAACCGGCTAATTTTATTTTTGTGAGGCGCATAGATATTCAGTGTTTCTAACTCAGGTCATGCCGCGCAGCCTAACCAAGCTGCTGGAAAATTTCCAGTGGAATCAAACCCTTTTTCCCAAACAATCGCATTTTGCCCTGACTGAAGTGACAACCGTGCCTAAAGAGACCGACAGAAGGGTGTTATAATCACCCGCTTTTTTAGCGCAGGAACCGATCACCATGTCCACTCAACCCAGCCACTCCTTGGAAACCTTCCCCAATCCACGTTCCGAGCGGGATTACACCATCCGCATGAACATCCCTGAGTTCACCTGCGTCTGCCCGAAAACCGGTCAGCCGGACTTTGCTACGTTCGTGCTGGAGTACGTGCCTGCCAAAGAGTGTGTGGAACTGAAATCCCTGAAGCTCTATCTCTGGACGTTCCGTGAAGAGGGGCATTTCCATGAGGATGTCACCAATCGCATTCTGGATGATCTGGTGAAGGCGTGCCAACCGTCGTTTATGCGTTTGACGGGTAAGTTTAATATTCGGGGTGGGATTAATACCGATGTGGTGGTGGAGCATCGGGCTGAGGGGTGGGTGGCTCCGGTTAAGGTTGAATTGCCTTAGGGGTGATGAGTGGGACTACTGTTGACACACAACAATGTGTAAACTACAGTTCTCATATGATAGAAGTTCGAAAAACAGAAATATTCAAAAAATGGTTGATCAACCTAAAGGATAGAAAAGCTAAAGCCCGTATTCAAGCACGAATAGACAGAGTTGAAATGGGTAATTTCGGCGATGTTTCTCCTGTTGGGGAAGGAGTTAGTGAGTTACGCATATTTTACGGACCAGGATATCGAGTTTATTTCGTTAAACGAAATTCTGTTGTAGTAATCCTACTATCAGGTGGCGATAAATCTTCTCAGAAGTCAGATATCGCTAAGGCTAAAGAAATTTCTAAGCAATTAGAGGTATAAATTATGACTATCAAAACGACCCCCTGGGATTCAGCAGAATTTTTAAAAAGCGATGAAGATATACAACTTTATCTCGAAGCCTGTATCGAAGAGTCTGGAGATGACCCTGCATTTATTGTTCACGCACTGGGCGTTATTGCTCGCGCAAAAAACATGAGCCAACTTGCAAGAGACACCGGATTAACTCGTGAAGGTTTATACAAAGCATTTTCTGCTGAAGGAAACCCCACTTTCGCCACAGTAGCAAAAGTGGCAAAAGCTCTTGGACTCCAACTGACCATTCAAGCTTCCCATTAAGAAAGATGAGCTTAGGCTGGACAGCATACAAAACTCTGTGTCAGTTTCAATTGCTCACAGAGCAATATGTTTTTCCAATTTATCCTAAAACTCACTCAGACACCCAGTTCTCCACTGACAAATCAGGAACTCGGTTAAATTCTCGAATATTATTTGTAACCAATACAGCACTCATGCTTCGAGCATGAGCGGCAATCAGCAGGTCATTATTGCCAATTAGGGTTCCCTGCTTTTTTAGCCAAGCCCGAATGACCCCGTAATGCTTCGCAACCTCTTCATCCCAAGGATCAATGAGCAGCCGTTGCGTGAACATGTCCAACTGCTCCCAGCGGGCTTCACGCATAGCCGCCTCTCCATTTTCAATTCCGAAACACAGCTCCCCATAAGTCACCGAAGAGATACAGATATTTTTAATGGCCTTAAATTTATGCCGCAACGTATCAGAGCGATTCTTCAAAACGTAGATGCACATATTGGTATCAAGCATGTACATCAGTCAAAATCCCTCTCTTGCGGTTGCTCATCAAATCGCTCTTCTAAGAAATCATCAGCAAAGGCCGACTTAGCGTCAAAGAACTCATCCCACGTTGGTTGCTTTGCAGAAAGGATGACCTTTGAGCCTTGCTTGGTGATGTAAACCTCATCAGTATCAAAACGATACTCTTTGGGTAAACGCACCGCTTGACTGCGGCCATTCATAAATACTTTTGCTGTTTGAGACATCACCTTACACTCCAAATCACCATGATATATACCATCAAATATATACCGCAGTAGCAAGAAATCAAAACCTTACCAAAACAACGAGGGATGGTGTCCCAAAAACAGGACAAAAACAACCAACCCGCTTATAATGCCGCTCC
>CAZTQX010000052.1:0-15460 GCA_964615985.1 uncultured Gammaproteobacteria bacterium | reverse complement strand
GACGATTTTCAGTTTCATACTCAACGTGAGCGGTGGCGATGGTGATGCCACGTTCACGTTCTTCCGGTGCATTATCAATGTCACCGTAGTCTTTGAATTCACTGCCCATCGCTTCCGCACTTACTTTTGTCAACGCAGCGGTCAATGTGGTTTTGCCATGATCAACGTGACCGATGGTTCCCACATTTACATGCGGCTTTGTACGTTCAAATTTTTCCTTGGACACGGCTTACTACCTCATCAAATAACGTAAAATTCAATTAAAATGTTCTGTTAATCACCGCGGCGGCGACCTTTGCCGACGCTGCTGCATACTGTTCAAACTCCATCGAATAGGTGGCGCGCCCCTGAGTGGTAGAACGCAGATCGGTGGAGTAACCAAACATCTCTGCCAACGGCACCTCCGCTCGAACCACCTTACCCGCAGGCACATCATCCATTCCCTGCATCAGGCCACGACGACGACTTAGATCCCCCATCACATCACCCATATACACTTCTGGTGTCACCACCTCGACTTTCATCATCGGTTCCAACAGCGCGGGGGCAGCCGCCAAAGCCGCATCACGAAACGCCATCGAAGCG
Organism: uncultured Gammaproteobacteria bacterium; assembly: GCA_964615985.1. Classification (GTDB taxonomy): domain Bacteria; phylum Pseudomonadota; class Gammaproteobacteria; order JAUZRS01; family JAUZRS01; genus JAUZRS01. Next base: position 14,875 of record CAZTQX010000052.1, on the reverse strand, counting down.
GCAATCTGAAATGCCATCTCGTTGGAATCCACTTCGTGATAAGAACCATCATAAAGGGTCGCCTTAATATCCACCATCGGATAACCGGCCAACACGCCACCTTTCATCTGATCCTGAATGCCTTTGTCCACAGCGGCAACGTACTCACGCGGCACCACACCATCAGCCAAGGTACTTTCAAATTCATAACCAGCACCACGCTCTGTGGGCTGAAGGCGAAGACAGACGTGAGCATACTGCCCTCGCCCTGCCAATTCGCGCTCGAACTTGGCTTCAGCCTGCGATGTATTGGAGACCGTTTCACGATAAGAGACTTGTGGCTTACCGACATTGGCCTCCACCGCGAATTCACGTCGCATCCGCTCAACGATGATATCTAAATGCAGTTCACCCATACCGGAAATCAAGATCTGCCCCGACTCCTCATCGGTGCGCACCCGAAAAGAAGGGTCTTCTTGCGCCAGTTTCGCCAACGCCAGGCCCATCTTCTCTTGATCCGCCAAGCTGCGTGGCTCCACTGCCACGGCAATCACCGGCTCTGGAAAAACCATCTTCTCCAAAGTCAGAGGATGAGCCTGATCACACAGCGTGTCACCGGTCACCATCTCTTTCAGACCCACCGCCGCAACAATGTCGCCGGTACGCACCAATTTCACCTCTTCACGAGAGTTGGCGTGCATCTGCAAAATTCGACCAACCCGCTCACGACGACCACGACGCGGATTATAAACCACCTTACCTGCTTCCAACGTCCCCGAGTAGACCCGAAAGAAAGTCAAGGTACCCACATAGGGATCGGTGGCAATCTTAAACGCCAAAGCAGCAAACGGTTCATCATCACGAGGATGACGCACCACTTCCTGCTCAGTCGAAGATTCCGCATACCCCACAATGGCCGACACATCCAACGGCGAAGGCAGCAGTTCAACAACCGCATCCAAGACCGCCTGCACACCCTTATTTTTAAAGGCCGAACCAGACATGATAGGTACGATTTCATTGGCCAACGTCCGTAAACGCAAACCTGCATAGACCTCTTCGGTAGAGAGATCAGCCTCTTCCAAATAACGATCCATCAGTTCTTCGTTAGCTTCTGCCGCCGACTCCAGCATCGTCTCGCGCCACTGCTTGGCATCATCCAGATATTCCTCAGGAATATCAGCGGTGTCGTACTTCATCCCTTGAGACGCATCGTCCCAATAGATCGCCCGCATCGCCACCAGATCAATCACACCGCGAAAATCTTCTTCGCTGCCAATTGGCAGCTGAATCACAACGGGAGTGGCACCCAGACGGCTTTCAATCTGTTCGACCACGCGCAAAAAGTCAGCGCCGGTACGATCCATCTTGTTAACAAAAGCCAAACGCGGCACCCGATACTTATCCGCTTGCCGCCAGACGGTTTCAGATTGTGGCTCAACACCACCCACGGCGCAAAAAACCGCCACCGCACCATCCAAAACTCGCAGCGAACGCTCCACCTCAATGGTGAAATCTACGTGTCCAGGGGTGTCAATAATATTAATACGGTGCTGAGGGTACTGCTGCCCCATGCCAGACCAGAAACAGGTGGTCGCCGCAGAGGTAATGGTAATACCCCGCTCTTGCTCCTGCTCCATCCAGTCCATGGTGGCAGCACCATCATGCACCTCACCGATCTTATGAGAAACACCGGTGTAATACAGAATTCGTTCCGTGGTGGTCGTTTTACCGGCATCAATGTGAGCCATGATACCGACATTACGATAACGCTCAATAGGAGTTGTGCGTGCCACGGATGACTAACTCACACTACCAGCGGTAGTGAGCAAAAGCCTTGTTCGCATCAGCCATACGGTGAGTGTCTTCACGTTTCTTAACCGCAGAACCGCGCTTCTCAGCCGCATCCATCAACTCACCTGCCAATTTACGGGTCATGGATTTTTCACCACGTTTGCGAGCCGCGTCAATGATCCAACGCATGGCCAGCGCACTACGACGCACAGGACGCACTTCAACAGGCACCTGATAGGTCGCACCACCCACACGGCGAGATTTCACTTCCACCGAAGGGCTGACGTTGGTGAGTGCATTTTCCAGCACTTCCAGAGCATCACCCTTGCCTTTTTCAACAACCACATCCAAGGCACCGTACATAATACGCTCAGCAACGGATTTTTTACCGCTCTGCATGATCATGTTAACGAACTTGGTCAGACGCTCACTGCCGAACTTAGGATCGGGCAGTACTTGACGTTTTGCTATCTCTCTTCTTCTGGACATCTCAATAAACCCTTATTTCTTTGGACGCTTAGTGCCGTATTTAGAACGACCTTTACGACGACCATCAACACCTTGCGTATCCAAGCTACCACGAACGGTGTGATAACGAACACCAGGCAAATCTTTCACACGACCGCCACGAATCAAAACCACGTTATGCTCTTGCAGGTTATGACCTTCACCACCAATGTAGGAGGTGACTTCAAAACCGTTCGTCAAACGCACCCGAGCCACCTTACGCATGGCTGAGTTTGGTTTTTTCGGGGTCGTGGTGTAAACACGAGTACAAACACCGCGTCGTTGAGGGCAAGCCTCCAACGCAGGAACATTACTTTTAACTGTCTTGCGCTTGCGCGGGTTACGCACCAGCTGGTTAATCGTTGTCATAAAAAACTTCTCCAACCGTTACCGTGACCGGATGAGCAACGGCAATTAATCCGCCACGCAACGGTCGTATAAAACGACACCTACCGACCCGTAGAACATCGTATGAATTATTCAAACGCACAAAATAGACAGCAGAGCGGAAAAATCAGCTCTGCTGCAAAAGAGGCGCAATTTTAGGGAGCTGTTAGCCCCCTGTCAAGCATCTGTGCTCTGTCAAGCACATTTACACCGAATCCTGTGAGCCTTCCACAGGCAGTGTTGCTATTTCAGGCACTGCTACCTCAGGTTCTTTGTCCAAACCAAAGGCCTCATTGGCCGTCAAATTTTTACTTTTACGTTTCCGCAGTCGTTCTGCATGGTACGCCAAACCGGTACCAGCAGGAATCAAACGACCAACAATCACATTTTCTTTCAAACCACGCAGACTGTCTTTGGCACCCCGAACCGATGATTCGGTCAAGACACGCGTGGTCTCCTGGAAGGAAGCCGCCGAAATAAAGGACTCCGTTACCAAAGAGGCTTTGGTAATCCCCAACAGCAAGTTCTCATACGTCGCAGGCTGCTTACCGTCTTTCGACAACTGTTCATTGACATCCAAAACCTGCGCTTTTTCCAGCTGCTCACCTTTGAGCATCAAGCTGTCGCCTGGACTGGTGATTTCAACTTTACGCAACATCTGACGCACAATCACTTCAATGTGTTTGTCGTTGATACCCACCCCTTGCAAGCGATAGACATCTTGAATCTCTTTCACCATGTAGGCAGCCAAGGCCTTCACACCCAACAAACGCAAGATGTCATGCGGATTAGGCTCACCATCGGCAACCACCTCACCCCGCTCAACCTGCTCACCCTCAAAGGTGTTGACGTTACGCCACTTAGGAATCAGCTCCTCGTAGCGCTCACCACCTTCCTCGGTAATCACCAAGCGCTGCTTACCCTTGGTCTCCTTACCAAAACCGATAATACCGGTCTTCTCAGCCAAAATAGCAGGCTCTTTTGGTTTACGCGCTTCAAACAAATCCGCCACTCGTGGCAGACCACCGGTAATATCACGAGTCTTAGAGGAGGCTTGTGGAATACGAGCAACCACATCTCCCACCTCCACTTTCGCGCCATCAGAGAGGTTAATGATCGCCCCTTGAGGAAGGTAATAATGCGCTGGAATCTCACTGCCCGCGATACAGAGATCTTTACCCGCCTCATCCAGCAACTTGACCATCGGCCGCATGTCTTTACCCATGCTGCCACGCTGCTTTGGATCGGTAATGACCATCGAGGAGAGGCCAGTAATATCATCGGTCTGCATCTCCACGGTCACACCCTGCACAAAATCACTGAACTGGACGATACCCTCCACCTCGGTGATCACAGGGTGAGTATGCGGATCCCAAGTGGCCAACACTTGACCCGCTTTAGCGGGCGAACCCTCGGCAACGGTAATCACCGCACCATAAGGCACCTTGTAACGCTCGCGTTCACGACCGTTACCATCAATCAAACCAATTTCACCGGAACGAGAGACCGCAACGTAGTTACCCGCCTTGTTCTCCACCACTTTGATGTTATGGAAACGAACTTGGCCATCACTCTTGATATCAACGCTGTTGGCCGCCACAGAACGACTGGCCGCACCACCAATATGGAAAGTACGCATGGTCAGCTGAGTACCTGGCTCACCGATGGACTGTGCCGCTACGACACCCACCGCTTCACCGATATTAATCAGATGGCCGCGCGCCAAATCACGCCCGTAACAATTAGAGCAGACCCCATAACGGGTCTCACAGGTCATTGCCGAACGCACCAAAATCTCATCAATACCCAACTCTTCGAGGCGTTCAATCCACGCCTCATCCAAGAAGGTTCCTGCTTCAATCAGCAGCTCATCGCTGTCTGACTTGTAAACATGTTCTGCGGTAACACGACCCAAGACTCGTACACCCAAGGCTTCAACCACGTCTCCACCTTCAATCACCGGTGTCATGGTCACGCCACGTGAGGTACCACAATTCACCTCGGTCACCACCAGATCCTGCCCCACATCCACCAGACGACGAGTCAGGTAACCGGAGTTGGCGGTTTTCAAGGCCGTATCCGCCAAACCTTTACGCGCGCCGTGAGTGGAAATGAAGTATTGCAGGACGTTCAGACCTTCACGGAAGTTGGCGGTGATTGGCGTTTCGATGATCGAACCATCCGGCTTGGCCATCAAACCCCGCATCCCCGCCAATTGGCGAATCTGCGCGGCAGAACCACGAGCACCGGAATCGGCCATCATATAAATCGAATTAAACGAGGTCTGTTTGACCGTATTGCCGTGGCGATCCACCACCTCTTCGGAACCGAGTCGATCCATCATCGCCTGCGCCACCTGATCGTTGGCATGCGACCAAATATCAACCACTTTGTTGTAACGCTCACCATCGGTCACCAGACCCGAAGCGTATTGAGATTGAATCTCTTTCACTTCCGCTTCCGCAGAGGAGATAATGTCGACCTTACTTTCCGGCACCATCATATCTTCGATACCGATGGAGACACCCGCCAAGGTGGCGTATTTGAAACCGGTGTACATCAGCTGATCGGCAAAAATCACCGTCTCTTTCAGACCCACCTGCCGATAACAGACGTTGATCAAATTCGAAATTGCCTTCTTGGTCAAATCGCGATCAACGACTTCAAAGGCCAGACCCAAGGGCAGAATCTCAGAGAGAATCGCACGGCCCACGGTGGTCTTAACCCGACGACGCACCCGAGTCCACTCGCCATTTTCATCTACCGCATGATCCATAATGCGCACTTCAATCTGCGCTTGAATGTGTGCATCGCCAGCACCATAAGCACGCAAGGCTTCAGATACATCAGAGAAGACCATGCCCTCACCCTTGGCGTTAATCCGCTCACGAGTGATGTAATAGAGCCCCAAGACAATATCTTGCGAGGGAACAATGATCGGCTCACCGTTCGCAGGCGAGAGAATATTATTGGTGGACATCATCAAAGCGCGCGCTTCCAGCTGCGCTTCAATGGAAAGCGGCACATGCACCGCCATTTGATCGCCATCAAAATCGGCGTTGAACGCCGCACAGACCAGCGGATGCAGCTGAATCGCTTTACCTTCAATCAGCAGCGGCTCAAAAGCTTGAATGCCCAATCTATGCAGAGTTGGCGCACGGTTCAGCATCACCGGATGCTCACGGATCACATCCTCAAGAATATCCCAAACCTCCGCACCTTCTTTATCCACCAACTTCTTGGCAGCTTTAATGGTGGTCGCCAGACCACGCAGCTGTAATTTGCTGAAGATAAAGGGTTTGAACAGCTCCAGAGCCATTTTCTTAGGCAGACCGCATTGATGCAGACGCAGAGTTGGCCCCACCACAATCACCGAACGACCGGAGTAATCGACCCGTTTACCCAACAAGTTCTGTCGGAAACGACCCTGCTTACCCTTGATCATATCCGCCAACGATTTCAGCGGACGCTTGTTACTGCCAGTGATGGCACGACCACGACGACCGTTGTCGAGCAGCGCATCCACAGACTCTTGCAACATGCGTTTTTCGTTACGCACGATGATGTCTGGTGCATTCAGCTCCAGCAGACGACGCAAACGATTGTTACGGTTGATCACCCGACGATAGAGGTCGTTCAGATCAGAGGTTGCAAAACGGCCGCCATCCAGTGGCACCAGTGGACGCAAATCCGGTGGCAACACCGGCAGCACCGTCATCACCATCCATTCGGGATTGTTGCCTGACGCTAGGAAAGATTCCACCAACTTTAAACGCTTGGTAAGACGTTTTAGTTTGGTCTCTGAACCGGTGGCATCGATCTCTTCACGCAACTGACGAGCATCGTTATTCAGATCAACCTGTTTCAGCAGATCATGAACCGCTTCAGCTCCCATACGCGCATCAAAATCATTGCCATGCTCTTCAATGGCTTCCAGATACTGCTCATCATTGAGCAGCTGACCGGTTTCCATCTCCGTCATACCAGGATCGACGACCACAAAGGCTTCAAAATAGAGAATGCGTTCCACTTCACGCAGAGTCATGTCCAATAACAGACCGATACGAGAAGGCAGTGATTTCAAAAACCAAATATGCGCCACTGGGCTGGCCAAGTCGATGTGACCCATGCGGTCACGACGTACTTTGGTCAGGGTGACTTCAACGCCACACTTTTCACACACCACACCGCGATGTTTAAGACGCTTGTATTTGCCACAGAGACATTCGTAATCTTTGATCGGGCCAAAAATTTTGGCGCAAAACAGACCGTCCCGTTCCGGCTTAAAGGTACGGTAGTTGATGGTCTCAGGCTTTTTAACTTCCCCGTACGACCATGAACGAATGATGTCCGGTGAAGCCAAAGTAATGCGGATGCCATCAAAGTCATCCGACGGTCCCTGCGGTTTGAGCAAGTTCAGTAAGTCTTTCATGTTCTCTCCTACGATTCAGTTCAGCGACTTAACTCAGTCCTGATCCAATTCGATGTTAATCCCCAGTGAACGAATCTCTTTCAGCAGTACGTTGAAAGACTCCGGCATACCCGCTTCCATACGATGATCGCCATCAACGATGTTTTTATACATCTTGTTACGACCATTCACGTCATCGGATTTGACCGTCAGCATCTCCTGCAAGGTGTAAGCAGCACCGTACGCTTCCAGCGCCCAGACCTCCATCTCACCAAAGCGCTGGCCACCAAACTGAGCTTTACCACCCAGCGGTTGCTGGGTCACCAAGCTGTAAGGGCCGGTTGAACGGGCGTGCATTTTGTCATCCACTAAGTGATTCAGTTTGATCACATACATGTAACCCACTGTCACCTGACGATCAAAAGCATCGCCGGTACGACCGTCATACAACGTGGTCTGACCCGATTCCGGCAGTTCGGCCAATCTCAGCATCTGGCGAATCTCAGATTCAGCAGCACCATCAAAGACCGGTGTAGCCATCGGCACACCGGCACGCAGATTACCCGCCAACTCCACAATCTCCGCATCACTGAACGAATCTAGATCTTCACGGGGACGATCGTCATGGTTGTAGACTTTACCCAAGAACTCACGTACCTCGGCAATTTCACGCTGGGCATCCAACATTTTACCAATGCGTTTACCAATGCCTTTGGCTGCCCAACCCAGATGAGTCTCCAAAATTTGGCCGACGTTCATCCGCGAGGGAACACCCAGAGGATTCAAAACAATGTCCACTGGATTGCCATCTTCGGTGTAAGGCATATCTTCCACTGGCTTGATCATCGAGATAACACCTTTGTTACCGTGACGACCCGCCATCTTATCGCCTGGTTGCAGACGACGTTTCACAGCCAAGTAAACCTTGACCATCTTCAGCACACCTGGCGCAAGATCATCGCCCTGAGTGATTTTCTGTTTCTGTTCTTTGTATTTATCTTCCACCATCTCACGCTGCTGCTGCAACTGCGCGGCAATGGCTTCCAGTGCGGTGCTGGCGTCATCATCACGCAAGGAGATGCCTAACCATGCCGCTTTCTCGACACCGGCCAGATACTCGGCGTTCACTTCGCTGCCTTTGAGCAAATTGTTCGGGCCTTTGTCCGCAATTTGACCCAGCAGAATCTTCTCGGCACGAGCGTAAATATCATGCTCAACAATACGCATCTGATCTTCAAGATCTTTGCGTGCTTGTTTCAACTCATCTTTCTCAATGGAAAGGGCGCGAGCGTCTTTTTCCACCCCATCCCGAGTGAAAACCCGCACATCAATCACGGTACCATCCATACCGGAGGGCACACGCAGAGAAGTGTCTTTCACATCGGATGCTTTCTCACCAAAGATGGCACGCAGCAACTTCTCTTCTGGGATCAGCTGGGTTTCGCCTTTCGGGGTCACCTTACCAACCAAGATATCTCCCGGCTTCACTTCAGCACCGACAAAAACCACACCGGTCTCATCCAATTTGGAGAGCAAACCTTCATTGACATTGGGAATATCCGCCGTGACCTCTTCTGGCCCCAGCTTGGTGTCCCGCGCCACACAGCTCAACTCTTCGATGTGAATGGTGGTGAAGCGATCTTCTTGCACCACTCGCTCTGAGATCAGAATCGAATCTTCAAAGTTATAACCATTCCAAGGCATAAAGGCCACGAGCATGTTCTGCCCCAAAGCCAACTCACCCAGATCCGTGGAAGGACCATCGGCCAGTACATCGCCACGCACAATCACGTCACCTGGCTTGACCAGAGGACGCTGATTGATGCAGGTATTTTGATTTGAACGGGTGTATTTGGTGAAATTGTAGATATCCACCCCACCCGCTTCGCCACCGGCCTCATCGTCATTGACGCGCACCACAACCCGTGCTGCATCAACAGAGTCCACCACACCACCGCGTTTAGCAGAAACCGTGGCTCCGGAATCCACCGCCACTTTGCGCTCCATGCCGGTTCCAACCAACGGCTTTTGCGCTCGCAACGTCGGCACTGCTTGACGCTGCATGTTTGATCCCATCAAAGCACGGTTAGCATCATCGTGCTCTAGGAAAGGAATCATTGAAGCCGCCACCGAAACAATCTGTTTTGGTGAAACGTCGATGTACTCCACTTCATCGGGCGTCGAAAGAGCAAATTCGTTTTTGTGCCGACATGAAACCAGCTCATCAACCAAAGCACCGCTCTCATCAATCGAGGCGTTGGCCTGAGCAATAACAAAATCACCCTCTTCAATGGCCGATAGATATTCGATCTTATCGACCAACTTACCTTCTTCAATTTTGCGATACGGTGTCTCCAAGAAACCGTATGAATTGGTGCGTGCGTAAATCGCCAAAGAGTTAATCAGACCAATGTTTGGCCCCTCTGGCGTTTCAATCGGGCAAACCCGACCGTAATGGGTCGGATGCACATCACGCACTTCAAAACCAGCACGTTCACGGGTCAAACCACCCGGACCCAGAGCCGAAATACGACGTTTGTGAGTCACTTCAGAGAGCGGGTTGTTTTGATCCATAAACTGCGAAAGCTGTGACGAGCCAAAGAACTCTTTCACCGCTGCGGCAACCGGCTTGGCGTTGATGATGTCTTGGGGCATCAAACCTTCTGATTCCACCATCGAGAGACGCTCACGCACCGCCCGTTCAACCCGCACCAGACCAACGCGGAAAACGTTCTCGGCCATCTCACCGACACAACGAATACGGCGATTACCAAGATGATCGATGTCATCCACAGTACCGTTGCCGTTACGAATGTCGATCAGGGTTTTCAGCACTTCTAAAATATCTTCTTTGGAGAGAGTGCCTTCGCCCACCACCTCATCACGACCGACACGACGGTTAAATTTCATCCGTCCCACAGCGGAAAGATCATAACGATCACTGGTGAAAAAGAGGTTGTTAAACAGGTTCTGAGTCGCCTCTTTGGTGGGCGGCTCGCCTGGGCGCATCATGCGATAAATTTCAACCTGCGCTTCCAGCGCGGTGGTGCTGCTGTCGATGGCCAAGGTGCTAGAAACATAAGCACCCCGATCCAGATCGTTGGTGTAAAGCACCCGACAATCTTTGACGTTGGCTTCGAATAACGACTCGACCAACTCCAAGGTCAACTCATCATTGGCATTGGCCAGCACTTCGCCGGTGGCGGAATCCACCACCTCGTGCGCCATCACTTTGCCTACCAAGTAGTCCATTGGTACTTCGAGGGTTGTGATACCGGCTTGCTCTAATTTTTTCGTGTGACGAGCGGTAATGCGCCGCCCCATCTCAACCAGCACTTCACCGTCCACCTTGATATCAAACAGGGCAGTCTCACCACGCAGGCGTTCTGGAACCAGCTCCAGCTCGGCCGTGTCGCCATGGAAATGGAAGGTATTGGTCTCAAAGAAAATATCCAAAATTTCTTGAGTGCCGTAACCCAAGGCACGCAACAGCACCGTCGCAGGCAATTTGCGGCGACGATCAATCCGGGTGTAGATGCAATCTTTGGGATCAAACTCAAAATCCAACCACGAACCACGATAAGGAATCACCCGTGCGGAAAACAGCAACTTACCCGACGAGTGAGTTTTACCCTTATCGTGATCGAAAAAGACCCCAGGAGAACGGTGCAACTGCGAAACAATCACGCGCTCGGTACCGTTAATAATAAAGGCACCGTTCTCGGTCATGAGTGGCAATTCACCCATGTAGACTTCCTGCTCTTTAATATCTTTGACAACCTTGCTGCTGGCTGGAGCAGTTTTATCAAAAATAACCAAACGCACCAACACCCTCAGGGGGGCTGCGTAGGTCATGCCGCGCAGACGACACTCGCGCTCATCAAAAGCGGGACGGCCTAAGCGATAACTGACGTACTGCAGCTCCACATTGCCGGAATAACTGATAATCGGTAACACAGAGTTAAACGCACCGTGCAAACCCACATCTTGACGCTGCTCAGGTTTTCGGTCTAATTGCAAAAAATTGCGATAAGAGTCTTTCTGTGTTTGCAGGAGGTAAGGCGCTTCCAACATAGAAGGGCGCTTCCCAAAATCCTTGCGGATACGTTTCTTTTCTGTAAAAGAATAGGCCATCGAGGTTCCTCTTCGCTCAAACTAAAGCAGCTACCGGGATAAACATAATAAAAAACAATTTCTATAAGCAGGCAAAGGCCGGCGACACAAAAGCGTCGTCGGCCTTACCTAGGTCGCAATGACCAGTGCAGCAACGTCGTTATTTGATTTCGACGCTAGCACCTGCCTCTTCTAGCTGTTTCTTGACGTCTTCAGCTTCGTCTTTAGAAACGGCTTCTTTCAGAGGAGCAGGAGCACTTTCAACAACGCCTTTGGCTTCTTTCAAGCCCAAGCCGGTCAAAGCACGCACTGCTTTAATGACAGAAACTTTGTTAGCACCAAAGCTTGTCAAGATCACATCAAATTCGGTCTGTTCAGCAGCAGCAGCGCCTTCAGCCGCAGCGGGAGCTGCAGCAACCGCAGTAGCTGCGGTCACACCAAATTTTTCTTCCATAGCGGAAATCAAGTCAACGACTTCCATTACGGTCATGTTGGAAATAGTATCCAGAATATCTTCTTTAGAAACGGCCATCATAGCCTCCTCAAAGTTGTAATCGACTTCATAGCAACCCTAAAGGGTTGCCAAACCAATGCTTTTATTCGCCCTTGCTATCTTGGACTGCTGCCAAGGTACGCACCAACTTGCCAGGTACTTCGTTAAGAGTACGAGCAAATTTATCAAACGGTGCTTTCATTACTGACATCAATTGAGCAATCGCTTCGTCACGGGTCGGCAGATTCGCCAGACGACCAATATCAGAAGGATCAATCACTTGCCCGCCAACGGCGGCCAATTTAATGATCAGCTTTTTATTTTCCTTAGCATAGTCCCTCAATATCCGGGCAGCGGAACCTGGGTCTTCTACAGAGAAGGCCAGCATCAATGGACCTGTCATACCGTCGCTCATGCATGCGAACTCGGTGTCAGCCATGGCACGACGTGCCAAGGAATTTTTCACCACACGCAAATAAACACCGCTTTCACGGGCTTTAATGCGCAGTTCGGTCAGCTGACCGACAGTCAGACCACGATACTCAGCCGCCACCGCAGAGTGAGCTGAAGATGCAACTTCAGCCACTTCGGCCACAACCGCTTTCTTTTGATCGAGAGTAAGTGCCATAGCACCTCCTAACTAGGAAACAGAAACTGTTTCGCATGTTAGCCTTAGCAAGTGGCCAAACTGCACCACCTACCCCAAAAAACGGTTAGCCCCTGCCAAAAATCGACAGTTCATTCACCGTTTGCGCAGGTAATTAAGCCCCGAAAGGCACCTGCGGTCTTTAACGTGAATCGGCCAGGAGCCAAAACACAACAAAGTCTGTACAGATCGCTTAATCTAAGCTGGACTGCTCAACAACAATTCCCGCACCCATGGTGCTGGAAAGCGTGATCTTCTTGGTATACACGCCTTTGGCGGAAGAAGGTTTAAGCTTATTCAGATCAGCCATCAAAGCTTCTAAGTTGCCGCGCAACGCTGCAACCTCAAAACCGGATTTGCCAATAGAGCAATGAATGATGCCATTTTTGTCAGTGCGATAGCGCACTTGACCTGATTTGGCGTTTTTCACCGCCGCCGCCACATCAACTGCCACGGTACCCACTTTCGGGTTGGGCATCAGGCCACGAGGACCAAGCAAAGGGCCCAGTTGACCGACAACACGCATGGCATCAGGAGAGGCGATCACTACATCAAAGGCCAAATCACCGCCTTTGAGCTGCTCTGCCAAATCTTCCATACCCACCACGTCAGCACCGGCTTCGGTGGCTTTTTCAACGTTAGCGCCTTGGGTGAAGACCGCCACACGAACGGTCTTACCGGTGCCGTTGGGCAACACGGTGGAACTGCGCACGACTTGATCCGATTTACGCGGATCAACACCCAAGTTCACCGCCACATCGATGGACTCTTCAAACTTCAAAGTCGCCATCTCTTTCAACAGAGCCAGCGCATCATCAATCGCATATTCTTTGCTAGGATCCAGTTTTTCGCGGTTCGCTTTCATACGTTTGCTTAATTTAGCCATTTACTAACCCTCCACATCCAGACCCATACTACGAGCGGTGCCCGCAATAGTACGAACAGCCGCATCCAAAGAGGCAGCACTCATGTCCGCTTCTTTGGTGTTGGCAATTTCTTCCAACTGCGCACGAGTAACCGTACCGACTTTTTTGCTGTTCGGCGTACCACTACCAGACTTAATACCCGCCGCTTTTTTCAGTAACACTGAAGCAGGTGGAGTCTTGGTAATAAAGGTAAAGCTACGGTCACCATAAACAGTGATCACAACCGGAATAGGCAGACCTTTCTCAACACCTTGAGTTTTAGCATTGAATGCCTTACAAAACTCCATGATGTTAACGCCGTGCTGACCCAAAGCAGGGCCAACGGGAGGACTGGGGTTAGCGGCACCCGCCGCTACTTGCAGCTTGATGTACGCTTCAACTTTTTTAGCCATAACTCACAACTCCTACGGGTGCAATCGCCGCGAGGCTCCCCGTATTTTTTTAATAAAAGCAAATCTTATGATTTCTCGACCTGACCAAACTCAAGCTCAACAGGAGTGGAACGGCCAAAGATCTGCACCGCCACCAAAAGGCTATTTTTCTCAAAATCAACCTCTTCCACCACACCGTTAAAGTCGTTAAAGGGTCCATCAATGACTCGAACCACCTCACCTGCCTCAAACAGCACTTTCGGCTTCGGCTTCTCAATACCCTCTTGCACGCGTTGTAGAATATTATCCACTTCACGATCACTGATAGGCGCTGGTTTATCTGCCGTACCACCGATGAAACCCAACACACGCGGCACATCTTTCACCAAATGCCAAGTCTCATCATTAAGCTCCATTCGAACCAAAACGTAACCAGGAAAAAACTTACGTTCTGAACGACGTTTTTGACCATTACGAATCTCAACCACCTCTTCGGTGGGGATCATAATTTCATCAAAACAATCTTGCAAACCAAAACGTTCAATACGCTCTTCTAGAGAGCGCTTGACGGAGTTTTCAAAACCGGAAAAAGCATGCACCACATACCAGCTCATTGATGACATATTAGCCTCCAGCGCTGGTCAGCAATTGATACGCCCAAGAGAGGAACATATCCAAAAGCCACAAAAAGAACGCCACCAAAATCACAACGACCAAAACGATCAATGTGGTTTGCAGCGTTTCCTGACGTGTAGGCCAAACAACCTTATGCACTTCAGTACGGGCATCCTGCATAAACTTCCAGGCACCCTGCCCCATTGCAGTTTGATAAACCACAGCAACCGAAGCTGCCATGAGCATCAAAAGACCTAACACACGAAACAACTGGGACTCTTCAGAAAAGTAATAAAACCCCACAACTCCAGCAATTAAAATTGCCGCAGCTAAAAAGAGCTTTACCCCATCACCTCTGGATTCCCGCACTTCGGTTTTTGCGACCATCACATAACCTTCCCATCAGGAACCGGTTTTACCCGCCATAAAAAAATGGCAGGCCAGGAGGGACTCGAACCCCCAACCTGCGGTTTTGGAGACCGCTGCTCTGCCAATTGAGCCACTGGCCTGTAACAACATACGGCAACAAGCAACAGCTTGCTGCACTAAAACCGCTTAATTTTTACTCAAAGATCTTAGCGACAACACCTGCGCCAACAGTACGTCCACCTTCACGAATCGCAAAGCGCAAGC
>CAZTQX010000051.1:0-16246 GCA_964615985.1 uncultured Gammaproteobacteria bacterium | reverse complement strand
AACCTTAATCTTTTTAAAATCAAACGAGCTTTCATCATCACTCTCTTTTTCATCCGCCATGCTGGCCACCTTCTATATTTTTAAAACACCCAAAACATGTAAAGCAAATAAAATGCCAAAAAAAATAAATCATATTTTTCAATTGGTTGCGCAAGGTAATAAAGACCAGCACCGTTTATTGACGTCTCATCATCAGCCCACACACAAAATTTGGACGAAAAAAAACCTCGTTCATTGCCTTCGACAGCAACCAAACGAGGTTTCTTAAAACGAGAACTTAAACGTAAAAATCAATGGCGCTCAATAAAGCGGCACTTTTCAGCCCCTGACCGTGTACACCCTCACCCTCTACCTGCACTAATTCAGCCTCCCCCGCATCCACGTCCCGATCCCCCCCCTCTCCCGAGCCATTGGATTGAAAGGCGTGCTGAGAGCCAAATTGAAACCCCAAACCTGACTCCTTATCCATTGACAACATTTCATGCAAACGAGGAAAAGCGCGCTCCAAAGCCTCTTTCACTTCACGTTGTTCGGTATGAAAAATCACCTGAGTACCAGAATCATCCACCTGAATCTGCACATCCAACTGCCCCAGTTCCGGCGGATCAAGACGAATTTGAATGCTGTTTGTCTGCTGCTGCATCGCCAACTGCAAACGCTGACCCAACATGGCACCCCAGCTGGGGCTCGACACCGGCACAGCAAGACGAGCCCCCATAATAGTGGGCTCTGAAACCGAGAGATCACTCTTTACAATACGATCACCGCCCTCTCCAAACAAAACACTTGGCAATGCGGCCACCGAATCCAACGGGGTAAACTGCTGAGTAACAAGACCCACCACAGAGGTGTTAACCGGTTTCTGTGCCAATAAAATCGGCTCCTCTACCGAAGCAAAAACAAGATCTTCGTAAGGCACAGCTACCACAGGCATCTGCGGCAAAGGCAAGACGGGGGGTTCAGATTCCGGCAAAGAAACCAACAACGCATTGGCACTGACCGGCTTTTTTACATTGCTGTCCAAATTTACGCTGCTATCCAAAGTCTGTAATAGTTCAAAAAAAGGGGCGACTATGCCCCTTTCTGCGCCATCAGTAACCTCTATTTCATTGTTTATCTCGTTAAGGAAGGGGGTTGCTGTCGATGAGACAGCAGAAATTATGGGGGTCATCTTGCTCTCCAAATGGCGTACACACTAGGAATAGCAAGATATGGGCTAAAATCTACCGACGAGAATCCAAACTCTGTCCATCCATACCGCCCAACAGATTGATCGCTTCCGCCTGCACCGCATCGCCAGGCTTAAACCAGCTCAACTTTTCGTGCAGTTGTACCACTTCGCCAACGATGATCAAAGTCGGTGCTTTAACGTTGTTCTTCGCCACCAGATCAGAAAGGTTACTCAAATCACCAATAAAGACGCGCTGATCCGGTGTGGTGCCTTGCTGTACCAGCGCCGCAGGCGTCGTTTTATCCCGACCATGAGCAATCAACTGCTCACAAATGATTTTCACTCCATGCAAGCCCATATAAAAGACCACTGTCTGATTGGCATGAGAGAGCATTGGCCAATTCAGATCAACACTGCCGTCTTTCAAATTACCAGTGACAAAAATACAGGCTTGTGTGTGATCACGATGAGTCAAAGGAATACCGGCATAAGTGGCACACCCCGATGCAGCGGTGATGCCTGGCACCACCTGAAACGTCACCCCTTCATCAATCAAGGTGGCAATCTCCTCTCCACCACGACCAAAGATAAAGGGGTCACCGCCTTTCAAACGCAACACCCGTTTGCCCTCTTTGGCCAACCGCGCCAGTAAAGAGTTAATGCCCTCTTGTGGAATGGAGTGATTATCACGCTCCTTGCCCGCATAAATCCGTTCCGCATCTCGACGCACCAGCTCCAAAATGGGTTCCGCCACCAGACGATCATAAACCACCACGTCCGCCTGCTGCATCAAGCGTAAAGCTCGAAACGAAAGCAAATCGGGATCACCCGGACCGGCTCCCACCAAGTAAACCTCACCAACATCAGCGCCGATCTGTTCTCGTTGAGCAACAGCCTGCTCCAACGCCATTCGCGCCTCACCGTCACGACCGGCAAACACCAACTCGGCCACCGAGCCTTCCAACGTCCGCTCCCAAAACGCGCGACGCTTTTCCACATTGGGAAAAGCCTCTTTCACCTTGGTACGAAAACCATCCACCAAGGTTGCCAAACGACCGTACGCAGCAGGGATTAAATTCTCTAATCGAGTGCGCAACATACGCGCTAAAACCGGCGAAGCCCCACCCGTCGAAATGGCGATCTGCACCGGCGAACGATCAATAATCGACGGCATAATAAAGCTGCACAACGGCTGATTATCCACCACATTCACAGGGGTGTTCTGCCTCCGGCACAATGATGAAATACGCTCATTAAGTGGCGTATCACTGGTGGCAGCGACGACCAACACTCGATCTTGTAGGTCATCATCTTCAAAAGGACGATTGATGTGCTCAACTTCACCAGCGGCTACCGAACGAGCAACCTCTTGACACAGTTCTGGCGATACCACAGAGACCTGTGCACCCGCCTGTTTCAACAGCAACACCTTACGTGCAGCAACCTTACCACCACCGACAACCAAACACCGCTGTGCTTTGATGTTTAAAAAAATAGGTAAAAAATCCACGACTCACCTGTACAATTTTATAAAAGAGGACAATACAGCGCAAAATGAGGTCAAAACCGCATTTTTTAGAGAAAATAGCGCGCTAAAAATATGTCCCTAGCCTAGCTTTGAAAGGAAGGTAAGGTGAATACTGCATTGGAGATAGGCCATAAACCCCATCGATCCGATGAAAGTAAGCAAACGGGGTTAAAATCATCGCTGTGGTGCCGATAATATAGAACTTAAGCCACACTTAAGATGTGTCAAAAAAGCCACTGACTGCTTCACTTCGCATCACCACAGTGGCAACCTATCAACCAACCAGAGCGGTGAGGCATGGAAAAGCCATCAATTAAACATTGTCATTTTATCGCTTTTTACGCCTACAAAGGCGGCATAGGCAGAACCTTAGCCCTCGCAAACTGCGCCCGCGCCCTAGCCGCCAGAGGCAAACGGGTTTTGGTCATTGATCTGGATCTCGACACCCCAGGGCTGGATCACTTTCCCGCTTTCAAACCGGCCAACCCGCACGCTCAAGAGACCTCTTTGCTGCGCGGTATTGCCGAATACCTGCACATCGGCCAACATCAAGGTGCACCCAAATCCTTACAAGCCTACACCCATCGCTGCCAAGCCCAGCAAGGGGATAAAGGTGAACTCTGGATAATGCCTGCCGGACGCTACGGCGAAGCCTATTATTTGGAAATACTCAACACGCTCAACAAAAATTACAATCAACCTGGCGAACAATACGAACGCTTAATCAAACAACTCCGCCGTCAGATTGTCGATGAAATCCGCCCCGATTACGTCTTGATCGACTCTCGCACCGGTTTTTCCGAATTGGGCAACGGCATCGCCACCCATTTATTGGCCAATGTAACCGTTTTGGTCACCGACCTTCATGCGCAAAACATCGATGGCATCCAGAGGATGTATCACTCCCTCAGTCAACACCCCTTTATGCCCACCATGATGTTAATGTTCTCACCGCTGCCCAGCATGAACACCGGTGCCAACAGCCCCTTTCAACGCCGCATGAGTTGGATCCAAAAACACCTACCCAAAATTCACAACGTCAAAATTCCAGCAATGATCCCCTACCAACCACTGTTGGCAATAGACAATCGAATTTTGGTAGATGAAAACGACAACTCCCTACAGCTGGCCAGCCCCTACTACCGTTTGGTACGCCAAATCCAAGAAGTAGTACAAGATCTCGACATCTTCTTGGAACGCGCCTCCAGCTGCTGGCGGGAAGGGCGATTGGAGGAAGCAGAAACCGCCCTGAGCAACGGTTTACGCCAAAACCCGCAACACACCCACCTACTTCAGCAACGTGCACGCTTGCGTCTCGATATGGCCATAAACGGCATAAAAAACTGGGATCCCGCGCTGGAAGATCTCAGTCACTTAGCTCAACTTAAACCCAATGATGCTCGCTCTTGGATCAATTTGGGCATCGCCTTAGGACAAGCCAACCGTCTTTCCGATGCCATTGCCGCCCACCGAAAAGCAACTCAATTAACACCAAAAAGCGCCAAAGCCTGGGATAATCTGGGCATCGCTCTGGGGCGTTCTGGCCTCTATTCCGAGGCCATTGAGGCTCATCGTAAAGCCACGGAATACAACAAAACAGATTATAAGGCCTGGTACAACCTAGGCGTCGCTTTAATGGAGTCGGGGCGACACTCCGCTGCCGCCGATGCCTATATTAAAGTCATCAACCTGCAACCCAATGACGCGATTATTTGGTACAAACTCGGCAATGCATTGCGCCACATCCGGCGTTACAACGAATCCATCAACGCGTATCGCACCGGTCTAAAACTGCAACCCAATAACCACCGTTTCTGGGACAGCATGGGCATTACCCTCGGCCATGCGAAACGGTTTAAAGAGGCCATCACAGCCCACCGCCGCGCCCTAAAAATCAAACCCAAAGAGGCCAATATCTGGCATAACCTAGGCGTGGCTTTAGCAGAAGACAATCGGCACAATGAAGCACTGGAAGCTTACCGCGAAGCCTTAACACTCAAAAATCAAACAGACGAACAACCCCTGCCCATTCAAACGGTAAAAGAAGCTGACAGCGCCTAGCGTCTGTTTATTTCTACAGACAACGAAAAAAGTGGCTTACATATTGTAATTCTTACCTGAGTCGATAACTTCTCAGAAAGGCAAGAGACACTATGGCAGCCGCGACCGCGTTTAAGCTCACACTACACACTCTGCACAAACTCACTCCCCTAAAAACACTGGATCAACAGTCTCTGCTAACGTTAACGCAACAGAGCAAGCTGATTGAATATCCCGCAGGCAAACAACTGCGCATTGAAGGGGACTCACCACAACACCTGCTGTTTCTGCTCGACGGCGAAGTACTCTTGAAGGAAATGGATAACACCCAGAGCCATTTAATGGGCAATACCTCCGCAGCCAATCAAGCACTGGCCAATGACCCACCTCGCCAACTCAACTTAACCACCCTCTCAGACGTTCATCTCATCCACATCGATAGGCTGCTACTGGAAAAAATTCAACAACCTGAACCCTCTACCGCAATGGAAACCGTCAGTGTCGATGTCCGCCAAAACAGCCAAGAAGAAGAACAGGAAAACCCACTGTTTCAGGCTCTTTTCCAACACCACTTGCGGGGTGATTTAGAGACACCCTCCTTGCCTGCCTTGGCCATTCGAATCAGAAATGCCGTCAACAACCCCACCATCAGCCTAGAACAGATTGCAAAATTGATCCAAGCCGATCCCGCCATCACAGGTCACCTGTTAGAAATTGCCAACAGCGTCCTCAACCGAGGCAACGTGCATGTCAACAGCTGCCTCGATGCCATCACTCGTATGGGGCTCAATTTCACCCGTGACTTAGTGACCAGTCTGGCCATGCGACGGCTGTTCAAAACCCGCTCACCACAGCTAAAAAAACGCATGATTACCCTCTGGCACCACAGCACCCAAGTCGCCATCCTCAGTGCGGTAATTGCCAAACAAGTGCTCAATATTGACCCCAACAGAGCCTTACTGGCTGGTTTAACACATGATATTGGCTGCCTCGCCATTCTCGATTTTGCCGAAAAACACCCCGAGTTAAGCACAGAAAAAAGCCACCTTGACCTCTGTTTGAAAAAACTGCGCGCGCCTTTGGGTGTAATGGTATTGAAAAAATGGAACTTCGATGCGGATCTGATCGAAGTCGCCCAGGAGGCAGAAAACTGGCAACGAGACTCAGAAAACGGCCCTGATTACTGCGACATTGTTTTAGTGGCACAACTGCACAGCTACATCGGCACTCCACAAATAAGTAAGTACCCTCGTTTAATCGACCTACCCGCCTTTCAAAAACTCGCTATGGGCACCTTAGCGCCGCAAAAAAGCTTAGAAGTACTCAACATTGCCGAGTCGGAGCTCAACCAGATGAAACGTCTGCTGAACGGCACTTAAAACAGCGCCATGCAAACGGCCATCACCCGCCCAAAGGCGAAACAGCGAAATGCAGCTTTTTGCCCTCCACACGAGCACGATCCAAGCTCATGCCGCTACGACCACTGGCTTTTTGCAAACCCTGCTGAATGAACAGGTCTGCCATCCAACCAGGCCACATCTCATCGCCAACCTGCAAGAAATCAGCGTGTAATTGCCCCTCCTCATCGGCCATCATCTCAGCGCGCACATTAACGAATTTACCCTTCATGGGCACTGACATATTGAGATGAACCTTATTACCCACCACTTTTATCTCGCTACCAATACGCCCTTGCTTACTAACAAAACGAGCAGCAGAACGCAGCACATCTTCCAGTTCATGGGAGGTCAATTCAATCTCAGAGATCTCACCACTTTTCAATTTAGCGATAGGATAACGTTTTAACAGACGCCGAACCCCTGCCTTAGACTTTCCGCCATCGGAGCGCAATGCCACCGTTGGCTGCTCCTGCATGTTCATTCCTGCCGAAATAAACGGAGCCGCAACGTAACCCATCGCACCAAACATCACCACCATTACCAACAAAAACCAACGCATAACTCATCCTCCTTGAAAAAAAACCTTATTTACCACTCAGATACGTTCACTGGCCGCCACAATCTCCGCCATCAATTGCTCGTAATTGCGTGTCACAGGAAACTGAGGAAATTCATCAATCACATTTTGAGGAGGACAAAAGAGAATGCCCGCCTCTGCTTCACTGAGCATGCTCGTATCATTATACGAATCTCCTGCCGCAATTACCTTATAAGTCAGGCTATGAAAGGCCTTAACCGACTGGCGTTTCGGGTCTTTCTGGCGAATATGATAATCCACCACCCGACCCTGCTCATCAATCTCCAGTTTATGACACAACAGAGTGGGGTAACCTAACTGACGCATCAGAGGTGCGGCAAACTCATAAAAGGTATCGGATAAGATCACCACCTGAAAACGTTCCCGCAGTTGATCGAGAAACTCCCGTGCGCCAGGCATCGGCCCCATATCATCAATGACCGCTTGAATGTCCGCCATGCCTAAGTTGTGCTCGGCCAAAATACGCAACCGCTGTGTCATCAACTCATCGTAATCAGGAATGTCCCGTGTGGTCGCTTTCAGCTCTTCGATGCCGGTACGTTCAGCAAAGTTAATCCAAATTTCAGGTACCAAAACCCCTTCCAAATCAAGACAGATCATATCCATACACTTCTCCTCGGCAAAAAAAACCCTATTCTATCAGCATGATCAAAAAACTGTGCTACTGTCAGATCAATTCAGTTTCAACCCCAACCAAGCATCACCATGATTTCAAAACCACTGCGACACAAACTGCTGGCCATCAGCGTAAATGTGATCTTTGTTCTCATCGCACTCAGCTGGCAGCAGACCGAACTCTCCTTTTTTAAAAATTTACGTGAACGGCTGGAGTTTATCGCCTTTGACCTGCGCTTTAACCTGACTCTGGGAGAACCTAAACCCCACCGCACCGTGGTTATTGTGGATATTGATGAAAACTCTCTCAGCAAAGAGGGACGCTGGCCTTGGCCACGCAGCAAAATGGCCGAACTGCTGCGTAAAATGCATCAAGATTACGGTGTGGTGGTGAGCGCCATCGATGTGGTTTTCTCCGAAAAAGAGCTCAATCCGGTTGATCAAATCTTACAAACCAACCCACAACAGATCACGCCCGAACTGCAACGCTATTTGACCCAACTGAAACCCCAACTGGATGGCGATCAACAACTGGCCGCAGTGCTAAAAGAGTACGACATTGTCTTGGGTGAAATTTTGCTCGAATCGGGTTATCACAAAGGCAAACTCGGCCAACCCCTACAACAGAAAAACCCCAAACAGGCCAGCGATTTATCCGTGGCACGCAAAAATTTTTACACCGGTAATTTAGCCGCTTTGGTTCAAGCCTCACCCAACGCCGGTTTTTTTAACATCGAAGCCGACAGTGATGGCATCTTTCGCCACTACAACTTGCTCATGGCACACGACAACGACCTCTACCCCTCCCTTGGTTTAGAGACCGTACGCCTCTATCTACTCCTAGATCAGATAGAGTTGATCACCAGCAAAATTCAAAACCACCAGCCTCTGGAAGCGGTCTCTCTGCCCGGCCTGTTTGATATTCCCACCGATGAACGGGGACGTATTATTATCCCCTTTCGTGGCCCTAGCCCCAGCTTTACCTACATTTCTGCCACCGATGTCCTAAACGGTAATGTCTTGCCCAGCCTGCTCAATGAAAAGATTGCTCTGATCGGCTCCAGTGCCAAAGGGCTGTTCGATTTTCGCAGCACCCCACTGGCAGGCTCCTTTCCAGGCGTTGAAGTACACGCCAATGTCATCGCCGGTATTTTGGATCAAAAAATCCCCCAAGAACCGGTTTGGGCTCAAGGCAGTAATTTCATTATCTTACTGATCATTGGCGCTTTATTGGCGCTGTTACTGCCTTTTATGGGCGCTCTATGGCAGTTAGGCTTTAGTACACTGCTAACCCTTATGTTAACCGTATTCAACCTCTGGCTCTGGTTCGCCGAACGGCTCTCAACCGACTTTGTTCTGCCCCTACTGACCATCCTGTTTCTCACCGCCATCAATGCCCTCTACGGGTTTTTGAGTGAAAACCGCAGCCGTAACCTACTACGAGAGATGTTTGGTCAATACATTCCCCCTTCATTGGTGGATAAAATGGTTCACAGTGAAGAAGATTACGGCTTCGAAGGACGACGCTTGGAGATGACCGTGCTGTTTGCTGACATCCGCAACTTTACCAATCTCTCCGAAGGACTTTCACCGCAACAATTGACCAACATGCTGAACCAATACCTCACCCCGATGACCAAGATCATCTTTGATCATCAAGGCACCATCGACAAATACGTCGGCGACATGGTGATGGCTTTTTGGGGAGCACCTTTAAGCGACAAACAACACGCCAAACACGGTCTAGAAACCGCCTTTTTGATGCTGGCAGCGGTGGAGAAATTAAAGGTCGAATTTCGACGCCAAAAACTGCCCGAAATCACCATTGGCATCGGCCTCAACAGCGGTGTTATGAACGTCGGCAATATGGGTTCCAGCTACCGCCGTGCTTACACCGTCTTGGGAGATTCGGTCAATTTAGGCTCCCGCTTAGAGTCTTTGACCAAATTTTACGGAGTTGATTTGATTGTTGGTGAAGCCACCCAAAAAGATCAAAAAGAGTATCTCTTTAGACCCTTGGACATTGTGCAAGTCAAAGGCAAAAGCAGTTCAGTGAAAATTTACCAACCCTTATGCCGTCAGCACGAAGCCAGTCGTGAGCTGAAAAAAGAGCTGACCGAATACCTTTATGCCCGCCAACTCTATCTGCAACGGCGCTGGGTGGAGGCGCGCAAAGCGTTCAAAAAACTGCTCAAAGAACACCCCGACAAACGCATCTATGAAATCCACCTAGAACGCATGGCCGCTCAACGTGTCACTTCACTGCCAAAAGAGTGGCAAGGGGTCTACACCCACACCAGCAAATAAAAAAGGCTCCCGAAGGAGCCTAAATCACAGCATGAAATCCACTACACCTTACGGTTGCGCTTCAAAAACACCCACAGCGCTCACCCCTCGTCCACCAGTGGCATCCTGCAAACCCACACCGCTGATGGCACCTTGAGCATCACTGCCAATAAATCCAATCCCAGCTGAACCGGTTACAGCGGTACCAGCAGCACCACAATCCACACCCTGACAGGTGCCACTGAGTGACAGATTACCCGCCATTGCATCGCTCAAACTGGCAGGACCAGCGCTCAAACCGGCACTGTACTGACGACCACTCTCCATGTTCAGCTGATAATTGGCCGAATCCACTGATTGAGTGCCGAAATTCACCGTAAACGAAGAGCCACTCATGGAACCCAAACCACCCAACTCATCCACCGCAGATGGCCCACCCACATGATTAAACTGCACAATACCACCGGTTTTCGAGGTGATTGTCTCAATGGGCGTCATATTGGGCGTATAGAGGTACAACAGCGGGCCCGAGCTGTCCAGAGAGTTATTTGAACCATCCTCAACCTTGAAGCCGTTCTGCCAACGCCCCCAATAGACATCGGCATCGCCCACCGACATCATGGCAGCATCAGCGTTTAAGCTGCCGTTACGATCCAAATTTAAGCCCGTGGCACTGAGATCAACCTTTTCCAAGATACCGCTGTTACTCACCTTAATATCATCTCCACGGGCAACCGATAACACCGACGTTGAGGCTGCTTGATTTTGAGGACGATGAACCGTAATTGCGCCAGCCTCTTTATCTGCATCGACCACTTTGTTATCGAGATAGTCCCCCTCATCATCCAACTCCACATCGTCCGTAGTCGAGGTACCAGAATGATTTAACTCATCATCCACTTCCGGCTGACGATGCTCTACATCATTATCAGCATCATCACTCTCCGTTGGAGGCGAAATAGAATCCGGCATCACATCATCATCTGAAGAATCAGCCGTCTCTGGAAGCGATGAGGTAACCTCGGAGGCTGAATCAGAGTCATTACTGCTGCTATGGTTATCCACGCTCTCAGACGACGTTGGAACCGAACTCTCTTGGCTCTCAGAAGAAGAGTTATTTGTGTCCTCAGCAGAGTTTTCAGCAGAATCCTGTGACTCATCGCTGCCACTCACCGTTGAGTGAGATTCTTCTTCACTGTCAGATGATTCAACACCTTCAGATGAATCCGAACTATCCTCTAAATCTGCTTTTCCCGTCTCATCGGAATCACTCTCATCCCGCTCAGAATCGCCGTTTTTAGCACTTTTTCCACCCTCGCCAAAAACCACTCCCGGTGGTTTAGTCAACGCTCTGGGTAACTCATTGGCGTTAGCCACGAAGAAATATTGATCGCCCCCAAAAGACTTTTGGCCTCCTGAGTTGGTCACAATCACACCCCCTTCAACCACACCACCGTACAATCCAGGCTCCAACTTAACACCCGTTGCCGAGACGCACTCTGACTCACACCAGTGCGCTCCCCAATGAGTGCCACGCAAGCCAATGGTGGCCACCGGCGTCTCTACCTTGTAGTTCTTCTTATTGGTTTTACCAATCAAACCTGTCACGGTACGCATGCCACCTTTGAGCAGACTGTAACTGGCCGCCCGTTTGGTGTAATCCGCATCAAAATGATAGGTTTCAATCAAAAAACGTGTATTGGCTTGCAGCTCCAACAGACCCTTATCGGAAAAACGGATCTGCACCCGACCGTCTTTTCCCGTAACCAAGGTATCGCCTGCAAAAATTTTAGCGCGGCGTTTCAAAACACGTACCGTTCCATCGATCTGTTCTGCCACCACCTCACCACGACTGACAATGACACGACCAACACTCTCAGCAGCAGCCCAACTCACGCTGGAAAACAGCAGCACAGAAAACAATACCGCCTGCAACACACTCTTAAGAGAAGATGTCCGCAGATCTTTGTTAATGAGACAGTTCATGAGACTCTCCTTTTTCAATATCGACAAATAGACCCAAAATTAGGCATACATAAACTTACCGCCAGTATTGGACAAGATTGCTGCGACTGCTGTTGCGCGGCTCACAAAAATGACAATCATATGCTGTTTTTTGGGCATCCGATCACAGAACCCAGGAAGGAATTAATAATCGTAACGCAGGTTTAAAGAGAATTTATTTCTTTGATAGTCACGCAAGGCCAAGTTGGAAATATTAACACTGCGCCCCACACTGGCCAACAAACTCCAGTGCTTCATTAACGACCACTGGTTATCCACTTGAAGATGCCAATAATCGTCTGCACGAAAGGTGTTAAATACCGTATCAACCACCTCATATTGGCTGTTTTCATACTGAATCACACCTTTCAAAAGCCACTTTGCATGTAATTTAAGTCGCGCCTGAAAACCCAAACCGTACACCCCCTTCAAGGAGAGCACATTGGCATCAACCAAGTTCAACACGGATGATTCATTGGGACGATCCTTACCCAGATGAAATGAACCGGACAAGGTCAGTGGAAATTTTCCCACGGGTTTATAATGACCACCGATGGAAAGCTGCGAGCGGATAAAATCTCGATTTACTTGACCTGGAAAATCAAGCTGAACATATCCCAAAGAGGCCTGCAATCCGGCACGTACATCCAAACGACGACTCACCGCAAGAACCCCCGCATTCACCGCCTGATTGGCCGTTTGATCAATATCAAGATTCCTATTACTGAGCACCAATGTCCAACGATCACGTGCTTGTTTGTAACTGCCAGCAAGATGAAACTCCAAACTCTCGGTATCAATAAACCCCTGCTGATTATCCACCCGTGTGTAACGTGCATCCACCATAAACTCCAAATCTGAACGTACAACTTTGGTCACACCCGCACCAACGGCCGTTCTCATAAAAGCATCTGAGGTCTGTCGAGAAGTGGAAATCAAATTACCAACACCTTGTGGCGTAGTAACAGCGCTGATATTAGGAGCTGCGTTCACATTACTATCGTAACCCAAACCACTCACTGCAAATGCGGTCACAAACAGCGTCTTGCGTTGTGCCCTCGCTTGAGCATAACGACGTTCTATCGCTGCCAAATAACTGCCAATGTGATGTTTCACCGGAATGGGTGGATTTTTAGCCAACACGATTTTGAATTCGGCGGCAGAACGATCATTCTCCCCCGCCGCAAAATAGCCTCGCGCCAACTCCAAACGAGCACGATAATGTTTGGCATTGACAATCAAAACCCGCTCTAAAGCAAAAATGCCTTCACTCAATTGGCCAACATCAATGGCCGACACACCGTAATAGAGATCAAAACGAGGATCGCCTTCCCACTCATCCAACAGCACCAGTGCCAGAGCATACGCTTCTTCATTACGCTCAAGCTCAGAGAGATACGCCAGCTTGTCGATATCAAGCGTGAATGACAACGGCACCGCTCCCCAAACAAACGTCGGGAATAAACCAACAAGCATGAGCCAAAACGTTCTTTTCATCTTTCCTAAACACACCAAAAGCAGTACAGCCAAACACCAGCGAAGTCTATTCTCAGCCATCCTCTGATACCAGTGCCCACCGGACAATTCATATCTCTTTTCCAGAGACCAAAATCACAAACTGACCAACGCACACTTTTAGAACCTCGACGCGCATCATGCCACAAAATTCCCAACAGCTGCAAAACGGCTGTCACAAAGATAAGCCAACCTAAAATTTACCCCATGAGTTTCCCAACAAAATGTTTTATGCTTGTCTACCTTGGCTTAACCCAGCCTTAATCTCCAACCGTGATACACGATTAACACCCTTAGAAGGAATCCAATTATGCGACTGATGCTTTTTTTATCTGCCTTACTGCTCACCAACACCCCGTTATACGCCGCACCCAGCGACCATGAGGCCAGTAACAGTCCACAAGAACGTGCCTACGTAAGACGCGCCTTCTTTACCTCAGGCATTGAAAATCGGGAACCCACTGGTGAAAGTGACTTTTTTTACACCACCACCAACACCGTGTTTTTCTTTACCGAACTGCGTGGCATGCAAGGTGAAACGGTGCGTTATCGTTGGAGCCACGACGATAAAATGGTCACCGAAGTCGAGTTTTCGGTCATGGCACCTCGTTGGCGCAGCGCTTCCAGCAAAGATCTACTACCAGAGTGGCTTGGCACATGGAGCGTTGAACTGCTCAACAGCCAAGGAGAGATTTTAGTCAATAAAAGCTTCACCTACAAAGAGGCTCCTTAACCCTCTCGTACCACCTCCAAAATATTGGGTAGCTGCTCAATTTTGATCAACAAGCTGCCCAATTGGCGCATATCCGCCACTTCCAAAGTAAAATGAAAACGGGCAGTCTGCTTTTTAAAATCCGAATGGGTGTTCAAAGCAATCACATTGATGTTTTCATTGCTCAAAATAGAAGTGATGTCTTTTAACAGACCGGTGCGGTCATACGCAATCACTCTCACATCCACTGAATAATGGCCTCGCCCCTCCCCCCAAGAGACCTCCACCAAACGTGGCTGTTCTGCATCAGAGAGATTTTGCACATTCTTGCAATCAAACCGATGCACTGTCACCCCTTTCCCTTGGGTAATAAAGCCAATGATTCCATCGTAGGGTACCGGTTTACAGCAATTGGCAATGCGTGTTAACAAATTACCCACGCCCAGCACCTTCACCTCGCTCGCCGTTACATTTTCCGCAGCAACCACAGGCCGACAGGGCGCTTCCATCTCCAGAGGAGCCAACAAGGACTCAATGCCCTCGACAAGATGACCGGCATTGATCTGATTGCGCCCCAGCGCCTCCAACAACTCACTCTTTTTCTTGTAACCCAAACGATGAGTCAACGCCCCCAGATCAAGCTCTTTGACGTTCAAACGCTTCAGCTCACGCGTCAAAATCTGCTGCCCTTCGTCCAGGTGCTGATCATGATCTTGGATGTTAAACCAAGCACGCACCTTGGCGCGAGCACGGCTGGTACGCAGATATCCCAAACTTTTGTTCAACCAATCACGGCTCGGCTTGGCTTCTTTGCTGGTCAAAATTTCAACTTGATCGCCATTTTTAAGCAAATGCGCCAGCGGTACAATGCGACCATTAACCTTGGCACCACGGCAACGAAACCCCACCTCGGTATGAACCTGAAAAGCAAAATCCAGCGGTGTCGCCCCCGCCAACAGATCCAACACCTCGCCCTTGGGGGTCAAGACAAAGACACGATCCCCAAACATCTCACCATCAAAACTCTCCAGCAGAGCATCATCTTCCTGACCCGACTCCAGCAACTGACGCAAGACCACAATGCCATCATCCAGATGCGAATCGTTGGGAGCACCCTCTTTGTAACGCCAATGAGCTGCGACACCGTACTCGGCGTGTTCGTGCATCTCTTTGGTGCGAATCTGCACCTCCACCGGTTTACCCTCCGGCCCCAAGACAGCGGTGTGCAGTGAGCGATAACCGTTCGGTTTTTGATTGGCAATGTAATCGTCAAACTCTTGAGGAATGTGCTGCCATAAACCGTGAACCACCCCCAACACGGCGTAACATTCGGAAACGTGGTTCACAATCACCCGCACCGCACGCACATCAAACATCTGCTGAAATTCCACCCGCTTCTTACTCATCTTGCGCCAAATGCTGTAGATGTGTTTTGGGCGACCGCTGATTTTTACTCTCTCAATCCCCTGGTTATCCAACTCCTCTTGCAGCAAAATCATAAAACTATTAATGAAGTATTCACGATCTTCTCGCCGCTCTTCGAGCGTTTTGGCGATCTGTTTGTAAGCCAACGGCTCCAGATAACGAAAGGCCAGGTCTTCCAGCTCCCACTTAAGCTCACCAATACCCAAACGGTTGGCCAACGGCGCATAAAGATCCAACGTCTCCTTGGCTATCGCCTTTTGTATCGAGGGCTGTTCTTGATTGAGGTGATGCAGGCGTTGCGCTCGATAAGTCAGCTTGATCAAAACCGCCCGCACATCTTCCACAATGGCCAACACCATGCGCCGCAAGCGTTCTACTTGATCAGGGGTGTAATCTCGTTCGTCTTCGTACTCCAGAGAATTCAACCAACGAGTGCTTTTTACCAGCGCTGCAATTTTATCGCCGTATTCAGCTTCAATGAATTCCAGTGAAAAGTCTTCTTGCAACAGCGGCGCACTAAGCAAAGCAGCAACCAAAATCTCGGCATCCGCGCCTAAATTTTTTAGCCGCAAAGCCACTCGTAAACTGCTGACTCGAACGTGCCGACCCTGCTCTACACGCCATGCTGCCTCAATGGCATTTGACAATGGCAACTGACTCTCAGGCTCAATATGAAGACAGAGATGAGAGCGTGTTAGGGAGAGTTCAGAGAAAATTTGATCTTGCGGAATCAATGCATGTTTCATGATTTTTCCATTTAAAAGGCGCATTTTGGCGGCAATTTAGCTACATAAGCCGTTTTATAACACGCTTTATCCTAAACTCGTAAGATAAAAACCCATCTCGATATAATCCAGTAGCCGCAACCAAGACCACTCAAGTCATGGCAAGTTCCATTCAGCATCATCTCCAAGCAGTACCCATTCTTTTACCCATTCAACTTTGATTTCTC
>CAZTQX010000050.1:0-16266 GCA_964615985.1 uncultured Gammaproteobacteria bacterium | reverse complement strand
TGGTGACTTCTTTTCTCATGTTCAATTCCTTGATCGATGGTTGATAGGTCTGTTGACTCTGAGAGGGAGTTAAGAGGATTTGTTTCCTAATGTCCAGTGGTGGATGATTTTGATGCACTGTTTTTGGATTACCTGAAAAACAGTGGGGGTTATCTCGCTGCAAATATGTCGGCGACTTGAAGCGTGTGTTGAGACCGGTTGAGTTAAAAGGGGCAGCCTTTTTCCACTATTGAGTCAATAATGGCCTCAATAATATTGAGGCTGTTTATTTCGATCTTGACACTGGTGTTCATGGTTGATTTTCAGCGTGGAGTCAACCATGAATGAGAAAAAGCTACACATAATCCTTGATGAAATTATAATATCCACGAGAACCGTATTTTGAATGTCTATTGACTGATCTTTTTATTTTTTCTATTTTACTGATGTACTCTTTCAAAGTAAGGTCGTTGATCTTATCTATTCTTTCTTTTCCAATGCCAACACACCATTGAATAATGCCTTGAGCATCTTCCATTTTTGTTACCCTTTCATTTTTTGCATAGCCGTATTCTTGTTTGATGGCAATTTTGGCGCTATCAAGAGCAAAAATGCATTGGTTGTCTGTCAATTTTGGGTTTAGTTCATATTGTTCTTTTAGGCCAACCTCTATGTTTTGGCACACATCAATATGTTTGTCGTCGTTAGGGTTCATATTTACCTCGATGTTGTTATTAATTTTGTACAGCGGCGCAGATTTTTAGGCCATCTTTGGATAAGTGCCTTAATGAATTCAGTAGAATTTTTACTGTTTCTGGTCGTGTGAAGATTGGAATCCAGTGAAGTACCGTTAAGGTTATAAAATGTGGTAGTTCAGGCTGGGTTATTTTGTATCGGCTTCTGCCCATTGTTTAGGGTCTCGTATGCGCTCCCACGCTGAACGTGGGAACGAGGTGGTGCGAAAAGTATGGATTAAGTTACCTTAGAAACGAATATTGAGTGAGTCCATTATCATTAATGCTGCTTTGAAGAACCTTAGTCTTTCTGTTTGTTGTTGGTCGATTATTTGTGTCAGAATTGGGAAGTATGGCACTTATTGATGAGGCGGTGTATTCGTCCCCCCCCAGAGTCGTTAACTATATTGTGATTTTCTATCCAGTTTCTCAGATCATTTGATGTAAATGGTTCTGTAAGATTTCCATCGTTTACAGCTTTAAAAATTTTATTTATTAATATCAATGTAATTACTCCTATGATTTTTAATGTTCTCTTGTCCCACAGGATTTGTGTAGGAATGCATAGTCTAACACCTTTTTTCCTTTTGCAGCACTGGTTATCCCAAAGAAAAAAAAAGCCCCGCCGATTGCTCGAACGGGGCTTTTTACAGCTTAAGCTAAAAACTTAGCCTTTCAAGCTTTGGTAATAATCCATCAGGATTTTTGCCACTTCAGGGCGTGAGAACTCGGGAGGTGGCGCGATGCCTTTGCCCAACATTTCACGCACCTTGGTGCCAGACAACAGGACGAAATCGTCTTTGCTGTGATCTGGTGCTTCACACATCATCACCACTTTATCGAGTTTCTTCGAGTAAGCGGTGTGATCGGCGCGGAAGATCTCAATGTCCATCGTGCCTTCTGGAATGCCATCGAAGATCTCTTGCGCTTCAAAAGCACCGTAGTAGTCACCGACACCGGCATGGTCACGACCGATAATGAAGTGCGTTGCACCCATGTTTTGACGGAACAGCGCGTGCAGCACCGCTTCACGAGGGCCCGCATAGAGCATATCGAAACCGTAACCGGTCACCATTGCGCTGTTTTTCGGGAAGTACAATTCGACCATTTTACGGATTGCATCATCACGCACAGGAGCAGGAATGTCGCCAGGCTTCAATTTGCCGAGCAGCATGTGAATCACCAGACCATCACAGCCGAGACGATCCATCGCCATGTGACACAACTCTTCGTGCGCCAGATGCATGGGGTTACGCGTCTGGAACGCGACGACTTTACTCCAGCCCAGATCGCTGATTTCTTTACGGATCTCAACGGCGGTGCGGAAGGTGTCAGGGAACTCGGTTTGGAAGTAGCTGTAGTTCAGGACTTGAATCGGCCCGGCGATGGCGGTGGTGCCATGCGAGTTGAATGCAGCCACACCAGGATGTTCGCTGTCATCGGTACCGTAGACTTTCAGTGTCATGGCAGCCATCTGCTCGGCAGTGACGGTCTCGATGGACTCAACGTCTTGGATCGCCAACACAGGGTTGCCTTCGACGTTCGGATCACGCAGGGCGATGCGCTTGGCACCTTGAATGGCATCGGCATTTTCGACCAAGTTCAATACGGGCACGGGGAAGAACAAGCCGCCGGTGGTGAACATGGTTTCGGCGCAGCTCATGGCATCAGCGACGTTCATAAAACCGGTCAGTGGGTTGAAGTAGCCACCGGCCATCATCACAGCGTTACCCGCCGCAGCGGAGCTGATCATCACCGAAGGCAGGCCTTCGGCTTCTTTGCTCAGAGCTTCATTTTGGGCGGTGTCGGAAACGAACAGGGGGTTCAGCGAATCGGAACCGTGAGGTTTGATCATGCAGCTTTTCCTTGGAGGCAGTCAGCGCGACCCATGATAAAGGGCATATAAAGAGTGTCATAGCGAGGGTCGCAAGAGCTGGACATCATACCCTTTGCGACTTGGAATGTCTTTAGTTCTACTCTCTAAAAATTTCTATCTTGCTATAGCCTAAATTGATTGAGTGGGGTGTGGGATGTCGCTGTGCGCCAATTGCAGTGGTGTTTGATCGGGGGCGTAATAAGGCACTGTGTCGTTCCACTCCGAGACCGCCACTGAGAGACGATACATATAATCAATGCGGTGTAGGCGCTGTTTGGCGTAGCGTTTTTGTTCGCAAAGTTGAATGTAATGCTCGCCATCAAAATAGTCGGCAGAAAAACATTGGTGACAGATCTCGGTGATCTCGTCTAACTGTTTTTTGGCGGCACCACGAAAATCAAAAATGCTGTCCATCGTTAAAATCTCCATAAAATCTCAGTAGTTATCGATCTGTGTTGTGGTTGATAACGGCGTTGAGGGAGTGGCCTTGATCAATAATCGGTTTTTGGGGAACGGATGTACCGCCTATGGTAGCCATGATTTTCTCATAGGGAATGGTTATCCAGTGGGGATGGCTTTTATTTTGCATTTGCCTGTCTGGATGATGGCAGCAATACAAATAAGATGGCAAGCCCGATTTTTTATCGTGTTTTTGAGTGCCCTGCTGTCGGCGTGTCATACCAGCACCATAACGTCGCTGTCGTCGGGGCATCTGCAACAACCCCAAGCGCTGATCGATGAGCTTAAGGCTGTCCCAGAGCCGCTTCAGCAGAAAAAAGTCTTGCCTCTTCCGTCACCGCTCAAGCCAGTTGAGAAACTTTACAGCGTCAGTGTTGATCAAGTGGCAGTCAAGCAGCTGCTGTTTGCTTTAGCTAAAGACGCTCAGCTGAACATTGATATTGTTGGGGATATTCGCGGTACGGTGACTTTAAAGGCGATGCAGAGGCCGTTGTTGAGCCTGTTGCAACGGATTGCTCGGCAGGTAGCGATGCGCTTCTCTCTGCAAGAGGGCTATTTGCTGATCGAAGAAGATCTGCCTTATTACGCCTCCTACGCCATTGAATACGTCAATTTGAGTCGTAAAAGCAGCAGTCGGGTCGATCTGGCCACGCAGATCTCCTCCACAGGTTTTAATAAACAAGCGGGCGGCAGCGGCTCGAACAACTCGTCCACGCAGATTGAAAACCACTCAGAACATCAATTTTGGCAGAGCTTGGAGCGCAATTTAAACCGTTTGCTGGGCAGCGTTGAGGCAGAAACAGAGAGTGATCGAGTGGTGGTTAATCGGGAGGCGGGTTATGTGATGCTCAAAGCCAGCGAAAAACAGCACAAAAAAATTGCCGTTTATCTCGCTCAAATGATGCGCAGCATTAAACGTCAGGTGTTGGTTGAGGCAACGGTGGTGGAGGTGACGCTCAACGACGCTTATCAGATGGGGGTGGATTGGTCGTTGCTGGGCAGCGGTCTGCAAGGGGTGGATTTGGTGCAAAGCGTGGTGGGCGCTAATTTGCAGAGTTCGCCCTTTTTTTCACTGGCCTTTAAAGGCAGCGGTGGGGGCGCTGATCTGAGCGGTACGCTGCGTTTGTTGCAAAAATTTGGTGACATTAAAGTCATCTCCAGCCCGAAAATTATGGCGCTCAACAATCAGACAGCGGTTTTGAAGGTGGTGGATAACCGCGTCTATTTTACCGTTTCAGTGGACACCTCGGTGGATAAAGGCGTGGTCACCACCACCTTTGAGACTCAAGTAAACACCGTGCCGGTGGGTTTTGTGATGAATGTAACCCCTTTTATCAGTGCCTCGCGGCAGGTGTTGCTGAACATTCGCCCGACCATTTCACGCATCTTGGGTTTTGTCGATGACCCAAATCCTGCCTTGGCGCAGGTGGGCGTGGTGAGCCGAGTGCCGGAAATTCAGGTGCGCGAGATGGAGTCGATGTTAACGGTTAATTCAGGTGAGATTGCCATTATTGGCGGTTTGATGCAGGACAAAATGGAGCAGGAGAATTTTTCTCTGCCGGGTTTGGGTCAGCTGCCCTTGTTGGGTAAGCTCTTCTCTTACACCAAGGAGGTGACGCGCAAAACCGAGTTGCTGATTTTTTTGCGACCCACAGTGATTGATTCTGATAGTCGTCACTCTGGATTAGCCCGCTTGCGGGAGTTTTTGCCTAAATTGGGGGAAGTGAGATGAAATTAAAATTGCAGCCATTGACAGGCAATTTAAGTGTGTCGGATCAAGTGACAGAGAAAAAATCTGTTGAGGCTCAGTTGGTCGATGTTTTTTATCCAGAAAATCGCACCTTGGCAAACCGAGTTGTGTGGCGAAAATGGCTGTTTAAAAGCCTCTGGTTGTTGCTGTTTATAACGCTCTATTTAGGGATGTTGTACGGTTATTGGCAATTAAGAAGTGCAGAGCTGGAGCAAAATTTTATTGCTTTAAAGGCCTCGATTAAATAATGAAGGTTGTCGATCAAGATAAGAATGCAGAGAAAAAACGCTTGGGGAGGGTGCTGCTGGAGAGTGGTATGGTGAGTCAAGATCAGCTGGATATTGCTCTGATTGAGCAGAAAAAAGGCGAGCTTCCTTTAGGTAAAATCTTGGTGCAATTGGGTTTTATCGCTGAGTCGTTGTTGCGTCAGGCGTTGGGAGAGCTGTTTGAGCAGCAGAGCGTGGATCTGCAAAGTGTATTGCCGGATCAGCAGGCGCTGAGCTGGGTCAGCAAAGAGTTGGCGCAACGGCATAATGTGGTGCCGGTTCAGTTTGATGCCGTGAAAAATCAACTGACCTTGGCGATGGCCGACCCTTACGACCTGATTGCGCTGGATCGTCTGCGCGCCCAGCAGCGTGGTTCACTGGAGATCATCACGCGGTTGGCGGGCGAGGGGGATATTAAGCGGGCAATAGACCGTTTTTACGGCCATGAACTCTCCATCAATGGCATTTTGGCTGAGATTGAATCGAACAATTCTGTGGAAAAATCGCAGCCAGTGGATGGTTATCGTAATCCATTGGTGCGGCTGGTGGACGCCATTTTGGTGGATGCGGTGAAACGGCTGGCATCGGACATTCATTTTGAGCCGGAGCGCGGTTTTCTGCGCATTCGTTATCGTATTGATGGCGTGTTGCGACAGGTGCGCAGTTTGCACGCGCAATTTTGGTCGGCCTTGGCGGTGCGTCTGAAGGTGATGGCGAAGCTGAACATTGCCGAGAGCCGCGCGCCGCAGGATGGTCGTTTTAGCCTCTCCATCGGTGGCCATGCAATTGATTTTCGCGTCTCCACAGTGCGTACGTTGCACGGCGAAAACATTGTTTTGCGTATTTTGGATCGACAAAAAGGCTTGCTGCCGCTGGCGGAGCTGGGTCTGAGCCAAATTAATTTTGCTCGTTTGCAGTTGATGATGCGTCGTCCAGAGGGTTTGGTTCTGGTCACCGGTCCCACCGGCAGCGGTAAAACCACCACGCTTTATTCTCTGTTGCAGCAGCTTAATCACGAAGGGGTCAATATCATGACCTTGGAAGATCCGGTGGAGTACCCAACGGCGTTGTTACGGCAAATTTCCGTTAACGAAGCGGTGAAATTGAATTTTGCCAACGGCATCCGTACCTTGATGCGCCAAGATCCCGATCTGATTTTGGTGGGTGAAATTCGTGATGAAGAGACGGCGGAGATGGCGCTGCGAGCGGCGATGACCGGCCATCAAGTTTATTCAACGCTGCACACCAATTCGGCGCTGGGGTCGATTGCGCGGCTGCTGGATATGGGCATCTCCCGTGAAATTTTATTGGGTAATATTATCGGCGTGGTGGCGCAGCGTTTGTTGCGGCGTTTGTGTCCCAACTGTAAACAACCTCATGAGCTTGACGAAACAGAAAAAAAGTTGCTGCAAGCAGAGGGTTTTAGCGGCGAGGTTTATCAATCGCAGGGCTGTGAAGAGTGTGATTATCAAGGTTATCGTGGCCGTTTTGCGATTATGGAGGTGTTGCGTATGGATGCGGATTTGGAAGAGTTGATTGCCACTGGAGCCAGTCAACGGCAGATGCTGCAACGGCTGTTGGAGAATGGTTTTAGCACTCTGTTGGAGGAGGGTTTGCAGCAGGTCAGAGCGGGTCAGACATCGTTGCATGAGCTGGCGAGAGTGGTGGATCTGGGCGCGCGCTTCTAATGCCCAGTTATCGTTATCGCGCCATGAATGCCGCTGGGAAAATTGTCAGCGGTCATTTGAGTGCGGCTTCCGAGCGGTTGTTGGAGCAGAAATTAACCACTAAAAAGCTGGATTTGATTCGCTGTTCCATTCGATCCTCTATTAATTTTTTGGAGAAAAAAGTCAGTCGAAAAGAGCTGTTGGATTTCTCTTTTTATCTGCAACAATTGTTGGCCGCTGGGGTGCCGTTGATCGAGGCGCTGCAAGATCTGGAAGAGAGCTTGGAAAACTCACGCTTGCGCTCGGCGACTGCGGATTTGATCGAAAACATCAGCTCTGGTTCGACCTTCTCGGCAGCGTTGGCGGAGTTTCCCGACCTGTTTGATTCCATCTACGTCAATATGGTGCAGGTGGGGGAGCAGAGTGGCAATTTGGAGCGTATTTTTGCTGACCTCTGCACCATGTTGCGCCAGCAGGATGAACTGGTGGCGCATCTGAAAAAAATCTCCATCTACCCTGCGCTGGTTTTGCTGGTGATCTTGGCGGTGACGCTGTTTTTAATGCTCTATCTGGTGCCGCAATTAACCGGTTTTATTATCCACTCAGGCGGTGAGCTGCCTTTTTACAGTCGGGCTTTAATTGGCTTGTCGCAGATTATTGGGCTTTATTGGTGGGGGTTTTTGCTCGGCTTTCTTTTGTTTTGGAGCGGGGTGATGCTGGCCAAACGGCGCAGTCACTCTTTCGCCCTCTGGTGGGATCGCTCACTGCTCTCTCTCTGGATTGTCGGGGCGTTGGTAAAGAAGATCAAGCTGGCGCGTTTTGTCTCTTATCTGGCATTGATGTACGCCTCTGGAATTACCTTGTTGGAGAGCATTCGCTTGAGCAGTAAGGTGGTGGACAACCGTTTTATTGAGCAAGCGTTGGAACGGGTTCATGACTCCATTTCGACGGGAGGAGGGGTGGCGGAGAGTTTTGCGGCGGCGGAGGTCTTCCCCAGCTTGATGCTGCGCATGTTGCGGGTGGGTGAAAAAACCGGTGGCATTGATTTGGCGCTGCAAAACGTCGGTTATTTTTTTGACCGAGAGATTAAAGAGTCCGTTGCTAAATTTGAGGTCAGCATTGAACCGGCGGTGACGATCTTTTTAGGCTTGCTGATGGCGTGGATTATTCTGGCGGTGATCTCGCCCATTTATGATCTGATTTTGGTGCTGGATTCAGCTTGATGGATTATCTGCTTTTCGTGAGTGACCGTGGTTTGAGCCTTACTGGTTGGCGTTGTCATTATTGTCTATCGAAGCTTGAGTGTGAAAACAGTGATGTGGGTTGGGTAGCGCTGCTGGAGGTGATTCGTGGTAAAAAAATGACCGTGTTAGATGTTGTTTTTAATCTCATGGATGAGGCGTTCAGTTCGGTGACGGTGCCTTATGTGGGAGTGTTGGAGCGCAAAGCCCTTTATCAACGCCGCTTGCAAAAAGAGTTTGAAGAGCCGTTTTTAACTGCGGTGCGGTTTCAATTTCGTCACCGTGAAGGGCGCAGAGATGCGCGGTTGCTGCTGTTGAGTTTGGGGCAAAAAGAGACGTTGAAGGGGCGCTTTCAAGATATGTATCGTGCCGGAGTGCAAGAAGTGTCGCTCTACACTTTGCCGCTGGTGGCGGAAGCTTTGTTGGAATCAGCTGGGCAAACGAATAAAAATGTGCTGTTGTTGAGTCAGCATAACGATGGCTTTCGGCAATCGTTTTATCGTAATAACCGCCTCTATTTCAGTCGTCTTTTGGAATTTTCTGGTGATGAAAACCATGAAGATCAGGTTGAGCGTGAGCTGAAAATCACCACTCAGTTTTTATTGGGACGCAAATGGCTTGCGAGCAGTGAAACGCTTGCCATTGAGCGTTTAAGCAATTTGGCTGAATCAGCCCTGCCAGATGAGCCAGATGATGTTTATCGGCTGGCCGTTTTGGTTTTGAGGCGCAAAGTTGAGGTGGCTTACCCTCTTCAGTCGCCTCGTTGTTGGCTGGTTTTGCAACGCCGTGCCTGGACTGCCCTTTTGTTGCTGGCGGTCGTTTTGGCTCCATTTATTCTTGTGGATCGTCAGTTGTTACAGCAAGCGGAGCAGGAGTTGCGTGGTGCTGTTTTGGGGTTGAAAAATAAAATTCCAGAAGAGGCGCTGATTCCTGGCTTTAATTGGAACGGCGCTCAAGTGGCGAATTTGGTTGCAGAGACTCAAAGGGTGGTTGAGCAGAGTCGTTATGCCAACAGAGCGGTTTTTTACGACTTGAGTGCGGTGTTGCAGCGTTTTCCGGCGGTGCGGGTGGAGCGTTTGCAATGGGCGCTATCAGAAGATGGCGCGCAGGTGGTGCTGCATTTTGAGGGGAAAATGGATGGGGAGGATCGCGGCTTTTTAGCGGCGCTAAAACAGTATCAACGTTTTTCGGTAATGGAAACTGAGCCGCTTAAAACCGTGTCGATGATTGGGGTGTTGGACAGTAGCGATAACCTTTCTGCAAAAGCATCTGCTCACTCTTTTACCCTGCTGATGCAGGCACAGCGTGATCGTGTCCAATAAAACCTCGTTGCTGGCTTCTGTTTTGTTGAGCGGCCTGTTGCTGGCGGGGGGGTATCTGTTGTGGCAACAACGCGAGACAGCCCAGCTTGATTACAGTGCTTCACGGCAAGAATATGCAGCACTGCTGCAACTGCGTCAGAGCCGCTTGAAAAACAATGCCTTGCTGGAACAGCATCGTTCCTCTTTTGAAAAATTTAATCGTTTGGGTTATTTCTCGCCGTTGCAGAGCGAGAAATTGCTGGCCGCCTTGCAGCGCAGTAAAGCCCAGTTTTCTCAGCAGGTTGGCAGCGTGGATTATCATTTTTTGCAGAGGGTGTCGTTGTCGGAGAGCGCCGAGGCTGTGCAGGTGGATCGTTTGGGATTGCAGTTGACGCTGCCGGTGTTGAATGAAGCCGCTCTGTTTGCGTTTGTTGATTATTTTAAACAGCAGAGCGGAGGGGTTTTTGAGACTCATCGTTGCGAGTTGAAGCGCTTTGAGGTACTGGAAAAATCAGAGTGGAAATTGGTGGCGGATTGTCTTTTCTATTTTTATCGTGTTGGCTTGGATGATGAAGCAAAAAATTAGCTGGTTTTTATGCTGCTGGTTGTTGCTGCTGTTTTGCCACAGAGGCAGTACAGAAGAACGCCTCTATCCGATGTTTTTTCGCGCTGCTCCTGTGTTGATCCCAGACAAACCAAAACCTGTGGTGATTAAAAAAGTTCAGCGCAAAAAAACCAAATCTAAAAAAGTGCGTCTCAATGGCTGCCTGCGTTCAGAGGGGCAGCAGGCGGTGTGGTTGGATAAAAAGTTGTTGCTGACCTTGCCCAAGAAAAGCCGTGTGGTGCTGAACACTGCGGGTGAGTGTCTGTTGCAACGGGGTGAAAAAAAGATCGAGGTAGGTGAGCGTTTTGCGCGCTAAAAATTGTCAATTACGTCGTGGCTCAAAACAAACAGGAGTGGTGTTGCTGCTGATGGCCTTGATGCTGTTGATCGCCTCAGCCAGTTTTGCCCTGACACGCTTGCCATTGCCCAACGGTTATTATGCCGCCAATCAGGCTGAGGCGTTGGCGCAGGCCAAAGAGTATCTGCTGGGGTATTTGATCGGGCATTCGGCGGGTGATTATTTTTTGCCCTTTCCAGATCGCAGCAGTGACCCACAGTTTTACGATGGTCGTGCCGATTGTGTCACCGCCAACATTGCCGCTGCTCATCATCTTGGACGCTACCCGTGGCGAGGAGATGTGGATCCCGGCGGTTGTCAAAATCGCTCCTTGGGCATTGCCCTTTATGATCGCGCTCAACAGCCGTTGTGGTACGCGGTGGCGGAAGCGGCCTTGGAGCATAACGATTGCCAGAACCATGAATGTCATTGGTTAACGCTGCTGAATTCACGCGGGGAGTTGATCTCGGATCGGATTGTTTTTCTGTTGATTGCCCCAGGAAAGGCGTTGTTGGGGCAAGATCGCAGCGGTGTGGCTCCGCCTATTGCGGCCTTTTTGGATACCTTTCAATTTGCTCCCACTGAGAGTGAGTCCAATGCCGATTTTGATGAGGTGTTTATTTTGGCGGGTGAGGGCGCAAGTTTTAATGATCGTTTGCTTTGGGTGACGTTGGAGCAGTTGCCGTTGGCGGTGCAGACGGCGCTGGACGAATAGACCTACTAAATTAATGGACTAACAAGCGTTGAACTTTGTCAGTTTATCCTCTATTTTTGAGCCGACATTTGTCACTTACACTCAAAAAGCGAGACTCCACATGGCAACTTATGAATGTTCAAAATGCGGTATGGGCGTGAATGCAACCTGTGCAAAATGCGATGCTCCCTTGGTTGATGGCACCTTGAAACTGGATGACGGCAGCGAAGTGCAAATCTCCGAATGCCCCAACGGTCACGGCAAAATCAAATCACCCATGTGTTGTGGTGAAGATATGAGCTGCAAGGTCGGCTAGTCAGCGCCCTGCTCGAAACCCCAGAGGTCGCTGCGACTTTTGGGGCTGTTTCGCCCTTTTCTCCCCCGCTTCTCTTGAAATTTCTCTGCTTAGCCCCCATCGTTATTGACTATTTGTTGTAAATCTCACGATAACTTTCAAGGTGGATGTTTTTTTATGGCACAGGACAGAACCGCTCCAGAGACTCACTCGGCATTTGAATGGCTGCGCAGTGAAACGATTGATTCGCTCAACGTGGTGGTGGAAGAGTACCGCCATAAAAAGACCGGCGCGATGCACTACCATTTGGCCGCCGACAACAACGAAAACGTTTTTCTGGTCGGCCTGCGTACCGTGCCAACGGACTCCACCGGCGTGGCGCACATGCTGGAACACACCGCCCTTTGTGGCAGTGAGGCGTATCCGGTGCGCGATCCCTTCTTTATGATGATTCGTCGCTCCCTGAACACCTTTATGAACGCCTTCACCAGCTCCGACTGGACGGCCTA
Source organism: uncultured Gammaproteobacteria bacterium (assembly GCA_964615985.1). GTDB lineage: Bacteria > Pseudomonadota > Gammaproteobacteria > JAUZRS01 > JAUZRS01 > JAUZRS01. The sequence goes on along the minus strand of CAZTQX010000050.1, from coordinate 4,554 downwards.
TCCGTTTGCCAGTCAGAACCGGAAAGATTTTAATAATCTGCTGGAGGTCTATCTGGATGCGGTCTTCTTCTCGCGGCTGGATGAGCGTGATTTTGCTCAAGAAGGGCATCGTTTCGAGTTTGAAGAACCCACCAACGCCGACAGCGATCTGGTTTACAAAGGCGTGGTCTTCAATGAGATGAAGGGGGCGATGAGTTCGCCGGTCAGCACCTTGTGGCAGACGGTGACCAAATACCTGTTCCCCACCACCACCTACCATTTCAACAGCGGCGGTGATCCTGAGTGCATTCCTGATCTGAGTTACGACGAGCTGAAAGCCTTTTATCGCACCCACTACCATCCTTCCAACGCCATCTTTATGACCTACGGCGATATTTCTGCGCTGGAGCATCAGGAGAAATTTGAGCAGAAGGTGCTGCACCGTTTCGAGCGGCTGGACGAAGAGATCAGCGTCGGTTTGGAGCAGCGTTACCATGCGCCGCTGGTGGTGGAGGAGAGTTACGCCTTTGACGAACCGGAGAGCGACAATAAAACCCACATCGTCTTGGGTTGGTTGCTGGGTGAGAGCAATGATCTGCACGCGCAGATGCAAGCGCACCTGTTGTCAGGGGTGTTGTTGGATGACGGCGCTTCGCCGCTGCGTCACGCTTTGGAGAGCAGCGATCTGGGCAGTGCGCCTTCGCCTCTCTGCGGTCTGGAAGAGTCCAACCGTGAGATGAGCTTTATGTGCGGTCTGGAGGGCTCTTCGCCCGAACACGCCGCCGAGCTGGAGCAGTTGGTTTTTAAGGTGTTGTTTGAGGTGGCAGAAAACGGCATCGCTCAAGAACGCATTGAGGCGGTGCTGCATCAGATGGAGATGGGCCAGCGTGAAGTAGGCGGTGGTGGTTATCCTTACGGTTTGCAACTGATTTTGGATGGCCTCTCCACCGCCATTCATCGTGGTGATCCGGTGGCTTCGTTGAACCTTGATCCGGTGTTGGAAAAACTGCGCGAGCAGATCCAAGACCCCGACTTTATTAAAAACTTGGTCAAAGAGCTGTTGTTGGAAAATCAACATCGGGTGCGTTTGACCTTGAAACCGGACAGTGGTTTGAGTGCGCGGCGTGACGGTGCGGAAGCGGCGCGCTTGGCGGCGATCAAAGCCGAGTTGAGCGACGAACAGAAACAGCAGGTGATCGAGCAGGCGGCGGTGTTGGAAGCGCGTCAGCAGCAGCAAGATGATATGGATGTGCTGCCCAAGGTGGGTCTGGAAGATGTGCCGGTGGAGATTTCAACTGCGGTGGGTCAAAAGCGGGATTGGAACGGCACCCCCGCGACGCTGTATGAGCAAGGCACCAACGGGCTGGTTTATCAGCAGGTGATCTGCGAGCTGCCGAATTTGGATGCTGAACAGTTGCAAATTCTGCCTTATTACAGCACCTGTCTGACCGAGCTGGGAGTGGGTGAGCGCGATTATTTGCAAGCGCAAGCGTGGCAGTCCAGCGTCAGTGGTGGCATCGGTGCTGATGCTACCGTGAGTGGGGCGGTGGACGATGTGAATGCGGTCAGTGGTTATTTTATGCTCTCCTCCAAGGCGCTGGTGCGTAACAACCGAGCGGTGGCGGAGCTGCTGGCCGAGACCTTGCAGCAGGCGCGTTTTGATGAGCTGGATCGGATTCGTGAAATCATTGCCCAAGAGCGCGCCCGAGCGGAGCAGAGTGTCACCGGTCAGGGGCATGGTCTGGCGATGGCAGCGGCCTGTAGCGGTTTTGCCCCAACGGCGGCGCTGGCGCATCAGCAGCGCGGTTTGGCGGGGATTCAAGCCCTGAAAGCGTTGGATGACAGCCTTGATGATCGCGCTAATTTGGAAGCCTTGGCGGTGCGTTTCAAACAGTTGCACACCCAGATGGTGAGCACGCCCAGAGAGTTTTTGCTGATTGGCGAAGCCGAGCGTTTGGGCGAATTGCAGCAGGAGATGGCACAGGTGTGGCAAAACACAGCGCTGCCGCAGAGTGAGAGCGAAGCGTTTGTTTTGCCGTTTAAGCCGCAGCAGGTGAAACAGCTCTGGACGACCGGTACACAGGTGAATTTCTGCGCCAAGGCTTATCCAACGGTGGCCATAGATCACCCCGATGCTCCGGCGCTGGGGGTGTTGGGTGGCTTTTTGCGCAACGGTTATCTGCATCGTGCCATTCGTGAGCAGGGTGGCGCTTACGGTGGTGGTGCCAGTCATGATCCAGGCATCGGAGCCTTTCGTTTCTTCTCCTACCGTGATCCGCGTCTGGATGAGACCTTGGACGATTTTGATAAATCGGTTGAGTGGTTGTTGAGTGAGACGCATCGTGATGAGGCGTTGGAAGAGGCGATTCTGGGCGTGATCGGTGGATTGGATAAACCGTCGTCGCCTGCGGGTGAGGCGAAAAAGGCCTTCCACCAAGCGCTCTTTGACCGTACCCCTGAGCAGCGGCAACGCTACCGCAATGGAATTTTGCAGGTGACGCTGGCGGATCTGCAACGGGTCGCTGCAACCTATCTGAAACCGGAGCTGGCCAGTGTGGCGGTGATCACCAATGTGGCCAATGTGGAGCAGTTTGGTGATCGTGGCATGACGGTGCTGGCGCTCTAAATGGCCAAACCTGCGTTGCTGTTGCTGCACGGCTGGGGTTTGAACCGAGGTGTGTGGCAGAGCTTGATTCCGCAGTTGGAGCCGTTTTATCGCGTCACGGCGCTGGATCTGCCGGGCTTTGGTGGTGAGGCTGCTGCGCCTGCTGTCGATCTGGAGCAGATGGTGGAGCGGTTGGCGGAGCAGATTGAGGAGCCATCTGTTTGTGTGGGCTGGTCGCTGGGCGGGATGCTGGCCTTGCGGCTGGCGGCGCGGTTTCCTGACAAGATCTCCAAGTTAATCATGGTCGCCGCTTCACCGCGTTTTGTCCAAGATGAGGGCTGGCCTCATGCCACCAAGCCGGAGGTGTTGGCGGGTTTTTCTCAGGCGTTGCGCGACGATCTGAATCTGACCTTGCAGCGTTTTTTGGCTCTGCAGGTGCGCGGCAGTGTCGATTCCAAGGCGGTGTTAAAACAGCTCAAGAGGGCGTTGGCCGAGGGTGGTCTGGCTAGCGCAGCGGCGTTGGAGTTGGGTTTGCGGATTTTGAGCGAAGCGGATTTGCGCTCAGATCTGCAACGCTTGCCACAGCCGCTGGCCTTTTTTCTTGGGGAGCGGGATGGTTTGGTACCACACGCGGTGGCGACGGCGTTGCAACGACTGCAACCCACGGCGCAGGTTGAGTTGTTTGCCCGTGCCGGTCATGCGCCGTTTCTTTCTCATCCTGAGAGTTTTACCGCTAAGTTGAGGGCGTTTACCGATGGCTGAGTTTGAGTTGGATCGCAGTCAGATTCGGCGCTCCTTTGAGCGCGCGGCGGTGGGGTACGATGCGGCGGCGGGTCTGCAACAGGAGGTCTGTGGCACTCTGCTGGAGCGATTGGAGTGGATTAATTTTAGCCCCAAGGTGGTGCTGGATCTCGGCACCGGTACCGGTCAGGGGGTGGTGCAGTTGCGTAAGCAGTACCCGAAAGCGCAGTTGATCGCCTTTGATCTGGCAGAGAGCATGTTGAAACGCACCTCGAAACGCGCCGGTTGGTTTCGTAAGCCGGGGCTGTTGTGTGGTGATGCACGGCGTTTGCCGTTGGCGGACAACAGCGTTGATCTGATCTTTTCGAGCCTGACGATTCAGTGGTGCAGCGAGGATCTGGTGGCGCTGTTCAGCGAGTTTGCGCGGGTCTTGAAACCAGCAGGGTTGCTGATGTTCACCACCTTTGGCATGGACACGTTGCGGCAGTTGCGTGAGGCGTGGGTGGCGGTGGATGAGCAGGTGCATGTGAACCGTTTTGTGGACATGCACGATATTGGTGATGCGCTGTTGGCGGCGGGTTTTAAAGATCCGGTGATGGATGTGGAGCGCCATCTGCGCGAGTTTGGCAGTGTTACTGAGGTGATGCGTTCCATCAAAGCGATGGGGGCGCACAACGTGGCGACCCAGCGAGCGAGGGGGTTGATGGGCCGGCAGAAGTTGCAACGCTTGCAGGAGGCTTATCCTTGCAGTGAGGCGGGGCGGTTTGCAGTGGATTATGAGGTGGTGTTTGGCATGGGCTGGATGCCGGAGGTGGAGCCTTTGGATGGTGGGGTTGAGGTTTTGTTGCGGCGTTAGGGTGGCTGCTGGCTATTTTTTTATGGTAATATTTTTCTATTTTAACCGTAATTAATTAATAAGACGTAATCAATTTTTAGGAGTCACTCAATGAATCGTATCAATCCTTGTGAACTTCCTCCGTTAAAACGGATGCCTCAGATTAGCAAAAATAGGATATTTGAAATAAATATGACTAACTTTGAGATTGAAGAGTCATTGATGCGTTCACTGATTAAGAGTAGTGAGTTATTGCTACCTTTTAAAGGCTGTATTTGTTTGGATAAAATAGAAAGTCCAGATTATTGTCTTTGTGATCGATTCTTGAAAATAGGTATTGAGAGGGTGTAGCCATATTTTGATGTAATAATTAGCAAAGAGCGCCATACTGGCT
>CAZTQX010000049.1:12805-16414 GCA_964615985.1 uncultured Gammaproteobacteria bacterium | reverse complement strand
CCCTGACGACGCTCCAACACCTCAACAAACTGAGATGCCTCTAATAACGAACCATGTGTTCCCGTATCCAACCAAGCATAGCCACGCCCCATCAAAGAGACCTGAAGCTGATCCTGCTCCAAATAACAACGATTAACATCGGTAATTTCCAACTCACCACGTACTGAAGGCTTAATCTGGGCGGCAATATCAACCACTTGATTATCGTAAAAATAAAGACCCGTGATAGCATAATTGGATTTTGGCTTTTCAGGCTTCTCTTCCAAGCTCAAAACCTTACCATCGCCATCAAAATCAACAACACCATAACGCTCAGGGTCACTGACTTGATAAGCAAAGACCGTTGCTCCTTGCTGTTGTGAGGCTGGTAAAAGCAGCTCAGAAAAATCATGGCCATGAAAAATATTATCGCCCAAAATCAAAGCACAAGGATCATGGCCAATAAACTCTTTACCGATAATAAACGCCTGTGCCAACCCATCCGGTGTCGGCTGAACCGCATAACTGAGATTCAAGCCCCAATTTTCACCGCTTCCCAACAAACGCTCAAACCGACCAATATCTTCTGGAGTGGAGATAATCAAAATATCTCGGATCCCAGCCAACATCAAAGTAGAAAGCGGATAGTAAATCATCGGTTTATCGTAAACCGGTAATAACTGCTTCGAGACCACTTGTGTTATAGGGTAAAGCCGAGTCCCAGAACCACCTGCTAAAATAATCCCTTTTCTGGCCATCAGCTCTCTCCATCACCGTAATGTTCATCAACCCAGCTTTGATACTCCCCAGAGGCTATTCTCTCAACCCATTGTTGATTTTCAAGGTACCAAGTCACGGTTTTATGAATCCCAGACTCAAAAGTCTCTGTTGGAGTCCAGTTAATTTCGGTAGAAATTTTTGTTGGATCAATCGCATAACGGCGATCATGACCTGGACGGTCAGCAACAAAAGCAATCAAATTCTTATGAGGTTTATACGCTGATTCTGGCACCAGCTCATCTAAAATTTGGCACACCGTGTGGACAATTTCCAAGTTATTTTTCTCATAATTGCCACCGATATTATAGACCTCGCCCAACTTACCTTTCTCTAAAATAGCCCGAATGGCAACACAGTGATCCCCCACATAGAGCCAATCTCGTACATTTTTACCATCACCGTAAATGGGGATCTGCTTACCAGCCAACGCATTGAGAATAATCAACGGGATCAACTTCTCAGGAAACTGCAACGGCCCATAATTATTTGAACAGTTGGTGGTCAGAACCGGTAAACCGTAGGTGTGATGATAAGCACGAACCATGTGATCTGATGACGCTTTCGAAGCCGAATAAGGGCTATTAGGTGCGTATTGATGCTCTTCCGTAAACGCCGCATCACCCATCTCCAAAGAGCCGTAGACCTCATCGGTGGAAACATGCAAAAAGCGAAACGCTCCTTGAGCCTCACCCTCCAACGCATTCCAATACGTCCGAACAGATTCCAACAGGTTAAAGGTGCCCACCACATTGGTCTGCACGAACTCAGAAGGCGCATATATCGAGCGATCCACATGGCTTTCAGCAGCAAAATTAACCACTGCCGACGGCTGATATTGCTCCAACAGCTCAGCTAAAAGCTGACTGTCACCAATATCGCCTTTTACGAAAATATGACGTGGATCTGCCGAATAGGCCGCCAAGCTGCTTAAATTACCCGCGTAAGTCAGCTTATCGAGGTTAATTACCCTACTATTTTCTGCAGTAGAGAGGTAATCCAGCACAAAGTTAGCGCCGATAAAACCAGCCCCTCCCGTCACCAAAAGGGTTTGCCTATCATCTGATTGCATAAGGAATATACTTAAATTGCCCAACAAAGTAGGAGTGAGACCAAAATTGACGACATTCTACACGATACGTATAAAAAGATAACTCTCTCACCCAAATAAATGTGAAACTTACTATCTTATTAGAGGCCTATGATCTCTCTCGTCCATATTGATCATCGAAACGTTCAATATCATCTTCTTCCAAATACCTGCACCTCAATCAACTGCAAAGGAATTTTGCCTCGATTATCCAGGCGATGCTTACTGCCAACAGGAATATAAGTCGATTGATTACAGGTTACGGTTTTCACCTCTTCATCACAAGTGACCGTCGCTGTACCAGAGACCACCACCCAATGTTCGGAACGGTGTTGATGGCGCTGCAAAGAGATGGATGCGCCAGGATCAACGGTCAAGCGCTTCATTTTAAAGCCACTCTGCTGCTCCAGCACCGTGTATTCTCCCCAAGGTCGGCGCACCGTCAGATGCAACAATCGCTCTTGAGCATCACATTGCTCCAACTCCGCCACCACCTCTTTCACTCTCTGTGTCTCACCTCGCTTTGCAATCAAGATGGCATCGGCGGTCTCAATCACACAGAGGTCTTGCACCCCCACCGCTGTAATCAAGCGGTGACTGCTGTGAATCAGTGTATTCTGACAATCTAAAAGCACACCATTGCCCACCACCGCATTACGCCCTTCATCTTTGGGCAAAGTATCGTAAACTGCATCCCAATTGCCCACATCAGACCAACCCAAATCACAAGGAAACACCCGTAATTTTGTCTCTGAAGCAACTATTTTTTCCAGAACACCGTAATCAATGGAGATATTGGGCATGGCGGGGGAAAACTCAGCAATGGCGACTTGCCGCTCCACCCCCTGCTGCCAAGCGGCTTTTATCTGCTGTAAAACGGCAAATAACTCCGGCAGATGTCGCTCCATTGCGGTCAAAATGGTGGAGGCTCTCCAGACAAACATGCCTGAATTCCAAAAGTAATCGCCTTCGCTCAGATAATATTCGGCTCTGCTCAGATCAGGTTTTTCAACAAATCGCTCCACTGGCAATCCCTCTTCATCATCCGGCTCACCCGCCTTAATGTAACCAAAGCCCGTATCTGCCCTCGTCGGCTGAATACCAAAAGTTACCAAAGCTCCCTCTTGGGCAGCAGCGACACCACGTTCCAACACATCATGAAAGGAAGGTATATTTTGAATCAAGTGATCAGCAGGCAAAACCACCATCACAGGATCACACTCTTTGCTCTGCTGTTGCAAAAAAAGAGCAGCCAAGCCAATGGCAGCGGCTGTGTTTCGGCCTACTGGCTCCAGAAGAGTCTGATATTTTGATAACTGTTGCTGCGCTTCACCCGAAGCTTGCAAATCATTACCCACAATCAAAACATTATCAGTGGAAATATAAGGCTGAAGGCGTTCAATCGTTGCCACCAATAAGCTCTTATCTCCCCCCAAATTCAAAAACTGTTTAGGAAGCTGTTGTCGAGAATGGGGCCAGAGTCGAGAACCGGAGCCACCCGCTAGAATCACAGCCTTTACATTACGATAACCCATCAATTTTATCTACCAAAAAAATCCGAGCGTACAACCATACAGTCATTAAAGAAACGAAACCTGCCACGCAAACAAAAAAATACGATAACCACCCATTTTAACGAAAAAATTCAGTATCATTACTTTACACTCGATACCTAGCCTCACTTTTTGTTAAACTAACTCAACTCTCAGATCAAAGACTCCCTCGTGCCTTTAAAACAACTCTTGATTACCGGTATTCGCGGT
>CAZTQX010000049.1:0-12705 GCA_964615985.1 uncultured Gammaproteobacteria bacterium | reverse complement strand
GCGGGAACTGGATCAAGCTATTTCCAAACAGAAAAAGAGTGCGAAACACAGTTAGACGCTCTATTTTCAGATCCAGAGCAACTGCACAGCATGTCAAAGTCGAGCCGCGAGCAGTTTAACAAAAAATTCAGATGGGAATCTATTTTAGAACAGTATGAGGCTCTGCTATTAAAGTGGCTTTAATATGTCAAAACCTCCACATTAAACATCTCAAAAAAATCCTTCATCAACATCATCTCGCCATTACGTTCTATCTGTTTATCAAACGGAACATGGGCAACTGCACGCACCGATGAATTCATCGCCTTTATATTAATCAACGCGGAGCTAAGGTAACTCGATACGACAGCAGGCCTCAGTAACAAAAAAAGATCTTCCGCTGTTATCTTTCCCCAATCATCATCACAAATCAGCCCCCCATCCATCGCTTTGATTATATCTGACTGCCCATCATGATGACCTTTATAAAAAATCTTGCTAAATTTTCTTAAAAACAACTTTAATGGTTTAATCAAACTCAACTGCTGATCTTGTGAAAAAAAATAACCTACTGGCTGATCCAAAAAAAGCAACTCATTCTGATTAAGGTTGCCATCATCTTTGGCTGGAAAAACCCTGACACCTTTACCAAGCATGTTTTTGGTTAATTTATCTGGAAAAAAGACAAAAACTTCATCCAAAAATTCACTGCAAAAAAAATCGTCACTCTGTTTGTAACAACGATAACCAAAGAGACGAATCAGCTTCAATCTATTAACAACTTTATTTTTAAATTTAACATGGAGCTGAGCATCATAATAATTGGCTACACCATCTTGAATCAAAAATCGTGACACTGTATTTTTCGAGAAAAAAAATGTATTGGCAACCTCGTGATGAGGATGAGGTAAAAAAATGGATTTCTTAATACTCAGATAATAAAAAGAGAAAATCAAAAACTTAACAAATTGCAACAATCTAACAAACTTGTTCTCACTATTAATCAGTGAAACAACTTCATATTTGTCACTCAAAGAGACCACTCGACCACTCATGTTTACCAAATAGATTTTTTTATATTCCGAAAAATCCATCTGTTCCAAAAAATAAGCATGAAAAGGTGTGTAGGCAAAACAGAAGGCAACGTCAGTCATCCTGAAGAATATCCCAACTCACGGGCGTTCCCTTAACAATATCTTGCGCAACTACTCGCCCTTGGATCTGATCCAACTCCTTGGGAGCCAAACCATAACCTGGTCGCACACTGCGAACATGCTCTTCTGTGATCACCTCACCCGCTTTTATATCCTCAACAAAATAGAGCGAACGCCGGAATTTAACGTTACTCAGTTCACTGGATTTGCGCCCATAATCAACACTTCCCAGCGCCGACCAAGCGGTTTTTGCTCCCTCACAGAGCGCTTGCAAATCAGCAGGCTCCAGAGAAAAACTGTCATCAGGGCCGCCGCCGTTCCGATCCAAAGTAACGTGCTTTTCAATAATGCAGGCTCCCAACGCCACACTGGCAATGGCGGTGGTGTTATCAATGGTGTGATCGGAAAGACCAACAGGTACTCCAAATCGCTGCTGCATATCCAAAATCGTGCGTAAATTATAATCCCCCGCAGGGGCTGGATAGCCGCTAACACAATGCAACAGGGCCAACTCTTTACAACCGCCATCCCGAGCCGCTTGCACCGCTTCCGCAATTTCCTCTTGATCTGCCATGCCGGTGGAGATGATCAGTGGTTTTCCCGTCGAGGCAGCGTACTGAATCAGTGGCAGATCCACCGCTTCAAACGAAGCAATTTTATAAGCGGGCGTATTCAAATCTTCCAGCAGATCCACCGCACTGTGATCAAACGGTGAACTGAAAATCGTCAGATCCAGTTGAGCTGCGTACTCAAACAGCGGTTTATGCCACTCCCACGGCATGTGCGCCTCTTCGTACAGTTCATAAAGAGTACGTCCATCCCACAGGCCACCCTTAATTTGAAACTCTTCTAAATCACAATCTAAGGTGATGGTATCAGGCCGATAGGTTTGCAATTTAACCGCATCGGCACCGGCTTGTTTTGCTGCTTGAATAATTTTAAATGCTTTTTCTAACTGGCCATTATGATTGGCTGAGAGTTCCGCAATAACATATGGAGCATCAACCAAAGAAATATTTCGTCCATTAATTTTAATACAGTGGCTCATTGATTACGCCCTGAAATACGCTCTAATTTTTTCTGCATCACATCGCGCTTCTCTAGCCACTCTGATTTTAAAAGACCCAACCGGAAAATATCTTCAAACCCATCATTAATACGATGCTGATCTCGAAAGACACCCTCAATAGAAAAACCAAACTTTTGATGTAACTTAATAACCGTTTGATTAAAAGCCAACACCTCACAATGTAATTTATGTAATTTCAATTTCTCAAAAGCATACTCTAAAGCTAAAAATTCCATTTTTGAACCCGTACCTCGCTCCGCATCAGGCGCAGCATAAAAAGCCCAACTGCTGTTTGAGTGAACTCGATCAATCAGTGTGAAAGCAACAATTCCAGAGGGAAGACCCGCTTCACTTTCATAGATAAAATAGTGTTGATCCTCTCTCTCCTGCACCGCTTGCCACCAAACAAGGTGATCTTCTAAAGTAATTTCATGGCGCGTGTACATATTGGCTCGAACCGAAGGGGCATTGCGCCAACTCAACATCAATTCCAATTCGCTGTCAAAAATTTTACGCAAACACCCCAGTTTCAACATCACACAATCTCCCTCAACAACACATCCATGACTCTTTCTACCCCAGAACCCTCACTGATAACTGCTGCCTGTTGAGAAATCTCGGAGAGCTGAGTGAGATTGTTATTAAAACACATCAACCAATACTCTAATTGAGGGGCAAGATGATCATCTAAAAACAGCAATTGCCCCCCTCCCGCAGCTTGTAACTGCTTCGCAGCATAAATTTGATTTTCCGCCAAAACCACCATCAAGGTCGGCAACCCCAAACAGCACCGCTCCCAGGAACTGCTACCCGCCGCCCCAATGGCCAGATCACTCTCCGCCATCAACTGCGCCATATTATCCACATTGACCCGCACCGTGATCGGCCACGGCACCTGCTCTGCTTGCTTCTGCACCGCAGACAACCAGGGAGCCTGCCCCCCCATCACCACCGTGAGCTGACAACCCTGCGGCAAAGAAGCCGTTTTAAGCGCCGTCAAAATCTGCCCCGTTGCATTGTGCTGATCCACGCCGCCCAGGCTGATCAACAAGCGCTTCAACTGCGGTGCAGCACGACGTTTCAAGCTGGCCTCACGCAACTGAGCAAATTCCGGTCGCAGCAGTGCGTATTTCGAACCGGTCAACAGAGTGCATTTTTCAGCAACTAACCCACGATACACCTGTGCCAACCGTCCCAAGGTCTGATCCAATAGCAAATCACACTCATGCCGCCGATCCGCCAGATCATCAATCACCATGATTCGCTTACAACGCCCTCGCAGCGCCGACTCCCAACGGACATCCAGAGCATAATGATCCACCACCAGCCAATCAACACGCAATCCATTCAGCGCCACTCGACTCTGTTCTGCATCCTGCTGCCAATCGACACCCAACCATGCGGCATGTTGCAAATCACCCTCAGCGTGATCGCCCTGCCAATCCGCTTCAGGCTGCGGCAGTAATCGTACCTCAAAGCCTTTCTGCTCAACAAAGTCCGCCATATGACCCAGATGCTCACGACAGATAAAAAGGCATTCCGCCCCTTTTTCGCGCAGCGCAGCAGCCAATGTCAAACAGCGCATCAGATGACCGCTGCCCATCTCCAGGGAGGCATCCACCCGAAAAACCACCCTCATCGGCTGGCCAACATTGCTTTAAACAACCACTCCGCCCTCAACCAATCTGCTTCGCTGTCGATGTCCTGCACCCGATGCGGCGGCAACATCAGCGGCAGAGCCGACTCAAACACCGGCTTTTCTGCCAGCCACGCCTCCCAACGACCCCAATAAAATTGCCCAGCATCGTGATAGGCCTCCTCCAGATCTTGAGAACGACTCTGGAAATGCTCCGGCTGAAACATCGCCACCGATCCATCCGCTTGCAAACGCAGCGCTCTCTGAATGGGAAACCCATAGGCTGTCACCGAAAAGAGGTAATCCTGTTGAGAAGCGGCCAACAACGACTCACCCTGCCGCAGATTCGTGGCCTGCACAAACGGCGCAGTGGCGTAGAGGCAACAAACCTGCTCCGCCACCACACCGCTTCGCTGCAACTGTTTCAGCGCATCGGCCATCACCGCACCGGTGGTGGCAAAATCATCGGCCAAATGAGCCGCGCGCATAAACGGCACCTGCGCACCGTACCCTCTGGCCACTTCAGCAATTTCAGCATCATCAGTGGAAACCACTACCCGCTCAAAACAGCCGCTTTGCAACGCCGTTTCAATCGACCAAGCAATCATCGGCTTACCACAAAAGGGACGAATGTTTTTACGCGGAATGCGTTTGCTGCCCCCGCGCGCGGGAATAATGCAGAGGCTCACGACAAGGCACTCCGCAACACCGCCACCACTTTCTCTTGCTGCTCCGCGCTCAAAGTGGGGTACATGGGCAAAGAAATCGCCCCTCGGTAGTAGGCTTCTGCCTGAGGAAAATCGCCCCACTGGAAACCCATTTTTTGATAATAAGGCTGAGTATGCACTGGAATATAATGCACGTTGACACCGATGCCCTGCGCACGCAGCGCCTCAAACACCACCCGACGATCCAAGTCTTTATCCAACTGAATCGGATAGAGATGCAGAGCCGAATACCCCTCTGCATGTTGCCACGGCAGCAACAGAGGCAATTCCGCCAGCAACGTATCGTAACGCTGTTTGATCTGATGACGGCGTTGAATGTACTCATCCAAACGCTGCAACTGACTGACACCCAATGCCGCTTGCAAATCGGTCATACGGTAATTAAACCCCAACTCGATCTGCTCATAGCCCCAAGGGCCATCCGGCTCTGCCTCCATCAACTCTGAATCGCGGGTGATGCCGTGACTGCGCAAACGCAGCATCTTTTCCGCCAGATCGCTACGATTGGTGGTCGCCACACCGCCTTCGGCGGTGGTGATGATCTTCACCGGATGAAAGCTAAAAATGGTGATGTCTGCGTATTGGCAACCACCAATGGGTCTGTCCAAATAACGCCCACCGATGGCGTGCGAGGCATCTTCAATCAGAGCAAAACCGTACCGCTCCGCCAACGCTTTAATCTCGCGCATCTGGCACGACTGACCGGCAAAATGCACCGGAATCACCACTTTTGGCAGACAGCCCTGTTTTTCAGCCCATTGCAGTTTTTCTTCCAGAGCCACTGGAGACATATTATATGTCTGCGGATCAATATCAACAAAATCGACTTGAGCACCACAATAAAGACCGCAATTGGCCGAAGCCACAAAGGTGTTCGGCACCGTCCAGAGCCAATCCCCAGAACCTAAGCCCAATGCCAAACAAGCAAGGTGCAGCGCCGAAGTGGCACTGTTGACCGCCACCGCCCGTTGCGCACCACAATATTCTGCCAGAGCGTTCTCAAAACGCTCCACCATCGGCCCTTGAGTTAAAAAATCCGACTGCAACACCTCAACCACAGCAGCAATGTCACCTTCTTGGATGTCTTGGCGACCGTAGGGGATCATAAAACAGCTCCCTTTAACGGCACAGAATCCAAACCAACCAAACGCCAATAACGCCAACCTTTAAAGAGTCCCATCGACGAAAAAGCGGCCAACAGCCCCCACCCCGCAGCCATCAACGGAACCCTCTCTGCCAGCATCCAGACCACCCCAAAAAACACCGCCACCGCAAGCAGATGCGCCAACACAATCTCCCGATCCCCGCCACGAGCATAAAGACCATAATGAGGCACCATGCTCACGCCATAAATGAATACCGCTGCCAACAACAACCAAAGCAGCGATAACTGCTGCAGATAAATCTCTCTACCCACCCATTCCAACACCCAAGGAGCCGCAACCGCCACCAGCAACACCAACAAACCACTCACACCCAGAGTGGACAAGAACAGCTCTCGATACAGCGTTTTGTATTCAGAAAATCGCCGCTGTCGATACGCAGAGACCAGACGAGGGTAGAGAAACGAGAAAACCGCAGGGTCTAAAAAGTTAAACACCGCCATCGCCATCCCTGCATACAATACATAGACCCCCAATAAATCCCCACCAACCAGAGTCTCAACCACAAAACGATCCACGGTAAACAACAACTTCAAGGCAATCGTGGCCAGCAAAAAAAGCAAGCTGACCCGAAACCCTTTTAACAACCAACGATAATTTAGAGGGGGACAACGCCAATCATCAATCTCCCTGACAATCAACAACAAGCCCCAACAGGCGGCCAAACCCGCCCCCACAAACCAACAAAAAAACAGTGTCTCTAACTGTCGATGCTCGGGGTAAAGCAGCATCACCGGCACAACCACCCAAACCCACACCCCCATCCGTACAAATAATATCCAACTGGCCAATAACGGCCTCTGCATCACCACTAACAGACGGTTCATCTCTTGGGTCAGATGCTCCACAATCAGCAACGAAAAAAACCAGAACAACATCTCAGAGGGTAGAAAATTAAATTGAAACAACAATAATTGTGCTGGTAAAAAGAGCCCATACAGCAAAACAAGAGCCAGCAGATGATGCTCTATCACAAACGCCCACTCTGATTTGGGGCGCGACAACAATTCACGGTGACTGAAGGTGTAAAAATCACCGCCAACCAGCAAAACACTGAACGCAATCGTGGCCAAAAAGAGGCCAAACAACCCTACTTCAGCTGGCTCTAAAAAACGCGCCAAAAAAAAGAGCAACACAAAGCGACTGACCAACGCCATGCCGCGTAAACCGACGTTCAATAAACGCGGTAAGAGTGCCTCCCAGCGACGCTGTGGCACCAACTCAATACTCCGAGGCGGCCATCTGATTAAAGGCCAAGATCTCCTTTATGGAAAGCATATGTTCATTGGTGCCCGAATTATATTCAAACCCTTGTTCAACCAACTTACCGCGTTCGCCCAAATTATTCTCAGAATAATCTTGCTCTTGATGATAAAACTTAATCGACGGTTTAATCACATAGTGATCTTCAAATTCCAAGGTCAAATGCGAATCATCACAAGGACACATGATTTCATGCAGTTTTTCACCCGGACGAATACCGACAATTTTCTGCTCCAGATCCGGAGCCATCGCGCTGGCCAGATCAACAATACGAGCCGAAGGGATTTTGGGGACAAAAATTTCACCACCGTGCATACGCTGGAAGTTCTTCAAAACAAAATCAACCCCCTGCTGCAAGGTGATCCAAAAACGAGTCATACCCGCATCGGTAATTGGCAGATGATCGCTCTTTGCAGCAATTAATTTATCAAAAAACGGCACTACCGAACCACGCGACCCCACCACATTGCCATAACGCACCACCGCAAAACGGGTTTGGCGACTGCCCACCATATTATTGGCCGCCACAAACAATTTGTCTGAGGCCAATTTAGTGGCTCCGTAAAGATTGATCGGATTGGCCGCTTTATCAGTGGAGAGCGCAATGACCTTTTTGACGTTATTGGCCAACGCCGCTTGAATCACATTTTCAGCACCGTGAATGTTGGTTTTAATGCACTCCATCGGATTGTATTCCGCTGCCGGAACCTGCTTCAAAGCCGCTGCGTGGATCACATAATCGACCCCCTGCATTGCTTCGGTCAGGCGTTCACGATCACGCACATCACCGATAAAATAACGCATTTCAGGCTGGTTAAAAATCTGCTGCATCTCAAACTGTTTTAACTCATCCCGTGAGTAAACAATCACCTTCTTGGGCTGAAACCGCTTCAATAACGTATCGGTGTACTGTTTACCAAATGAACCAGTGCCACCGGTAATTAAAATGGATTTATCACGAAACATCGTATCGACTCACAACAGAAAAAGGGCTGTTTTAACAACAGAAAACCCACAAGAAAGTGGGTTTCCTTACCATGCAATCATCAATTCAAAAACGGATTAAAACGGGATGTCATCGTCAAAATCACCGTCCATGCCGCCAGCGGGAGGCATATAACCAGACTGCTGCTGTTGTTGTGGCTGTTGTTGTGGCTGCTGCTGTTGTTGTGGCTGCTGCTGTTGTTGTGGCTGCTGCTGCATCGGTTGTTGTTGCTGAGGCGCTGCCTGCTGCTGCTGTTGCGGCGGACGAGACGAACCCATCGGCGCACCACCGTACTCCGCACTGCCACCGGCACGGCCACCCAACATCTGCATTTCATTAGCCACGATCTCCGTGGTGTAACGATCTGCACCAGTGGTTTTATCCTGCCACTTGCGGGTGCGCAGACGACCTTCGATGTAGACCTGTGAGCCTTTTTTCAGATACTCACCGACAACCTCCGCCAAGCGACCAAAAAAGCTGACCCGATGCCATTCGGTCTCTTCTTGCTGCTGACCGGTCTGTTTGTCCTTCCACGAACGGGTGGTCGCCACGGTGATGTTCGCCACCGCGCTGCCGCTGGGCATGTAACGCACTTCGGGATCATTACCCAAATTACCAACCAGAATAACCTTATTAATACCACGTGCCACGTTACACCCCCTAGAAGAAAAACTCGCCACTTGGCGCAGCGCCGTATGTTACAGCTTAGCACCCCATCTGGGTAGTGGTCATCACTCCGGCGCAGGCACCAGAGCAATCTCATCACCACCTTTAATCGGCGTTTCGGGGGTGGCAAATTGACGATTGACCGTCACCTTCACCAAGCCTTTGCCCAAACACTCTTGCCACACTTTGCCGCGCTTGCAAAGATGCGCCAGCAGCTTCTGCACCGTATCGACCTTCTCTGGCACCTTAAACTCTTCTGACTCACGACGAAATTTAGTCGCAAAATCAACGAAATAGAGCATCTTCAAGGTGCGCAGTCCTGACACTGGTTTCACCTGCTGCATCTCCAACCGCCGAGTTTGGTACTTCAGCCAGTTGATCTTCTGCTTTTGACCCAGCTCGTAAAGGCTCTTCCAAGAGTAGATCCCCGTTTGGTGACCGTCATCAAAATAGAGCTGCACCGCATAACCACCCACCGGTTCGATGCGCTCAATATTGACATCCTCTTTGCCCAGCACCACCTCATTTCGCCCCCAGACAATGCGCACTTCAGCAGAAGGCGAGAACACCCGAAGATATTCACAAGAGAGTTCAAAATGGCTGCCCTCATCAAAACTGATCTCCAGCATCTTCTGTTGGCGATGCAGCTTCAATTCTGTGGGGGTATGAGTAAACTTTTCATTTGACATAACAACAACCTAAACCGATCAAGTTAAAAACGGGACAACGCAATGCAAACGCTGCTGCTGATGACTGTTCCCAAAACGCGCCCATTGTCGTTGCAGAAGCACGTTTTGTCTAGCTCACCGGAACGGTCAAAATTCAACAACAGCAAATAACGCAGGCAATCCCCCTTTCAGAAGCGCTAAAATGCGCCCCACCAACACAACCAAGGCCACCCCACCGTGTCTGAACAAACTTCAACACCCACCACAGCGCCAGCGCCCGTCACCTTTTGGCAATCCTTCCTCTACTGGCTCAAGCTCGGTTTTATCAGCTTTGGTGGTCCAGCTGGGCAGATCAGCATGATGCACCAAGAGTTGGTCGAAAAACGCCGCTGGATTTCAGAACAGCGTTTTTTACACGCCCTGAACTACACCATGGTACTGCCTGGCCCCGAGGCACAGCAACTGGCAACCTACATCGGTTGGTTGATGCATGGGGTTTGGGGCGGCATCGCAGCGGGCGTGCTGTTTGTTTTACCGTCACTGTTTATTCTCAGCGGTTTAACCTGGGTCTATCTGGTTTACGGCGATGTCACTGCCGTTGCTGGTATTCTATACGGCATCAAACCAGCAGTGACGGCGATCGTGGTGTTTGCCGCCTACCGCATCGGATCGCGTACGTTGAAAAACAACCTGCTGCGTGGCATGGCGCTGCTGGCTTTTATCGCCATTTTTACCTTCTCCATACCGTTTCCCTACATTGTCTTGATCGCTGGGCTGCTGGGCTACATCGGTTCTCGCCTTGCACCAGAGAAGTTCCAAGTCGGCGGTCATCACGGTGGCTCAAACGACACCTTTGGCTCGGCTCTGATCGACGATGACACCCCCGCGCCCGAACACGCCCAATTCAAAACCAGCCGTTTTGTGATCTTTTTATCGTTTGGCTTAACCATTGCCGCCAGCGTCATGGCACTGTTAATCCTAACCTACGGCTGGCAAGGCACCTTGACCCAGATGAGTT
Organism: uncultured Gammaproteobacteria bacterium; assembly: GCA_964615985.1. GTDB lineage: Bacteria > Pseudomonadota > Gammaproteobacteria > JAUZRS01 > JAUZRS01 > JAUZRS01. The sequence continues at coordinate 2,376 of CAZTQX010000049.1, read as the reverse complement.
GGTTCTTTAGCAAAGCGGCTCTGGTCACCTTTGGCGGAGCCTACGCGGTTTTACCCTACGTCTATCAAGGCGGTGTCGAGCAGTACGCTTGGTTGAGCGGCACGCAGATGATCGATGGTTTGGCTCTGGGCGAAACCACCCCAGGGCCGCTGATTATGGTGGTCGCCTTTGTTGGTTTTGTCGGCGCATGGACAAAAGAGATTTTTGGCCCAGAGATGTTATTGATGGCGGGCATCTCTGGGGCCAGCGTCGCCACCCTATTCACCTTCTTACCCTCGTTTCTGTTCATTCTGCTCGGCGGGCCACTGGTTGAAGCCACTCGTGGCGACCTGAAATTCACCGCCCCACTGACCGGCATCACCGCTGCGGTGGTCGGCGTGATTCTCAATTTAGCCGCCTTTTTTGCCTACCATGTACTCTGGCCACAAGGTTTCGAAGGCAGCTTTGAGTGGTTTTCTGCTCTGATTGGTGTGCTGGCGGCGCTGGCTCTGTTTCGCTTGAAGTGGGGGATTGTCAGTGTAATCGGTACATCAGCGCTGTTGGGTCTGGCTTATTCGCTGCTGTAAGGCCACAACCTCAGCGGCTAACTGGACATCGGCTGCGTACAACAGGCCACGATGGTTCATAAAGGTCGAACCAAAACGGTTCAGCTCCAACGACTCACCATAAATATCCATCGCCACCAAGCCCAGCTCATGAAACAAGCAAGCCGTTGCAGCGTAATCCCACAGGCTGCCACCGCTGTTGCCCTCTCGTGGGTATTTAAAATAACAGTGGTTGGCACGTTCCAAAATATCACAAGCGTTCAGTACCGCACCGATTCGAAACCGGATCTCCGCCCGAGGCAGCCCCATCACAGCCGCTATTTTATCCAGCCTCGTTTGCGTCTGCTGCAACCACGGATGCTGCTGAAAACTGAAATCGGTGGTCAACACCAGCGGTTGAGTCAGATCCAGCTCAGGAGGCCTCATTAACTGGCCATTTTTATAAGCTCCCTGCCCCCGAACGGCACTGAACAGGGTCTCGGTAACAGGATCAAACACCACTCCAATAAGTGATTGAGAATTTTGTCCCACCAGCGCAATGGAGACCGAAAAACCGGCCTCACCTTTGACAAACGCCAAGGTGCCATCCATTGGATCAATGCACCAAAAGGCCGGTTTTTTGTGCCTCAGGCCGTCATCTGAGGACTCTTCCGCCAGCAGCGCCAAATCGTACTCAGCACAACTAGGCTGCAAAATAGCCACAATGGCCGCTTGGGCTAAATGATCGACTTCGGTGACGATCTGTGATGCCGCACTGCTGCCAACGTTTTTCTGCTGAATTTGAACGCTGCGATGACGATGGACGTTGATGATTGCGCCAGCGGCCTGAGCCGCTTGGATGGCGAGCTGTTTTAGCTGATGCAGTTGTTGGCTGTTGAGATTCATTACAGCGAAAAAAAGGAGTATTTCACTACTCTTCCCAAGGGTTATACAGTTCCGCTGAACTTTGCAGCATATCTGAGATATTTCTTGTCACCACCACACAGTGATTAACCAATCCCGTCACAGCAATCAAACCATCAAGTGCAGGCAGAGGCCGTCCAGCTTGCTCTGATGCTCCTTGTATCTCACCCCATTTAGATGCCACGCGCAAATCAATGGGTAAAATTCGCTCCTTAAACCGCTGCCTTAAATCATTTTCAACCCACTGTCTTAAACGTTTTTTCCGAACATCATCAACTGATTTTTTTATACCCTTTTCAATTTCCCCAAACGTAAGTACGCTGAGATGAAGCGTATCTTCGCTCTGATTTTGTAGCCAGCCAATCACTTTTTTATTGGGACGTGGCTTTATTGCTTCAGAAATAACACAAGTATCCAAAAGATAATTCAAAGCTCACTGTCTCTTGGCAGGGCATTACTCCGTGTTATTTCAATACCTGCCTCAGCAAGAGGAGAATCACGAAAAAAATCCACCAAACCTTCCTTAGATTTCATGATTCTTGAATATTCCTCAAATGAAAGAACAACCACCGCTTTATCGCCATGTTTTGTTACGATTTGAGGCTCTTTGTGCATCGCGTCCTCAACCAATTGACCAAACTGACTTTTCGCTTCTTGCAACTGCCATGTATTATTTTTCATCACGCCCTCCAATTAAAATTGACAAGACTTTTGTAGGGTACACCTGACTGTTCTGCCATGCTATTTAAAATAGCTGATTACATCCCCACCCAACCTCATCGTTACCGGCTTTTTGAGTTTTGACGCATAAGGGTTTTTGCGCGATTTCATCTTAGCTAAATCATATTCTTTCTTCACTGTTATTCACCTTAAGTAACTACTCAGCCCACCGATAACGTGCAACCTATTGATAATAAAAGATATAATT
>CAZTQX010000048.1:0-16635 GCA_964615985.1 uncultured Gammaproteobacteria bacterium | reverse complement strand
TTTTACATCAAAATATGGCTACACCCACGACACCTTCGAACTGCCGGAAGAACTGCTTCTGAGCGACAGCTACCAAGCCGATCACCCCGCCCTAAGCAATCTCGCTGCGCGGCTTGAGCTATCCCAACACACGCCACTGACTTACCCAACCTGTGACGATTTTGAATTGCCGATAGACAATAACAGCACCGTCTCGGTAGAGGAGATCATCGCAGAAGAACCCAGCAGCACAAAAACACCCCGGGATTTTTTTATCAAAAAGACGCGATCCTATAGAAACAGCTAAACTGTAGGGGCAGCCCCCTGTGGCTGCCCTTATGATTTCTGGCCACCCCATTTAAAATCCGCAATAAAAAAGGGCGAACACAAGGTTCGCCCCTACAATCACATCGCCAAAAAGACAGCAACGTAAACTAAAATTAAAGGGCGTTATTCCACCGTCACAGACTTCGCCAAGTTACGCGGCTGATCCACGTCGGTGCCTTTCAAAATCGCCACATGATAAGCCAACAGCTGCAAGGTCACGCTGTAAACAATCGGCGAAGTGGTCGGGTAAATATCATCCAAGGTTAAGTTCTGAAACTTATCCAAAGCAATATTCACCGTGTGGTCACTGAATAAAAACAGCTCCCCACCACGAGCGCGAACCTCTTGCAGATTGGAGATGACTTTCTCCAGCAACGGATCATCCGGCAAGGCACAGACCACCGGAATATGCTCATCCACCAACGCCAACGGGCCATGTTTCAGCTCACCGGCAGGGTAGGCTTCGGCGTGAATGTAGGAAATCTCTTTGAGCTTTAACGCTCCCTCCATCGCCACCGGATAGAAACAACCTCGACCTAAAAAGAGCGCGTTCTCTTTATCGGCAAAATCATTGGCCATCTCTTTAATCTTATCGGAGAGTTTCAGCACCACCTCCACCTGACGTGGCAGCGCATGCAGCTCATTGACCAAGACTTTCTCATCTTCTTCACTCAGACCGTGACGACGCGCCAGAGCCAAGGTCAACAGACGCAAGGCCACCAACTGAGTGGTGAACGCCTTGGTGGACGCAACGCCAATCTCCGGCCCTGCGCGAGTCATCAAAGCCACATTGGACTCACGCACCAAGGAGCTTTCCGGCACGTTGCAGACACAGAGGGAACCGATGTAACCCATGTCATCGGCACTGCGCAGCGCCGCCAAGGTATCGGCGGTCTCACCCGATTGCGAGATGGTCAAAAAGAGCGTATCGCTCGGCACCACCACCTTGCGATAACGGAACTCACTGGCCACCTCAACGGAGCAGGGAATCCCCACCTCTTCCAACCAGTAACGTGCCACCAAACCGGCATGGTAGGAGGTACCACAAGCGATGATATGCACGTTTTTGGCTTTGTCGAACAACTGACGCGCTTCATGGCCAAAACTCTCTTCCAGCAGACGGCCTTTGTGAATGCGACCCTCCAAGGTCTCGGCAATCACCGAAGGCTGCTCGTAAATCTCTTTGAGCATGTAATGTTTGTAAGGACCTTTCTCTGCGGTCGAAGCAGAGACCTCCGAGGTGCGCACCTCACGCTCCACCGACTCACCTGCCTGATCAACAATCTTGACGCTGTCACGGCGAATTTCAGCGATATCACCCTCTTCCAGAAACATAAATTTCTGTGTCACCGGCAACAAGGCAAAAACATCGGAGGCGATAAAGTTCTCGCCCAGACCCAAACCGATCACCAACGGACTGCCGGAACGCGCCACCACCATCCGATCAGGATGATCGGGACTGACGACAGCCAGACCGTACGCACCGACCAACTCTTTGACCGCGATCTGCACCGCTTTGACCAGATCGGTTTCGCTTTTGAGAATGTCACCCAACAGATGCGCGATCACTTCGGTGTCGGTTTCCGAGCTGAAACGATAGCCCTTGGAGGTCAAGCTTTCGCGCAGTTCGGCGTAATTTTCGATAATGCCGTTATGCACAATGGCAATTTTTTCACCGCTCATGTGCGGATGCGCGTTGCGCTCAGCGGGCATTCCGTGAGTTGCCCAGCGAGTGTGGGCAATGCCCAAACCGCCGCCCACATGCTCGTTATCCAGCATCGCCTGCAAGCTGGCCACTTTGCCCACCGAACGAATGCGGCACAACTCGCCACTCTCACCCAGAACCGCCACCCCTGCCGAATCGTAACCGCGATATTCGAGACGTTTCAGCCCCTCGAGTAAAATAGGAACAATATCTCGTTGCGCTACACCACCAACAATTCCACACATTTTTAATTCTCCTTTTTAGGTGATTTTTGCGGACGCTGCCAACCACCGATCACTTTCTGTTTGACTCGACTGATGACCAATTTACCCGCTTCGATGTTTTCCGTGACCGTGGTACCAGCACCGATGGTGACACCGCGCTCCACCGTCACCGGCGCAACCAATTGGGTATCGGAACCAACAAAAACATCATCGCCAATCACGGTGCGGTGTTTGTTGGCCCCATCGTAGTTACAAGTGATGGTACCGGCTCCGATATTAACCCGACTGCCGATATCCGAATCACCCACATAACTGAGATGATTGATTTTGCTGTGCGGGGCGACGATGGAGTTTTTCAACTCAACAAAGTTGCCCACATGCACATCGGTGGCCAGCTGCGTATTCGGGCGCAAACGGGCAAACGGGCCGATAACACACTCGGAAGCGACCTCAGATTGATCCAGCACCGAGTTCTCTTTAATCACCGTGCCGGTGCCAATTTTACAATTACGAATCACGCAATTAGCGCCAATCTGTACGCCATCGGCCAGCGTCACCTCGCCTTCAAACAGGCAGTTGATGTCGATCATCACATCGCGCCCTACCTGCATCACTCCGCGCACATCCAGACGATCTGGATCACGCAAGGTCACGCCTTGATCCATCAAATCATCAGCCATCTCTCTCTGATGAATGCGTTCCAGCTCCGCCAGTTGACGACGATTGTTGACCCCAACCACTTCATGTTCTGCTGCTGGAGAGGTGGTGGTAATGGCCAGACCCTGCTCTCGTGCCAGAGCAAAAATGTCGGTGAGGTAATATTCACCTTGAGCATTATCGCAATTGATCGACTGCAACAGACTTTTCAGATGAGCGGCGTTAATGGCCAAAATGCCGGTGTTCACCTCGCAAATTTTGCGTTCTTCGACGCTGGCATCTTTGTGTTCAACGATAGCGGAGACCTCTCCTTGAGCATCCCGCACAATACGACCGTAGCCGGTGGCATCGTCCAGCGTCACCGTTAGCAGGCCAACGGTTTTATCATCCACAACCTCGATCAAGTTTTGCAACGTCTGCTGGCGTGTCAACGGCACATCGCCGTACAACACCAACACCGTGTCATCGTCGTTCAGCTTTGGCAACGCCTGCTGCACCGCGTGACCGGTACCTTTCTGTTCCGTCTGCTGTACCCACTCCAAACCCGCCTCAGTGAAGGTCTGTTGTACCTTGTCGGCACCATGACCAATCACCACGCAGGTTTTTGCTGGATTTAATTTTTTTGAGGTCTGTAAGACGTGTCCAAGAAGCGCTTTATCTGCAAGCTGATGCAGCACTTTGGGCAAGTTCGACTTCATTCTCGAACCCTGACCTGCGGCCAGGATAACAATACTCAGTCCCATGATCTCTCCACTACGGTTTGGATAAAGATGGTGGCGCTCCCTGCGCCTCTTCTCCTATTCAAGAAACATGCTATGACTCTTGAACGGCAATACATTTAAATTTCGAGCTAAAGATTCACACAGAAGCGGCACTTGAGGCAACCCAAAAAAAAAGGGAACCCGATGGGTTCCCTTTAAAAAATAAGGCATTTATACGAAACGAAGCGGTGTTATTTGCGTTCGCGTATCTTTTTCAAGGTGTGCAAACGAGCCACTGATTCCAGTAACTCAGCTTGAGCTTTCTTGTAATCAAACTCAGAATCTGGATCACCTTTGTGTGATGCCAGCAGCTCTTCGGCGCGTTTCTTCGCCTCCAGAGCCGCTTCCTCATCAATGTCATCGGCGCGCAGAGCGGTGTCTGCTAACACGGTGACCACGTGAGGCTGAACTTCCAAAATCCCCCCAGAGACGAAAAAATTGCGCTCTGAGTTGTCATTTTCGTTCATTACTCGAATTTCACCGGCTTTGAGACGAGTGATCATCGGAGCATGGCGTGCCGCCACCCCCACTTCACCCATCTCAGCCGGTGCCACCATCATCGTTGCCGTGCCGGAGAAGATCTTCGCTTCGGCGCTGACGATATCAATCTGCATTGTTACGGCCATAACTAACCTCCTTCACTTAAAGTGATTTGGCCCGTTCAACCGCTTCTTCAATGCTGCCAACCATGTAGAACGCTTGCTCAGGAAGATGATCGTACTCGCCTTCCACGATGCCTTTGAAACCACGAATGGTGTCTTTCAGCGCAACGTATTTACCAGAAGCTCCGGTAAAGACTTCTGCTACGAAGAACGGCTGGGACAAGAAACGTTGCACTTTACGCGCACGCGTCACGACCAATTTATCTTCTTCGGAAAGCTCATCCATACCCAAAATAGCAATGATGTCTTTCAACTCTTTGTAACGTTGCAAGATACCTTGTACCTCACGAGCCACATCGTAATGCTCTTGACCAATCACCAACGGATCAAGAATACGACTACTGGAATCCAGTGGATCAACCGCAGGATAGATGCCCAGCTCGGCAATCTGACGTGACAACACCATGGTCGCATCCAGATGCGCAAAGGTGGTGGCAGGCGACGGATCGGTCAAATCATCCGCAGGTACATAGACCGCTTGGAATGAGGTGATGGAACCGGTTTTGGTGGAGGTGATGCGCTCTTGCAGCACGCCCATCTCTTCCGCCAAGGTAGGCTGATAACCCACCGCTGAAGGCATACGACCCAGCAGTGCCGACACTTCGGTACCTGCCAAGGTGTAACGATAGATGTTATCAACAAACATCAAAACGTCACGGCCTTCGTCACGGAAGTATTCCGCCATAGTCAAACCACTCAACGCTACGCGCAGACGGTTTCCGGGAGGCTCATTCATCTGACCGTAAACCAGCGAGACTTTGTCCAATACGTTGGACTCTTTCATCTCGTAGTAAAAGTCATTGCCTTCACGAGTCCGCTCACCAACACCTGCAAACACGGAGAAACCGCTGTGCTCGATGGCGATGTTACGAATCAGCTCCATCAGGGTGACGGTTTTACCAACACCGGCACCACCAAACAGACCGACTTTACCGCCCTTCACAATGGGCATAACCAGATCGACCACTTTGATGCCTGTTTCCAGGATCTCGGTAGTAGAGGCTTGCTCATCATAAGGAGGCGCGGCACGGTGAATTGGCATACGCACCTCTTCACCAATCTCACCCGCTTCATCAATGGGGTTACCCAAGACATCCATGATACGACCGAGGGTTTTCTGCCCCACCGGCACCGTAATGGGTTCACCTGTGTTGGTAATGGCCATGCCACGACGAAGGCCATCGGAAGATCCCATGGTAATCGTACGCACAACACCGTCACCCAGCTGACCCTGAACTTCCAAAGTCAAAGCCTGATCGGAATCGGCCAATTTTAATGCATCGTACACTTTTGGCACAGAATCACGTGGGAATTCCACGTCAACTACTGCACCGATGATTTCTACGATAGTTCCAGAACTCATCGCGTTGTTCCTCTAGAATATTTAAATTCGTTACAGCGCCCTAAACTGCGGCCGCACCACTCACAATTTCTGAGATCTCTTGGGTAATCGCTGCTTGACGAGCTTTGTTGTAGATCAGTTTCAACTCACTGATCATGTCGCCAGCATTGTCTGTCGCACTCTTCATCGCAACCATTCGAGCTGCCATTTCACACGCGACGTTTTCAACCACCCCTTGATACACCTGAGACTCAATGTACCGCATCATCAAACCATCCAAGACAGGCTTGGCATCCGGTTCGTAGATGTAATCCCAATGATGTTTCAGTTGCTCATCGTCCTCAGCCACAACCGGTAACAGTTGCATGACTTCAGGACTCTGGGTCATGGTATTAACAAATTGGTTTTGCACAATAAAGAGACGATCAAGCCGCCCTTCATCGTACGCCGTCAGCATCACTTGAACCGTACCGATCAAGGTTTCCAACGCCGGAGCGTCACCCAAATCAGACAATTCAGCGACGATGCTGCCACCCAAACGCTTGAAAAATACACCGGCTTTTTTACCGACGGTACACAGATCTATCTCAGCTCCTTGATCAGACCAAACTTTCATCTCTTTCACGGCCTGTTTGAATACATTGATATTCAAACCACCACAGAGACCTCGATCCGAGGAGATAATAATAAACCCAACACGTTTCACCTCTTTCCTATCGGAAAGATAAGGGTGACGATACTCAGGATGGGAGTTAGCCAAATGACCAATCACATCACGCATTTTAGCTGCGTAAGGACGAGAGGCTTGCATTCGTTCCTGAGCTTTGCGCATCTTACTCGCGGCCACCATTTCCATGGCCTTGGTGATCTTCTGAGTGTTTTGAATACTCTTGATCTGCGTGCGAATCTCTTTTGCGCCAGACATGATTCGCTCCCTCTACCAAACGCCGTTAGCTTTGAAATCATCCAAAGCGCTACGCAATCCAGATTCGATCTCTTTACCGTAGCTACCGGTTTCGTTAATGGTCGCCATCAACTCCGCATGATTGGAGTTGGCGCTGGCCAACATTGCCGCTTCAAAAGCAACGATTTTGGTCGCCTCAACGTCATCCAAGTAACCTTCGTTGGCTGCAAACAGCGACATCGCCATCTCAGCCACCGACAACGGTGCGTATTGATTCTGCTTCATCAGCTCGGTGACACGTTTACCGCGTTCCAGCTGACTACGGGTCAGATCATCAAGATCTGAGGCAAACTGAGCAAAGGCCGCCAATTCGCGGTATTGCGCCAGTGCCAAACGGGTACCACCACCGAGCTTCTTAATGATTTTGGTCTGCGCTGCACCACCCACACGGGAGACAGAGAGACCGGCATTAATCGCAGGACGGATACCGGCGTTGAAGAGATCCGATTCCAAGAAGATCTGCCCATCAGTGATGGAGATCACATTGGTGGGTACGAAAGCAGAAACATCACCGCCTTGGGTCTCAATGATTGGCAACGCGGTCAAAGAACCGGTTTTGCCTTTCACTTTGCCATTCGTCTTCTTTTCAACAAAGGCTTCGTTGACTCGTGCCGCACGTTCCAGCAAACGGGAATGCAAGTAGAAAACATCACCAGGATAGGCTTCACGACCAGGAGGACGACGCAACAACAGGGAAACCTGACGGTAAGCCCACGCTTGTTTAGTCAGATCATCATAGACGATCAAGGCATCTTCGCCTTTATCACGGAAGTATTCGCCCATCGCACAACCGGCGTAGGGAGCAATAAACTGCAGAGCAGCCGATTCGGACGCACTGGCCGCCACAATGATGGTGTGTGCCAGAGCATCATGATCTTCCAGCTTGCGCACCACGTTGGCAATGGAGGACTGTTTCTGTCCAATCGCAACGTAAATACACTTAATGCCTTTGCCTTTTTGGTTGATGATCGCATCGATGGCAACAGCCGTTTTACCGGTCTGACGATCACCAATAATCAGTTCACGCTGACCACGACCCACTGGCACCATTGCATCCAGTGCTTTGATACCCGTTTGCATGGGTTGTGACACCGATTGACGTTCAATAACACCAGGAGCCACCTTTTCAACCGGTGACATCTCGGTGCAATCAATCGCGCCTTTACCATCAATAGGTTGACCGAGGGCGTTAACCACACGACCCAACATAGCCTCACCAACAGGCACTTCCAAAATCTTACCGGTACAGCGAGCAATGTCGCCTTCCGCCAGATGAGCATAAGAACCCAAGATCACTGCACCAACGGAGTCACGCTCCAAGTTCAGCGCCAGACCGTAAGTATCACCTGGAAATTCAATCATTTCGCCCTGCATCACATCGGCCAAGCCGTGGACACGGACAATACCGTCATTCAAGCTGACAATCGTACCTTCGGTACGCGCCTCAGCTACCGTATCGAAATTTTCGATACGCTGCTTAATCAGTTCACTGATTTCAGCTGGATTGAGTTGCATTCGTCATTCCCCTTGTTAGATTCAATTATTTACGCAGAACCGTGCGAGCAAGCTGTTTCATTTTGCCCTTCACCGAACCGTCAATAACCAAATCTCCCGCATAAATTACCGCGCCGCCCAGTAGCGTCGCATCGACTTCGTAGACCGTGGACACCTTGCTTCCAAAGCGCCCTTCCAGAGACGTAACCAAAGCCGTCTCCTGCTTTTTAGTCAGTTTACGCGCCGATACAACCCTAACGTCTTGCGCACCGTCCGCCTCAGCACAATGGGTTTCGAACAGTTGAGCGATGGTTGGCAACAGTGACAACCGATCATTCTCTGCCAGCAGACGCACCAAACTTTTAGCTTCGTCTTGCAGATGTCCTTCGGCCACACTCAACACCAGTTCTGCACGTTGCTCTTTGGTGTAATGTGGAGCCGCAAGCACCGCTTGCATGGCCTCATCACTGACGATCATCGTCAGCAGTTGCAGCGCATCAGACCAACCCTCGGTTGTGCCCTTGCCACTGGCCAGTTCGAATACCGCTTTTGCGTAGGGTCTTGCCCCTGTTGTCATATCAGACATGGCTCACCTACTCAGATTTGCGCTATCAAGTCATCAAGCACCTTGCCATGATCCGCCGCTTTGATCTCCTTCTTGAGGATTTTCTCAGCGCCAGCAATGGCGATACCAGCAACTTGTTGACGAAGGTTCTCTTTGGCGCGCGACAGCTCTTGTTCAATCTCAGATTGCGCCGCTACAATCAGGCGTTCGCCTTCCGTGCGGGCATCCGATTTTGATGCTTCGACAATCTCGCTCGCCTGCTTTTGAGCTTGAGCAAGAATACCTGCTGCTTGCTCTTTGGCTTCTTTCAAAGATTCTATTGCGCGCTTCTGCGCCAGCTCTTTTTCATGCTGACCACGTTCAGCCGCAGCCAAACCATCAGCGATGGTTTTGGTACGTGCTTCCAGAGCTTCCATCAAAGGAGGCCAAACGTACTGCATACAGAACCATACGAACAGAGCGAACGATATGGCCTGACCGATAAGTGTTAAATTGATATTCATCCTGTCTCCTCGTAGTCGTCGTTAATACGAGATGACAACCCCGAAGGGCTGTCAGTCTCCGTTAACCGGCAACCGCAAACAGAACATACATCGCGATACCGACCGCAATCATAGGTACCGCATCAACCAAACCCATAACGATAAAGAACTGGGTACGCAGCATAGGAATCAATTCTGGTTGGCGCGCAGCACCTTCCAAGAAACGACCACCCAAAATACCGATACCAACCGCAGCGCCCAACGCGCCCAGCCCCATCATCAGTGCGCCAGCAATGTACAGCAATGCTTGTGCTTCGCTCATGTCTATCTCCGTTAACTATGTCTAAATCAGAAAGGTAAAAAAATCAGTGTTCTTCAACTTGGTACGCCATATCCATATACACAATTGTCAGGGTCATAAAGATGAACGCCTGCAAAGTAATAATCAGGATATGGAAGATTGCCCAGCCCAGCTGCAATACACCACCAAACAGACCCAAGGTCATGCCAGCACTGTACATAATCGCAATCAAAATGAAGATCATCTCACCAGCGTACATGTTACCGAACAGTCGCAGAGCCAGTGAAATCGGTTTCGCAATCAAGGTCACACCTTCAAGGAAGATGTTGATGGGCATCGCCCACTTACCGAAAGGATGCAGGGTCAACTCACCGGCAAAGCCTTTCGCACCTTTAATCTTAATGCTGTAAAAAATCGTCAAGAAGAAAACAGACAATGCCATGCCAAAGGTCGCATTCGGATCCGTGGTTGGCACAATCTTAAGATAATGAATGCCCAGCGCCGATGCCAACATGGGTGCGAAATCCACCGGCACCAGATCCATCAAGTTCATCAAAAAGATCCAGACAAAAATGGTCAGGGCAAGCGGTGCCACCAGATCATTTTTAGCGGTGAACGAACCACGCACAGTGGTGTTGATAAAATCAACAATCATCTCAACAAAGTTTTGCAACCCTGTTGGTGCCGTTGCGGCAGAGGCAGCGCTTTGATTTGCCACCTTCAGCGCTATTTTGCGGAACATCCACAAAAACAGGCCGCCGGTGAGAAGGGAAAAAAACATGGTATCCAAATGGATTGCCATAAAGCCCATCTGCCCGACTTCTTCCAAAGACTGGGCAACGCCCCAATGACCGTCAGGAAACTGACCGTAAGTGAGGTTAGTAAGATGATGCTTAATATAATCAGCTGACGTAAGAGCTTCCGCAGACATGTCCGACCCTGAAACTTAAGGCCCTGATCCAACTACCGAGTAAAGATCACAGGCAAAATTTGAATAATAAAAAATGTACCCAGCAGCACAAACAAATCGAGTGGTTCAACCCAAACGATGGCACTACCAAAACACACCCCAATAAAAAGCAGTTTTACTGCTTCCGCCAGATAAAAGCGGGCAACCATATTCCCAGGCTGACGCGCATAATAACGAGCAAAGATCAACCATGCAAACAGCATATTCGCCAATGTTGCAATCGCTCCCCCAATCAATGCGGAGTAGGCATAACTCATTTTCAGTAATAACAATGAGATAGAAATCCCTAATGTCATCATCGCCTGAACGGATAAAATCCGCCTGGCCTGATCGGAATCAATTTTTGCCACTGGTTTTCTCACAGTTCCGACACAGACTGAGTTGGAGAGCGGGCGGAAGTATAAATGCTTTGGAATATAGGGTCAATCTATAATGAGATAGGTTTTGCTTACCCCTTGATATAAAAAAAGGAAAAAAGTCAGAAAAACCCATTATGACAAACACAGGTCAACGAATGTGCTCCAAAATACCATCCAACTCATCCAAACTGTTGTAACTGATCAGCAGCTTACCCTTGCCATTTTGACCGTGTTTGATACTGACCGGCACCCCAATACGTTCGCCCAAATCCTTCTCCAGAGAACGAATGTTTGGATCTGTCTGCGCATCGATGCTCGATTTTTCCACCGAACTACCATCCAGTTTTTGTTTGACCAGCGCCTCGGTGGCACGCACCGTCAACCCCTTATTGATCACGATACGCGCAGTCGCCACCTGTAGCGTCCCACCCAGCGCCAACAACGCACGAGCGTGCCCCATCTCCAACTCACCGGCAACCAGATAACTCTGCACCTCATCACCCAGATCCAGCAGGCGCAAAAAGTTACTCACCGCTGCCCGTGAACGCCCCACCGCCTCGGCCACCTGTTGATGCGTCAAAGCAAAATCATCAATCAGACGCTGGAAGGCACGCGCCTCTTCCAACGCATTCAGATCTTCGCGCTGAATGTTTTCGATCAGCGCCACCGCTGCCGCCGAACGATCATCCAGATCCCGAATCACCGCTGGAATCTCATGCAGACCAATCAGCTGCGCTGCGCGCCAGCGGCGTTCACCGGCGATCAACTCATAACCTGAAGCCACCGGCCGCAACACCACCGGCTGCACCACCCCTTGAGCGGCAATGGAATCCGCCAGCTCTTGCAACGCCTCTGGATCAAAATGAATTCGAGGCTGGTAACTGCCACGCTGAATTTGATCCACTGGCACCGTACTCAGAGAGTGTTGCCGCTCCTCTTCACTCACCGAAACAATCTGTTCACGACTGCTCAACAGTACATCAAGACCTCGACCTAAACCGCGTTTTTTTGCCATCGAATTTTCCGACATAAATTAGAGTGGAGTACACGCCTCACGACGCACCATCTCACCGGCCAGAGCCAAATAAGCCAGCGCACCGCGTGAGGTTTTATCGTAATGAATCACTGGCAAACCGTGGCTGGGAGCCTCTGCCAAACGCACGTTGCGTGGAATCACGGTGCGATAAACTTGATCACCAAAATGTTTCAGCAACTGATCTGAAACATCGTTACCCAAATTATTGCGGCCATCAAACATGGTGCGCAGCAAGCCCTCAATCTTCAGCTCAGGGTTCACCGTACTGCGCACATCCTCAATGGTCTCCACCAGCGCCGACAGACCTTCCAAAGCGTAATATTCACACTGCATCGGAATAATCACCCCATCAGCCGCCACAAAAGCGTTCAAGGTCAACAGGTTCAACGACGGTGGGCAATCAATCAAAATGTAATCGTAGTTCTCCCGCACCGGTTGCAGTGCCTTCAGCAGACGCTGCTCACGCGCCAACTTGTTCATCAGCTCTACTTCGGCAGCGGTCAAATCGGCGTTGCTGGGAATCAAATCAAAACCAAAATCAGCAGCGGCAACGATCGTCTCCGCCACCTGCGCCTTACCCATCAACAGATCGTACAACGAACGCTGCAAGCTGTATTTATCCACCCCGCAACCCATCGTCGCATTGCCCTGCGGATCGAGATCAATCACCAACACCCGTTTATGGCTCATGGCCAGAGAGGCGGCCAGATTGACACAGGTGGTGGTTTTACCCACACCGCCTTTCTGGTTGGCAATGGCAAGAATTCGTTTCATAAACGCGGCTCATCCGTTGTTAAAATGGGCTTCATCGCCAGTAGGTGACGCTCGGCATCAACCCCAGGAATAGAGAGCGTTTGAGCAAAGATCAGCAGATCGTCAGCCAACAACTGCAACTCCTGTTCTGGCAATTTACCCTTCATCGCCAACAGCCTACCTTCATGTTTACACAAAGAAGAGGTCAGTTTCAAAAACAGCTCCAAAGAGGAGAGCGCCCGTGAAATCACCACATCAAACAGAACCTCAGGCTGGAACAGCTCCACTCGTGAATGCACCACGGTCACATTCGACAACGGCAACTGGGTCAACAGGTGGGTCAAAAAACGGCTCTTTTTGCCATTGCTGTCCAACAAAGTAAATTCAATCTCAGGGTGCAGCAGCGCCAGCGGAATCCCCGGCAAACCGCCCCCGCTACCTACATCCAGCAGCGAAGCCGCGTCACTGGGTAGATGAGGCGAAACCGCCACACTGTCCAGCAGATGCAGCGCCACCATCTCTTTTGGATCTCGGATCGCGGTTAGGTTATAGGTTTTATTCCAGCGCGCCAGCAGATCCCGATAAACCAACAGGTGTTCGATCTGCGCCTCGCTGAGCGACAAACCCAACTGCTCCAGCCCGTTCTCTAGCTGCTGGCGTAACTCAGACATGCTTTTGCAAACTGCGTTTTTTCAGATGCACCAACAACAGCGAAACTGCCGCCGGAGTCATCCCGGGAATACGCCCCGCCTCCCCCACCGTGGTCGGGCGCTGCTCCGCCAGCTTCTGCACCGCCTCCGCCGACAGGCCGCGAATCTGCTCATAAACCAAATCTTCTGGCAATTTGGTCTGCTGTTGACGGCTTTGGCGCTCGATCTCATCTTGCTGACGGGCTAAATAACCGGCGTATTTGACCTGAATCTCCACCTGCTCGGCAGCCTGCTGATTGGCCAGTGCCGGCCCCAAACCGTCAATCTGCATCAACTCGGCGTAACGCACTTCAGGACGACGCAGCAGCTCCAGCACTCGCTGCTCTTTTTTCAGTGGGGTGGAAAATTTCTGCATCAACTGCTCTGCTTGCGGCGAATTGACCCGCACCAACAGCGTTTTAAGACGCTGCTGTTCGCGCTCCACCGCTTCACGTTTTTCACAAAACGCTCGCCAACGGGCTTCATCCACCAGCCCCATCTCCCATGCCACCTCGGTCAAACGCGCATCGGCGTTGTCCTCGCGCAGCATCAAACGGTACTCGGCACGGCTGGTGAACATGCGATACGGCTCCTTGGTACCACGGGTGATCAGGTCGTCCACCAGCACCCCCAAATAGGCTTGATCACGGCGCGGATACCAACTCTCTTTGCCCTGCACCTGCCGCGCGGCGTTCAGCCCCGCCAACAAACCCTGCGCCGCCGCCTCTTCGTAACCGGTGGTGCCGTTGATCTGACCGGCAAAAAACAGCCCAGCAATCACCTTAGTCTCCAAGGTCGGTTTCAGATCACGGGGATCAAAATAGTCGTACTCAATGGCGTAACCCGGTCGGGTGATGTGCGCCTGCTCAAAGCCCTTAATGGAATGCACCAACGCCAACTGCACATCAAAGGGCAGACTGGTGGAAATGCCGTTGGGGTAGACCTCGTGGGTCTTCAAACCCTCTGGTTCGATAAAGATTTGATGCGAATTTTTATCCGCAAAGCGCGTGACCTTATCCTCGATGGAGGGGCAGTAGCGCGGGCCGATGCCCTCGATCTCACCGCTGAACATCGGCGAACGATCCAGCCCCTGCTCAATAATCCGATGAGTCTCTTCATTGGTGTGGGTGATGTGGCAGTGACGCTGCTCGGGATGTTCGCTGCGGCTGCCCATAAAAGAGAACACCGGCCTTGGATCATCTCCAGGCTGCGCTTCCAGTTGCGAAAAGTCGATGCTGCGCGCGTCGATGCGCGGTGGAGTGCCGGTTTTGAGCCGTTCCACTCGCAACGGCAGCTCTCGCAAACGATCCGCCAAGGCAATCGAAGGCGGATCACCAGCGCGACCGCCAAGATGATTTTGCAAGCCAATATGAATTTTGCCACCCAGAAAGGTGCCAACCGTCAGCACCACCGAGGGAGCCAAAAAGCGCACGCCCATCTGTGTCACCACGCCCGTGACCCGCTCACCTTCAACAATCAGATCGTCCACTGCTTGCTGAAACAGCCACAAGTTCGGTTGGCTCTCCAACGCCTCGCGCACCGCCGCACGGTAGAGTTGCCGATCCGCTTGCACACGAGTGGCGCGCACCGCCGGCCCTTTGCTGCGATTGAGAATGCGAAAGTGAATGCCCGCCAAATCAGCAGCGTGTGCCATCAGACCGCCGAGCGCATCAATCTCTTTGACCAAATGGCCTTTGCCGATGCCGCCAATGGCAGGGTTGCAGCTCATCTGGCCGAGGGTTTCGATGTTGTGGCTCAGCAGTAGAGTCTTGGCACCGGCACGCGCCGCCGTCAGCGCCGCTTCGGTTCCGGCGTGACCGCCGCCAATAACAATGACATCAAATGTGTGTGGGTAGTCCATGGCGGGGATTGTAGCGTAAAATGGCTCCCCTCCGTAGGTCAGATTACGCAGGCAAATTCCATATTTGCCCTTGTTGGAATATCGCTTAAGATAAGCAGGGCGGATATTGAATCCGTCCCTACCTCTGGGATCAATTTTATGCACCTTCACATTCTTGGTATTTGCGGCACTTTTATGGGCGGTTTGGCACTGCTGGCGCGCGAAATGGGACACCGTGTCACCGGCTCCGATGCCAATGTCTACCCTCCCATGAGCACTCAGCTGGAGACCGCAGGCATCACCTTGATGGAAGGTTACGCCGCCAAACACCTCGACCCTGAACCGGATTTGATTGTGGTCGGCAACGCCATGTCGAGAGGCAACGCCGCCATCGAGCATATGCTCAATCGCAATCTGGCCTACTGCTCCGGCCCGCAGTGGCTCTCGGAAAATCTACTGCAAGATCGCTGGGTACTGGCGGTGGCCGGAACCCACGGCAAAACCACCACCAGCAGCATGATCGCATGGATTTTAGAGTACGCCGGAATGCAGCCAGGTTATCTGATCGGCGGCATTCCAGCCAACTTTGGCGAGTCGGCACGGCTGGGAGAATCACCCTTTTTTGTCGTCGAAGCGGACGAATACGACACCGCCTTTTTTGATAAACGCTCCAAATTTGTCCACTATCGTCCTCGCACCGTGGTGCTGAATAATTTGGAGTTTGATCACGCCGACATCTTCGACGATCTGGAGGCGATTAAACGCCAATTTCATCATCTGGTGCGCATCATCCCCAGTCAAGGCTTGCTGCTGGTGAACCAAGAAGAACCGAACCTGAAAGACGTTTTAGAACGTGGCTGCTGGACACCCCAAGAGAGCTTTTCCAGCCGCAACGCAGCCGATTGGTCTGTGACAAAAGTGGATTCGAACGGAGCTAATTTTGAGCTGCTCGCCCCCGATAACAACCGCCATCAACTCAACTGGGATCTGCTCGGCGAACACAACCGCGCCAACGCACTGGCTGCCATCGCCGCCGCTCGCCATGCCGGTGTTCCCGTTGCCCAATCAGTGGAAGCGCTCTCTCAGTTCAAAGGCATCAAGCGCCGTTTAGAGAAGATCGGTGAAGTGAACAACATCACCCTCTACGATGATTTTGCTCACCACCCCACCGCCATCGAAACCACTTTGGCTGGTCTGCGTGCCGCGCATCCCAACGCGCGGCTGGTGGCGGTGCTGGAGCCGCGCTCTAACACCATGCGTTTGGGTATTCACAAAGAGACCTTAGCCAACTCGCTGCAAGAGGCAGATAAAATCTATCTCTATCAACCGGCAGGGCTGGAATGGTCACTGGATTCAGTGACCGATACATTGGGCGAAAAAGCTCAGCTACAAGAGAGTATTGAGAAGCTGATTCAACAGCTGGTACAGGATCTACAACCTCACGATCAGGTGGTGATTATGAGCAACGGCGCCTTTGGTGGGTTACACCTTAAACTATTGGCCGCTCTGCAAAACATTGATGAAA
>CAZTQX010000047.1:15195-16690 GCA_964615985.1 uncultured Gammaproteobacteria bacterium | reverse complement strand
GCCACAGACACTCAACAAATACAGCAGCTTAAAGAGCAACTAAACACCACTAATCAAGAACAAAAAACACTGCAAACCAACCACGACAGCCTAAAACAGCAAGCCAAACAATACGCTGAACAACTGCAACAAGCTGAAGACCAACTGGCTCAGCAACAGAGCAACCCCCAAAGCTTTCTCTTTCAAGTGGACGTGATTCGCCAAGATATGGTTAGATTTCACCCCGCCATCGACTTCTCTTGGAAACCGGAGCAGAAGCAGGAAGAGGCACGGCATGTACTGGAAGTTCTGGGAAATTTGGGCTATCGTCCTAAAAAGCCGATTGATGATCCAGCCAAAGCGGCACGGGCAATGTTGATCAAATATCAAAAGGCCAAGGGTATTCTGCCAGAAGAGAAACAGAAGCAGGGCTTATTGGGACGCGGAACATTTTTGCAGTTTATTAATGATTATGTGTTGTTGGAAAAGAGTGGTTAACCCAACAACTCCTAACCCTGCACCAACACCGACTCACGATACAACAACCGATGCAAACGCCCTCGGTCATCCACCACATCAATGGTGAGATTAATCTGCGCAGACTCCCCCCCAATCGCGCAAAAATTCAGTGGTGGAATAAAACCCACTAACATCACTGCACTCTGAATGTCGCTCAAACCAAACCGATTAATCAAGCACTTAAAATTATCGACACAGTAACCCACCAAAATATGATTTCTCTCTTTTCGATAATAAAGTGGTTTGATCTCTGCGGAGAACAGGTCGATGGACAAGGAGCAATCTGATTTATGCAAGGCCATAAAAGCAAAATGATTCGCTGAGGTGGAAAATTTATGCGCTATGCTATAGGAAATACCTTTTATTTTTCGATAACGACTCATGAACCACTCCAAATGGCAAAGGAATAAAATATGACCACCGCCCTCTACGCCTCTCTAGCCACCTTCCTAATTATCTGGCTCTCTTTCAACGTCATAAAACTACGCCGCAAACACCAAGTCAGCATCGGCCACGGTGGTAAAAAAGACTTGAAACTGGCCACCACAGCACAGGAAAATTCCATCGAATACCTGCCCATCTCATTACTGCTATTGCTGTTTTTAGAGTTGAATCAAGGTAATTTGATGCTGCTGCATCTCTTCGGGATATTGGTCATTGCCAGTCGCGCATTGCACGCCAACAGTATTTTGACCGAAAATTTAACGCGCCGAGTCTGGGCAATGCAGGCCACTTTTTTTAGCATGATCAGCTTAGCCGTAGCTAACTTAGTCTATTTGCCTTACAGCAAGTTACTGAGCCTCTAAAAAGTGCAAAAAATTATTGAACTGAAAACAGAACGCCTATTATTACGACAGTGGCAACCATCAGACTTAGCGCTTTTTTCTGCCATGAACGCCGATCCACTGGTTATGAACTATTACCCCTCAACGTTATCACCCAATGAAAGTAACGCCTTAGCTCAACGTTTTACAGCCTTGATTAACAAACAGTCTTG
>CAZTQX010000047.1:0-15095 GCA_964615985.1 uncultured Gammaproteobacteria bacterium | reverse complement strand
CTTGATTAACAAACAGTCTTGGGGAATGTGGGCAGTAGAAATTTTAGAACAACAGGAGTTTATTGGATTTGTTGGCCTACATAAGCCACAATATCCACTGCCCGTAACAGATTGCACCGAAATCGGTTGGCGGCTAGCACAACCACATTGGGGCAAAGGCTATGCAACCGAAGCTGCCAAAACTGCGCTTCAATTTGCATTTGAAACATTAAGCTTAAACGAAGTTTACTCTTTTACCTCAGTCATAAACTATCGATCTCAAGCAGTAATGCAGCGTTTGAAAATGAACAACACCCACATCCGTTTCAATCACCCCATGTTGCCAAAAGGCCATACGCTCAGTGAACATATTTTGTATGAAATTTCTAACGCCACGGTACAATCGGCACCGTTGAGATAGAGTTTTGCGGGCTGCCATCAATCAAACGATCACTGTAAGCCAAATAGATAAACACATTGCGCTTTTTATCCAGAAAGCGCACCACATGCAATTTTTTAAACACCAGCGAAGTGCGTTTAGAGAAAACCTCTTCCCCCTCTTTAAGCTTATCCTTAACCTCAATCGGCCCGACCTGACGACACGAGATCGAAGCATTGGAAGGATCTTCCTCCAGTCCAAAGACCGCTTTCATACCGCCTTTTTTAGCTCGACTCAAATGACAGGAAACCCCGCTCACTTTGGGATCATCAAAAGCTTCAATGACAATTTTGTGATTGGCACCAAGCAACTTAAACACCGTATCCACACTGCCAATCTCCTCAGCAGAGAGCGAACCTACGGCAAAAAATGCCAATAAAAAAACACCCATTTTCATTATATTTCCACTCCAATTAATGATTCTTGATAACCCTCAACCAGCTGCTGCCACTCCGGTTGAGTATAATAATTTAGCAATTGAACAATGCCCTCTTTCAAGCGATAACAGAATTCGCCATCGGCTGCCTGACGATAAACCACCAACTCCGCTGACAGCAATAATTGCAACCCCAACCAATGTTCACTGTCGCCTTGCCAAGGCACATAAGCACGGCCATACACATCTCGACAAAAGGCCATCAACTGCGGCAACGTCAACCAAGCATTATGCGCCTCGCTCCATTCCCTCTCTGGCTCCAAACCCGCCAAAGAGAGCAGGCTCAATGCTGCAATCTCCTGTGACCACGAATCAATCCCCATCTGCCGCAAGCAATCTCGCGCCTCATCCAACCGTCGGCGCGCGCGGGTCGGATCGGCACTCACCAAAGCGCCTTGAGTGAGCAAATCCTCTTCCAACCACGCATCAATCTGCTCCTGTTGCGGAAACTCCGAGGTCAATTTCTGCCCCAACTGCTGCAAACAGTCCCGACTGGGAAACGGCAACAGACGCAAGTCTGTGGCGTTCACCTGCGTATGGCCATTAAATTGGCGGAAATACATATCCACCAACGTCGAATTGAGATAAAGCATCAAACCCTTGGCCAACTCTGATGTCATCTCCTGACGTTTGGCATAAATCACATTGATGTGATTCTCAAACCCCACCTGCCGAGCATCAAACTGCTCAGGATCGTAGACCACCGCCATCACCCGCCGTCGCTCCTCCTTGGTGGAGAAACGCCGCACCAAAGTGTAATGCTCATTCGGGCGCAGCACCTTATCGCTAAAAACATCTTGAGAGATGGATTGTGCCTTACGACTCTCCGCCAACGGCCAAACCACCTGACCCTGAGCAAAGTTGGCCGGATAGATCATCGGCACACAACCATCCCGATAAGGATCATCATGCAGCTGCTCTTTGAGGCGGAACTCCACCACCGGTCCGGTGGAAACCTCCAGACCCAACTCCTGCAACGAATGTTTAATACGCGCCATGCGTTCCATCACATAAGAGTCCAGCTCACTGCTGGCCACATGGATAAAACTCTGCTCACTCTCCGCATGAACCACCTGAGCATGAGGCAACAGGCGCAGACTCAAATCCGCCAAATCAGGGCCACTGCTGGCCGAGAGCACCACCGGCCTACGACTAAGATCTTTAACTGCGTGCAAAATAATGTTCTCTTGCAGCACATCGTCATCGGCAAAGGCCTGATCACGGCGCTCAAACAGATGCAGTTGACGCAGGCTCATCTGCTCCATCAATAATTTACGGAAGGATAAAAAGTAAGGGCCATTGCAGAAACTGCGGGGCACCAACGCCACCAGCTCGCCTCCTGGAGCCAACAGACGAATGGCCAGCGAGAGAAAAGCACTGTAAAGGTTGTTGCTCTCCAGACCGAGACGGTTCAGCAGTTGCCGATAATCCGAACGGCTACTGATCTTTTTATAAGGCGGATTCAAAATCGCGTGAGTAAAGCCCTCATGATCCAACCCCTCACTGAAAAAATCCCCCGCCAAACGCTCCCCAGCATCAAAAACAAAATCTTTTTGCAACACATCGGCTGTAAAAGGCAGCTCCAAGGTAGCGCAGTTACTGGCCGCATCGTCCATCAACGCCTGCAACGTTTCGCTCAACACCTCATCCAACTCGTAGGCCGAGACCCGCACCGCAGCGGGATGCTGTCCGCCTCGATAGAGGCTCTCCACAAACGCCGCCGCCAAACAGCCCACCCCAGCGCCTGCATCCAGCAAACGCACTTCACCATCCAGAGGCTGATTAAACAGAGAAGCCATGTAACGCGCCAGAGGCACCGGAGTCATAAACTGACCCAGCTCCCCCCGTCGTTTGGCCGAGAGACGCTGCAACGCCATCTGATGATAGGCCTCAGCACGCGCCATCAAATCAGGACAAGCTGCAATTTTTTCATCGTTATTGTTCATATATCAGGGGGATAAGCTTGATAAAGGAAGAGTCAGTATACTCGATTCACCTCTTTCAATCTTTTGCCAACGCCGCCACAACGTCAGTCAGAGGCAATGTCTTACCAATATGTCGGCCTTGTGCGTAATCAATCTTCAATGAGCGCACCTGCTGCAACAGAGCTTCGTCTTCCACATATTCCGCCACACAGACCATCTGCATCGATTTGGCCATGATCACAATGGAGTTCACCATCGCCACCGCCACCTCGTCATCGCGCATGGCCAAAATCAACTCACCGTCAATTTTCAACACATCCACTGGCAGATTGCGCAAGTAGGAGAAGGAGCAGGCTCCCGAACCGTAATCATCCAAAGCAAAACGACAGCCCCACTGACGCATCTGCTCCATAAAAAGAATCACCTGAGAAAAATCACTCAACGCCGCACTCTCAGTGATCTCAAAGCAAAGATTGTAAGTAACGTCTGCATAACGTGCTAACAGATCGCCAAACTGTTTTACATTCACCGGATTAGAAAGAGTTTGACCTGATAAATTAACACCCAAATAGAGCGCTGTCTTACTGCTTTGCAAGGCCTTCAATGCCTCTTCTGTCACCCACAGATCCACCTCTGACATACGGCCAAATCGTTCCGCAGCAGGAATAAACAGATCGGGTAACAGCAGATTGCCATCTTCCCCACGCATTCTAATCAAGGCTTCATAACGCGGCAATAATTGCGTCTCAAGCAAAGGCATCAAGGGCTGGCAATGAAGTTCCAATGCTCCGGTGGTCAATGCCGTTGCCACATCTTGACTGCGGCGCAGCAAAGCCCCTCGACCAGCCACGTTCTCTTCGACTGGATCAAAAAAATAGACTTGATCTCGTCCCTGTTGCTTTGCCGTATAACAAGCTCTGTCCGCCAACGACAGCAACGATGTTTTACCATGCGAAGCGGCATTGATCATCACCAAACCGAGGCTGATGCTGATTTCAAACGTCTCATCCTGCCACTCGAAAGACTGTTGCCGGATCCGCTGGCGAAATTGCTCTGCCAACCGCTCGCCTTCGGACGATGAGCAGTTGTAAAAAATCAAGGCAAACTCATCGCTCCCCAAACGCACCAAGGTATCGCCATCTCGCAGCTCGCTTAACAGCAGCTTTGCCACCCATTTCAACAGCTGATCACCGACCGGATAACCGGAATTTTCATTAATCAACTTAAAGCGATCCACACCCAACACACAGAGCATACTTTCACTCTGTTTGTTATTGACATCAATCAACGTCTGCTGCAACCGTCACTCCAGTTCACTGCGATTTAACAGCTGCGTCAACGGATCATGAGCCGTCACAAACATCAAATCGGCACTGCGCTCCATCACCCTTCGTTCAAGATGGCGGTGACTTTCAGCCAAACTCTGCTCAACACGCAAACGCCGCCGCTCCTCACGAGCCACCAACCACAGCATCCCCACAACAGGCGCAATCAATAACAGCAGCGAACTCACAACCAACCACACCGCCCACCAACTGTTTTGGGCGATAAAACGGGCATCTATTCGATCAAATAGCTGCCAACGGGTACCCGACACAGACAAAGGTTGAGAGATGTAAGAGGCACTCCCCTCACTCAAGTCCTTAGACACACCCTCGGCACTCAGCTCCAGTTTGGAATTGCCACGTCGTTGCAACCACAATTGATGATGCAGAGGCTGACTGCGCTTGAGAATGTTTGTCAGTGCCGACAAATCAAGGCTGGCCACAAAGTAATGCGCTTGATCAGTAGCAGAACGAGAAGGCAGGCGAGTAACCAAATCAATATGACTTCCCTGTGAATTCTGATGCACAAAAATTTCATTCGGCATCTGATAACGAGCGTAATAGCGAATGTCTTGTCGACAAGATGCACCAATCAACCCCTCTGGGTCAGCCAAATGCAAATCGCCCCTCCAATCGGTCAGGGTGAAGTTTTTTACCCTTGGCATAATCCGTTGCAAATCATGCCAAAAGGGGGCTTTTTGCGCTTGATTGGCTGGCTTTTTCACCCAACGATGCAGGTCGTCTTGCCATGCCTCAGCAAACATCGCCAACAGCTGACGCTCTCGATCCAAATAGAGGCCAATTTGCTCACCGCTGTTCTGCAACGCGCGTTGCGACATCTCCTGCTGATGAGCCAAAAAGGCTTGATGTTGCTGATACACCAGCGCGGTTAACAACAAGCCACTCAGCAACAACAGAGCAACCATTAGGAACGTCACCGAGCGCGTGATGGGAAGTTTTTGCTGTACAACAGAAAACGTGTCTGTGTTTGCCATCTCTAAATTTAATACACCAAAAATAAGACTTAAAAAGTGTTCTCGGCAGATTACTCCCCCTACCAAAACAGATCAACCACCACAGCAGAGCAAGAAGATTGCCGAAGCCTACAAGCTAACTTTTTAAAGACCTTGCCCCAATCTTGCTACACCAACAAAATTGTCTAGAGCGAGAAACAGCCCTTATGTCTGACCCACTACAAACGATGCGTTGCCTGATTGTCGATGACTTCGCTTTTATGCGTACTTCGCTCAAGGAGATGTTACGCAAATCGTTCCAAGCCCCAATAGATATGGCCGCCAATGGCCCCCAAGCGTTGGAAGCACTGGAAGAGCGCAGCTATGACATCATCCTCTGTGACTACCATTTGGGTGATGATCTGGATGGTCAGCAATTGCTGGAAGAGGCACGCGAACGGCAACTTCTGAAAGCCGAAAGTCTGTTTATTATGATCACCGCTGAAACCAGCCTGACCTTTGTCATGTCTGCTTTGGAGCAACGCCCCGACGACTATTTAGCCAAACCAGTGACCAAAGAAGTATTGCTGCATCGACTCAAAAAGCTAGCACTCAAAAAGGCCAAAACAGCGGCCATTCAGCAAGCCATCCAGAAAAAAAATTATCAGAACGCTCTGGAACTCTGCAAACAAAAAATGGCACAGGAACCCTTTCAAAACGAAGAACTGCTAAAACTCAATATCGAAATTCATCTGAAAATGGGTGAGCTGGAAAAAGCCATCGAACTCTACCAGCTCGCCCTAGCAGGACGCCCTCTCAGCTGGGCACGTTTTGGTTTGGCTAAAATCCATTATCAGCAACAACGTTATCAACAGGCTCACGATATTTTCACAGCCCTAATCAAAGAGAATCGTTTTTATGTCGAAGCCATTGAGTGGCTATCCAACTGTCAAGCAGCAATGGGACAAGACACCGAAGCTCAAAAAACCTTAGAAAAAGCCACCTCTTTAGCACCAAAAAACATTCAAAGACAAAAAAAGCTGGCTCACATCTGCCTGAAAAACCAAGATGAAATAGGTGCCAGCACTGCACTCAAAGCCTGCATTCGTTATGGGAAAAAATCTTTTTTCAAAAGCTCACAAGAATACATCGAGCTGGCAAACATTCACTTTGCCAGCAAACAACAAAATAAAGCAATTCTGTTATTAAAAGATGCGCGAAAAATATTTAAAACTGACAGTAAAAATTTATTAAACACATTGTTACTGGAAGCTGAATTTCAACTGCAAGAGAAACATTTTCTAGATGCAAAACGTCTGCTTAGTAATTTATTACGCATGTTAAAAAAACCCGACATTTATTTTGAACAACACACTATATTAGGCATTGCCCAACTCTGCTATCACCTCAAAGAAAAACAAAATGGTTTAGAGACATTAAAAAAATTGATCGGAAACAACCATGATAATAAAGAAACATTGGAAAGTATCAATGAGCTATTAGAAACCCTTTCAGAACACCCCTCAAAACCAATCATCTTAGAGCACTCCAAAATCATTTCACAACGCAATGATGAAGGCGTATCGCTGTTTGAATCAGGAAAACTAGAACAAGCTCAACAGTACTTTTTAGACCTCTCAGAACAGATCCCCTTCAACCGCTCCATCACCATCAACACCATTCGCATCATGATACTCAGCATGAAAAACAACTTAGTCACTCGAGAGGTAATAGAAAAAACCCGTCAACTACTGGCGCGACTCAACAGCATCGCCCCCAATGAACCTCAACTGCCCATTTTACAAAATGCCCTCGACAACCTGTAAAAATCACAAGGACACCAGACAATGGATTTTCCAGAAATTAACATTGATGTCACCCAAGTGTTAGCCACTTCAACCCACGACATCAAACACTCATTAGGCATTCTGCTCAACCAGATCACCACCCTGAGTAACGACAATCGAGAGCTTGATAAAAATACTCAGAGCCAACTGAAAAACCTCGAATACGAGATCAAACGCATCGACAACAACGTGGTTAAATCTTTGACCCTCTACAAGCTCAATGAAAAACAGTACCTATTGGACATTCAACAACACTCGGTGAGGGACTGTTTTGAAGAACTGGCCGCCGAATATCAGCAGCTAATGCAGAGTAAAAACATCGTCATAGAGATCGACTGTGACGAAGAACTGCTCTGGTATTTTGACCGCAATCTGATTATGGGATCACTCTCAACCCTGCTCAATAACGCCTACCGTTACAGCAATGATAAAATCACTCTGCAAGCAGAAAGAAACAGCGACACCTTATCCCTCTACATCAACGACAACGGCTCAGGTTATCCCGAAGAGATCCTAGTAAACCCCGCCAACCACAAACAAAAAGAGAGTGGTTTTAGCTCCCACAACACCGGCCTTGGCATCTATTTCACCAGCAAAATTGCCAAACTGCACCGCCTCAATGACAAAGAAGGTCATATCAGCATCAGCAACAACGGCATTGATAACGGCGGCCAATTTGGCATTCATCTGCCATGACCGTTAAAATCAGCGCTCTCAATCACCACCGACAGAGCCTGTTTCATGCTACCAGCCGCCCTCACCACCCCAGACAACTTTCGCCAAGCCTTCGCCGAGGGTCTGCTAGAACTGCTTGATTACCCTGAACTGGGCAGTTTTATTCTGGTGCTGGCCAACGCCCATTTTGACCCACGTTTGCAAAGCTCACTGAACAAGCCACTGCAAAAATGTTATCAACAACTCAAAAATTCGGATCACAGCAATGCCGCTCCCGATGATTTGGCTGTGTTTCAACAACTGCTAAAAATAGGTCTGGAAAACATCGCCCCCATCGCCTTTCGCAGCAGCGATGATTGGCAACTGCAATTCAACCCCCTGCGCGCGCTGCGCCCCCATCGTCTGAGCAACGCCCAGATTGATTCAATCCAACGCCCATTTAACCCCAAAGGCTTTCACTTCGACAAAGCCTTTCTGAAAAAAGAGATTTTCTGGTCAGGCGAACTGTTGGGGCGCTCGGTGGATCTGCTCTACAACAAATTTCCTTTTGCCAATCTGCACGGCCTGTTGGTGATCGAAAGCAGCCAACACCACCCTCAATACCTGCAACAAACAGAATTCGACTACCTCTGGCAACTGACCCAACAACTGGATCAAACTCTGCCAGGAGTCGGTTTCGGCTACAACGCCTACGGAGCCTATTCGTCAGTCAATCATCTGCATTTTCAGATGTTCATTGCCGAGCAAGCACTGCCCATCACCCACCCAAAGTGGCAACACAACGGTGGCCAACAGGCTTACCCCAGCCACTGCTACCGTTTCGATAGCCCAGAACAAGCTTGGCAAGCCATTCAAGCACTGCACCAGCAGCAACAGAGCTACAACTTTGTCTGTTTAGCCGAGGGGTTTTATCTGTTGCCGCGTCGTCTACAAGGCAGCTACCAACACCAAAGTTGGACAGCGGGATTTGCTTGGTACGAAATGAGTGGAGCCTTTACCACCTTCGACAAACAGGATTTTGAACAGCTTGATATGAACAAAATTGAGAATGAGTTTAAAAAACTACGCCCAACCAATAGCGTAATTAGTCATCTTAATCTACAACCAAAAGCCTAATTTAACCCTTTGGGCGCAATAAACTTGCCTTTCACCCCAGAAAAAGTCTAATATAAGCGAATTCTTATAAACCTTAAACACTTCTGGAGAAGATTATTATGTCTATTGATCGCATTATTTTGGCCTTTGCCGGTATCGTTATTTTGGCCAGCTCAACCTTGGCGCACTACCACGATATCAGCTGGTTATTCCTGACCGCTTTTGTCGGCCTCAACCTACTGCAATCGGCTTTCACCGGTTTCTGCCCAATGGCAATGATTTTGAAAAAACTGGGCAAAAAGCCTGGTCAAGCGTTCAGCTAAACAGCAATATCACTGCAAAACCAAAAAAGCCGCTTATTAAGCGGCTTTTTTTATGCTCATCTCTCCGCCGTTTTTAATGCTCCAAACGGTTACGACCGATTTTCCAACAGTAATGAATGCGCTCATTACGACTGAAATCTTTCGGAATGGTCGCCCGACTGATCTCCTCAAAATGGAGGTTATCCAGCACCCCACTCTCCAGCTTAAACTTGCGGTAGTTGGTGGAAAAAATCAGCGTGCCATTGGGTTTTAGCAGCTGCGCAGCACGGCTGATCAAGGCGACATGATCGCGCTGCACATCAAAGGTCTGCTCCATGCGCTTCGAGTTCGAGAAGGTCGGAGGGTCTAAAAAGATCAGGTCGTACTGCGGTGGATTTGCCGTACGAGTCTGATTGATCAACCACTGCACACAATCCGCCTGCACAAACTGATGCGCTTCACCCTCTTCAAAGCCATTCAATTCCAAGTTACGTTGCGCCCACTCCAGATAGGTGTTGGACATATCCACCGTTGTGGTCAGTATCGCTCCCCCCACCGCCGCATGAACCGTCACGCTGCCCGTGTAGGCAAACAGATTAAGAACGCTTTTACCCTGCGCCATCCCCTGCACCATTTCACGAGTCAGACGGTGATCCAGAAACAGCCCCGTATCCAAATAGTCATGGAAGTTAACCCAGAAACGACACGCGCCCTCTCTGACCTCAATAAACTGATCACGGTTGCTCTGCTTTTCATACTGCGCCAAACCCTTCTGTCTCTGACGGGTTTTAAAGATCAACTGCTGTGGCGGCAACTCAAACAACAACTGCAACACTCCCAAAGCCTCATCACGCCGCTGCTGCGCTTTTTGGGCATCGACGCTTTTGGGCGGCGCGTACTCCTGCGCGTGTACCCACAACTGCTCACCCTGATAGAGATCAATGGCCAAGGCGTATTCGGGCAGATCCGCATCGTAAAGACGATAACAATCGACCTTGTTTTTCTTTGCCCAACGTTTGAGGTTTTTCAAATTTTTACGCAGACGGTTCAGCAACATCTGCCCACCGCTGCTCAAGTTGCCCTCGGTGGGCGGCGCTGGAATAACCGCCTCAGGCTCAAGCGGTTCATCACAGCGTTCAAGCGTCGCCGCACCCACCGACAACGGTGGATAACAGAACAACTTGCACGGCAACGCACCGTTATAAAAATCGCTGCCCTGATTGGCCGGACGACGCAGACGGTAAATCAACTCCGGCGAGCCGGTGAAAAACGCCAATGACCAAGCGGGGAAAGCGCTTTTCAACACCTTACCCATCTGACCATAGAGTTTCGCCACCCCTTCATCGCCGTTCAAACGCTCGCCGTAAGGAGGGTTGACGATCAGCAAACCGGGGCGCACGTCTGTCAGCGGCTGCGACTGGCTTATCTCGCGGCGCTCGAAATGAATCTTATCGGCCAAACCGATACGCTCGGCGTTTTCACGAGCGATGGCAATGGTGCGCCCGTCCTGATCAAAACCGTAAATCGACGGAATCTTCGCCAAACCACGTTCACGGCGTTGCAGTGCCTCTTCGCGCAGATCCTGCCAAAGAGCCTCATCGTGCTGCAACCAGCCCTTAAAACCAAAATAGTGGCGCAGCAGACCGGGAGCAATGTCCGCCGACATCATCGCCGCCTCAATGGCCAGCGTACCGGAACCGCACATGGGATCCAGCAGACTTGACTGGTCGGCAAACTTCTTCGGCCAACCCGCTTGGCGCAGCAGACCGGCAGCCAAGTTCTCTTTCAGCGGCGCTTTGGCACCGTTGCCACGATAGCCGCGTCGATGCAAACTCTCTCCAGCGATGTCCAAGCTCAGACGGGCTTTATCCCGAAAAACATAGACATTAATACGCACGTCGGGGCGTTCACGATCCACCGAGGGGCGCACATCAAACCGATCCCGAAACTGATCCACAATGGCATCTTTGACTTTCAAAGCACCGTACAAGGTGTGAGTGATCTCTGAATTGCTGCTGTTGAACTGCACCGCCAAGGTGCCGGTCGGCTCCAAGTGTTGTGACCAGTCGGTCTGCTGAATGCCCTCGTAAAGCTCTTCCGGCGAGGCGGCTGGGAACTGCGCCAACGGCAACAGCACCCGATTGCCCAGCCGCGACCAGAGGCAAACTCGATAAGCAGTTTTTAGATCGCCACGAAAATTGACCCCCGCCTGACCCAAGCTGACCTCTTTGCCACCCAGCTCGCGCACCTCGGTGGCCAATAACGCTTCAAGCCCTTTCGGGGTGGTAATAAAATAGTTCCGTTCACTGTTCAACGTCTCTTCCTCTTCAACCCAGCTCAATTTAGCATCGACTTTTAGTCGCGCAGCTTACGCCAACTGAAAATGGTTTTGTAGAAAAAACAGGGCTGACCTGTTTACAATGGGGAGGAAAAAACGGCCTTACAAGGGATGAGTTAATGGATTTACTCAATGCACTGCTGCTGATTATCGCCGCCAACGCTGCGCCGGTGGTCGCGCGCCTGCTCTTGAGACAGCGTTTTGATTTTCCCGTCGATGCGGGGTGCAATTGGATTGATCAACGCCGCCTCTTCGGTCGTTCCAAAACCGTTCGCGGTCTGATCGCTTCGCTGCTCGCCAGCAGCCTGTTGGCATGGCTGCTCGGTTACGGCGCTGAACTGGGGTTGATCATCGGCACAGCAGCGATGCTGGGTGATCTGCTCACTAGCTTTATCAAACGACGCTTTGATCTGCCTTCCAGCCACCCACTGTGTGGTTTTGATCAATTTTTTGAGACCCTATTGCCCCTACTGATTTTGCAACAACCGCTGCAACTTTCATGGTCACACCTGCTGCTCATTTACCTCTGTTTTACCTTGCTTAATCTCATCCTCACCTACGGTTTACGCCGCCTTAAACACAGCGCAGATGATGCAAGGTAATCTCCGCCGGACAGTTGAGGCGCACATCCACCACCGAGACCCCCGAACCTGCTGAGGTGTAACCCTGCATCCCCTGATACGACCACGCACCGTTGCACATTTTGCGTGGCGCATTGGCATTGCACATTATGGCGATGCCGCCTGGCAGACAGATCTGGCCACCGTGAGTGTGGCCACACAGCATCAAATCGTAGTCGGCATAAGCAGCATGACGATAAACCTCTGGCGAATGCGCTAACAAAATACTGGCCTGACGATGATCCCAACCCTCGGAAGCCTTGTGCAGATTATCGGCACGGTAGTAATGGGGATCATCCACCCCCGCCAGATGCAGCACCTCCCCCTGACGCTCAATCGTCACCGACTCGTTCAATAGCAGGCGCATATCAAGCGCTTCCAAATCTGGCACCATCTTGATGCTGTCGTGATTGCCTAAAATGGCGTAGGTGGGAGCCTTAATAAAGGCGCGCACCTGAGCCATGCCCGCCACCGCTGGTGCGCAGTCACCAAAGGTTTTAGCGCGAAAATCACCGGTCAAAACACAGAGATCGTACTCCACCTCAATGCGTTGCAACGCCTCAATCAGAGCAGCAGGAATGTCATCGGCCATGTCCAGATGCAGATCGCTGATCTGCAACAAGGTGTAACCGTCAAAGGCTTTGGACAGATGCGGAATCATCACTTCGTTATGCTTGATACAAATGGCACGGGCGTTACGCTTGCCGCGTCGGTGCAGCAACGCCAAACGCAAGATGGTGCGGATCAGGGCGTGAATCGAATACCAATTCTCGATATGAAACAGGGTTCGCCCTTGACCAAACACCTGCGCTTCATGTTCTATCTCGATGCCCAAACGCTGCTGTAGATGCACTCGTCCCAAACGCTGTTGCAATTGCTGCAACGGGTCTTCAGTTTGAACTCTATTTTGTTCAGAGTCACTCCGCTGTTTGGGCTGTAAAACCACCACCTTTCCCATGATACCACTCCCTTTTTTAGCCTCTACCCCAACACGGTAGATTTACACCCCTCTGCGTTTACAGTAGGCTTCCTATTAACTTTAGGCCGATCAAACAGAAGCTGCTGCACACTTTTGTCAAAATGAGGTCTAATCAACACATTCATTTTCAACATGAGAACCTATTATGAACGCCTTTAACTCTGTTATCACCGATGAAATCGCCATTTCTGCCACCGCCCAACAACAGTTGATGGGTTTGGTTCAACAAGAAGATGACGTACTGGGTCTGCGCATCTTCGTCTCTGGCGGCGGCTGCGGCGGCATGGGTTACAGCATGACCTTTGCCACCGAACAGTTCGACCACGATGCAGTACTGAAACAAGACGATCTCAACGTCTACGTTGATTCCGTGGCGTTGCAATTCCTCAACGGTGTCGAGATCGACTACCAAGAACGTCCCATGGGCGGCGGCAGTTTCGTCTTTAAAAACGTCTTCAAAGCCGTTGGCGGTGCAGGCACCTGTGGTTCTTGTGGGTCTGCTGGCGGCGGCTGTGGCTAAATGGCAGCTCGCCTGCTGCTGATCACCCCCCGCAACAGTTACCGCATTGCCCCCTATCTAAAAGCCGCTCAGCAACTCGCTGTCGAGGTGTTGGTCGCCTCCGATGGCGAACATTCCCTGATCGGTGCCCTCAGCGAAGGGCTGCACATCAACGCCCACGATCTGGACGGTTCCGTCACCCAGTTGCAACAGGCAGCAGGAGAACGGGGCTTTCAAGCGGTGGTGGGCACCGACGACAGCGTCAGCGAACTGGCCGGAGCCATTGCTGAACGACTCAATCTGCCAGGCAATCCTCCTCACGCCGCCCGTTACTCCCATCGAAAAGACCACGCTCGACGCTGCCTTAAAGCCGCTGGCGTTGCCATTCCCGACTTTGAAACCATCACCTTTATACAGATCGAAACCGGTCAACGCCCTCAGCTATCCTACCCCTTAGTACTCAAACCCCTAAGCCTCTCTGCCAGTCGTGGCGTGATTCGGGTCAATAACGAAACGCAATTTCTGGCCGCAAGCCAGCGCATCCAACCCATGTTGGCCGAGCAAGAGAACGACGAAGAGCGCAGCACGCTGCTGCTGGAACAGTTTCTCCCCGGAATCGAAGTCGCGCTGGAAGGAATGTTGGATCACGGCCAACTGCAACTGCTGACCCTGTTCGACAAACCAGAACCGCTCAACGGGCCTTTTTTCGAAGAGAGTTATTACATCACTCCTTCGCGCCTCAGCCCCACCCTGCAAGAGAAAATTTTGAGCGTGACCGCAGAGGCGTGTCGTTCTTACGGTCTGCGTCACGGCCCGATCCACGCCGAGCTGCGCATTGATGGCGAGCAAGTCTGGGTAATCGAGGTAGCAGCTCGCACCATCGGCGGTCAGTGTGGTCGGCTGCTCACCTTTGGCAGTGGCCACACACTGGAGCAATTGGTGATTGCTCAAGCGATGGGCAAACCTCTGGCGCTAAAAAAAGCCCCTGAAGCGGTGGGCGTGTTGATGATTCCAATACCCAAAGCAGGGCTACTTCGGCGAGTGGAAGGGGTGATGGCCGCCGAGAAAGTGCCTTACATCACCTCTCTGGAGATCAGCCTTTACAGCGGTTATGAATTGGTGCCGTTGCCCGAAGGCAGCAGTTATCTCGGTTTTATCTTTGCCAAAGCACCCACGCCGAAGCTAGTGGAAACAGCATTGCGCGAGGCTCACGATTGTTTGAACATCGTCATTGCGCCACTTTGGAAGCTGTCTTAACGCGCTCTATTTTTGCTGCACTCTCGGTTTTCGAATCAAATTATTTTGCTGATTAATACGCATTTTCTGCATTTTTTCCAGACCGCGAGAACCAAAATAGAAGCCGTACATCACCACCATCAAGATCTGAAAAAATGGAATCCACTCTTCCAGTGCAGACAACTGAGTCGCGGTAAGATCGCCGGTAAACACGGTATAAAAGGCCAGCACTGAGACCACGGCAGTCATAAAAATCAGCGCCATTGGGCGGATGTTTTTCGACAACCAAGAGTCGCTTTTCATATCGAGCTTGAGCCGTTCGGTTAAAGCACACTCCATCGTCGCTTCATGTTCTGCCGCTTGACGATCCAGCTCGATCACCATCTCCTGAATCTTAATGTTATAAGCCGACTTGATCTTCTCTTGTTGGATCTCGGTCAAGGCCAA
>CAZTQX010000046.1:0-16693 GCA_964615985.1 uncultured Gammaproteobacteria bacterium | reverse complement strand
AGCAGCAGCAGCGATCAGTTTCAAAGTTTTCATGGTTAATCTCCAAAAAATTAATGTAGCTAAAAAGTAAAAATTAGGTTTGTTTAGGTGACTTGAAGGTCTCTGCCTAAACGATGAAAGAAGTATATTAGTAGATATTAATATAAGCAAGTTCTTTTTTGACTTTTTTTCAAAAAGTTTGTCATGGTGGGGTTTAGAGGTGTGTTGAGATGTAGATCGGGTTAGGTCGAAGACCGTAACCCGACATGAAGCAAGTGCCGTTTTGAAACAGGCCCTAACGGTTTTTCCGCTGGGCAATCAGATCTTCCACCACGGATGGATCGGCCAAGGTGGAGGTGTCGCCCAAGGCATCAATCTCATTGGCGGCAATTTTACGCAAAATGCGCCGCATGATTTTGCCCGAGCGGGTTTTGGGCAGCCCAGGTGCCCACTGGATCAGATTGACCTTGGCGATGGGGCCGATCTCTTTGCGTACCAGCGCCACCAGTTCGGCGGCCAAATCATCATTGCCGGTTTCACCCTG
Organism: uncultured Gammaproteobacteria bacterium; assembly: GCA_964615985.1. Lineage (GTDB taxonomy): Bacteria > Pseudomonadota > Gammaproteobacteria > JAUZRS01 > JAUZRS01 > JAUZRS01. The sequence goes on along the minus strand of CAZTQX010000046.1, from coordinate 16,170 downwards.
CATCAAAGTGACGTAGGCGTAGATCGCTTGGCCGGTGATCTCATGGGGATAACCCACCACCGCCGCTTCGGCGACCTTTTCGTGCAGCACCAAACCCGATTCGATCTCGGCGGTACCGAGGCGATGACCGGAGACATTGAGTACATCGTCCACCCGTCCGGTGATCCAGTAATAACCGTCTTCATCCCGCTTGGCACCGTCACCGGTGAAGTAGTAGCCGGGATACATCTGGAAATAGGTCTCATAGAAGCGTGAGTGATCGCCGTAGAGGGTACGCATCTGCGAAGGCCACGGATGTTTGATGGCCAAATTACCTGAGGCAGGATTGCCTTGGATCTCATTGCCCTGATCGTCGAGCAACACCGGCTGCACGCCGAAAAAGGGCAGTGTGGCGGAGCCGGGCTTGAGGGCGGTGGCTCCCGGCAGCGGGGTGAGCATGTGCGCGCCGGTCTCGGTCTGCCACCAGGTGTCCACAATCGGGCAGCGTTCGTTGCCCACCACGCGGTTGTACCACTGCCACGCTTCGGGATTGATCGGCTCGCCGACGGTGCCGAGCAGACGCAGGGATTTGCGTGAGGTGGCGGTGACCGGTGCATCTCCAGCGGCCATCAAGGCGCGAATGGCGGTGGGAGCGGTGTAGAAGCTGGCCACCTGATGTTTGTCGATCACTTGCCAAAAACGTCCGGCATCGGGGTAGGTGGGAACGCCTTCGAACATCAAGCTGGTGGCTCCGTTGGCAAACGGGCCGTAGACGATGTAGCTGTGGCCGGTGATCCAACCGATGTCGGCGGTACACCAATAGACTTCGCCCTCTTGATAATCAAACACCAATTTGTGCGTCATGGCCGCTTGCAGCAGGTAGCCGCCGGTGCTGTGCAGCACCCCTTTGGGTTTGCCGGTGGAGCCGGAGGTGTAGAGGATGAACATCGGATCTTCCGCGTCCATCGGTTCTGGTTCACAGACCGGCTCGGCTTCTGCCATCGCTTGGTGATACCAAACATCCCGTCCCTCTTGCCAACTGACCTCTTCGCCACCGTGCTGGACGACGATGCTGGTGTGGACATTGGGACAGCCTTCAAGGGCGGCATCGGCGTTGGTTTTTAGGGGCAATTTTTTACCGCCGCGAATGGATTGATCGGCGGTGATCAGGCATTGGCAATCGGAGTCGAGGATGCGGTTTTTCAGCGCATCGGGAGAGAAGGCGCTGAAGACGATGGAGTGAACCGCACCGATGCGAGTGCAGGCCAACATGGCCACTGCCGATTCGGGGATCATCGGCATGTAGATCGCTACGCGGTCGCCTTTTTTAACGCCACGGCTTTTGAGCACGTTGGCAAATTTATTGACCTCGTCGTGCAGTTGTTGATAACTGACGTGACGGGCTTGAGTGGGGTCGTCGCTCTCCCAGATCAGCGCGGTCTGTTGAGCGCGTGTTGCCAGATGACGATCCAGACAATTGTAGGAGACATTAAGCGTGCCGCCCTTGAACCACTCGATGTGCAGATCCTCTTTGGCGTAGCTCCAGTCGAGGGTCTTTTCCCACGGTGTGAACCAGCTTAGATACTGCTTGGCCTGTTCGCTCCAAAAGTGTTCTGGGTCGTCGATGGAGTGTTGATAGAGCGCCTTGTATTGCGCTTCGTTCATGTGGCTGTTGGCGGCAAACTCTGAGGGCACCGGATAGAGGGTGTTATCAGGCATGGTCTCTCCTTGTGATGAATGGGGCGTGTGGGAGATAGAATACTCCACACGCGCATGATTTCAACTGACAGCAGAAGGCAAAAAAGAGGCCGCTGCTAAAAAGCGTAGCCGAGAGAGAATTCAGCTAAAAAACCACTGGTAGGGATGTCGGAGCTGTTTTTGATTTTGGTGTCGCCCAGTGGGGTTTTTAGTTGGATGTCATCCAGTTGAATGGCGGAGTAACCAGCGGCTAAGTTGAGGTTAACGTTGTCCCACATCCATTGACGACCAAACAGAATACCGTAGCTGGTGGCGGTGGTGGAGCCGGAAAAATCACCGTCCACGATGTCGATGGTGGCACTTTGGAACAGCGGGCTGATGTAGGTGCTGTCGCTAAACGCACCACTGGGGTACCAGTTGGCACGAGCACCGACGCCCACCGCTTTGATATTGAAGTCCAGATTGGTGTTTTTGTCGGTGACATCAAAGTCGTAGGAGGAGTAGGTGGCCGACAGAGTGAAACGTTCAAACAGTTTGATCTCCGCATCCAGACCCAGACCGCCGAGGGCAAAGTTGAGCGGTTGCAAGCGTAGATTAATGATCTTGGCGCGTTTTTTAGGCGCAACGGGGGTGGGTTCAACGGCTTTGAGATTGTTTTTTAGCGTTGAGTAGGTGGTGACGTTTTTGTCGGTTTTGGCTTTGTCGGTCTCGCTGGCCGGTTCAGCGGCGTTGAGGGTGAGGGGAAGGGTTAAGCCGATCAAGAGGGCGGTTTTTAGCATGGAGTTACCTTTTTGGATTGTGGGAGGTTGAGCATATTATTGAGTTAGGGATGAGTGACTAATAGGATTTTATACTGTTTATTGTGTGTTGGGGTGTCAAGTTTTATCGGGCTGAATGTGTCCCCTTCGCCTCAATCCATTTGGCCATATAATAGTGGCTTTTCATGCTCTGATGATTGAGCATAGTGCCGATAAAATTTCCCTGTCGATGCTCTGCTAAATTGCCTTCAATTCGGTTAACGCACTCAATCAGCGCCCCACCGTGAGTCTCAGGACAATAGCCTTTGTGCAAAATAGCAAAGCCCCGCTGCTGTGCTTGCAGCCACGCTGTTTCATCTCGGTAGAGTTTCACCGCTGCGTTGGCAATCTCCTCAGGCGTGTTGCCAATGGCTCCGCCCCACGGAACATCGTCCTCGCTCATCGCCTCGGCTCCGATCAACGTGGTGACGCTGGGCGTGCCGCACTGCATGGCATCAATCAACTTGCCCTTTTGCCCCGCCCCAAAGCGCAGCGGCGCGAGACAGACTCGTGCTTGGCGCATCACCTGATGAGCGTCCTCTGCCCAGCCGAGAACGTGAAAGCCCTGTTTGGGGTTGTGCAGTGCCGTGGCTTTTGGTGGTGGGTAGGCTCCATAAATGTGCAGCTCGACTCTGGGCAGTTGCTGCCGGATCAGCGGCCAAATCTGCTCCTTGAGCCACAAGACCGCATCCCAGTTGGGTGGATGGCGAAAATTACCGATGCTGATAAAGTGTTGCCGTTCGGTGTAGCTGGGGTGTTGGTTTTGTTGCTCGGTGGGGATCAGAAACGGGGTGTGGTGCAGCAGTTGTGGCGGCATCTGAAACGCAGCGGTGAGCAGCTCCAGCTCAAAACGGGAGATCATCAGAGTCAGATCAACGCGATAGAAGGCCGCGATCTCCCGTTGGCAGAGATCCGTGGACGACATGAGGCGGTACAGGTCGCTGGGGCTGAGAGGGTGAACGCGGTGCGGTTGGCGCGGCTCGGCTTTTAACTGCTGTTTGAGTTGCTGCTGGCGAGCGTCGCGCAGGCTGTGCAGGTCTTCGCTGTCGATAATGCGCAGGGCGTTGGGGCAGTGCTGCGCCACCCGCCAGCCGTACTGCTCTTCGGTGACAAAACGGTCGAAGATCACTGCACTGGGTTGCAGTTGCTGGATGAATTGATCGAAACTGGCACTGTTCAGTTCGATGGTTTGTTCGGTGATGCCCAGCTTGGTGAGGTCGGTTGTGTGCGGAGTCTGCTTGGCGGCGCTGGCAAAGGTGATCTGCCAGTGCTGCTGCTGAAAAACGTCGATCAGTTGCAACATGCGGCTGCCAGCGGCGGAGGAGTTGGGTTCCGGCCAGACGAAACCGATGATCAGCATCTGTTTCTGGTGTGTGGGGGGCTGTTGGGTTTTAATGCTGCCTGCTCCGTTGTGGGTGTCGGTGGTGAGGAGAGGTTGAGTGAATCTGTTAAAGCTGGAGGGTAGCACGGTTGAGGTGCGTTTTAAGCGCATCAAGAACCTCTATCTGCGCGTTTATCCTGCCGATAGGCGAGTGGTGGTATCGGCTCCGCTGAGGATGAATTTGGCGCAGGTGCATGAGTTTTTGCTGGGCAAAAAGGCGTGGATTGAGAAGAAACTCAAGGTGGCTGCTAGGCCTGTGCGGGATTCTGCTGAGTTGGAGCAACAGCGGCGGTGTTCGGTGGCGCAGCGAGAAGGGTTAGAGCGGGAACTTGAACGTCTGTTGCGTCACTGGCAGGCGATGATGCAGGTCTCGGTGCAGCGTGTGACGTTGCGCTGGATGAAAACCAAGTGGGGCAGTTGCACTCCCGCGAAAGGCACGATTCGGATTAATCTGGCTCTGGCAGAGCGTTCGCCAGCGGCGCTGGAGATGGTGTTGGTGCATGAGATGGTGCATCTGTTGGAGCCGTCCCACAATGCGCGCTTTTATGCGCTGATGGATCGATTTCTGCCGGAGTGGCGGACAGCACAGCGGGAGTTGGAGGGCGAGGTAAAATAGTGTTTGACAGATGATGAGAGTGGTGGCACTATTCGCCCCGCTCTACGCAGGCGCGTAGCTCAGTTGGTTAGAGCACCACCTTGACATGGTGGGGGTCGTTGGTTCGAATCCAATCGCGCCTACCAACACAGATTCGAGTGATCGAGTCGCCAAAAAGCCCCAGTATGAATTTTTTCATCTGGGGCTTTTTTGTGGCTGAGATGTTAAGGATTACTGCGAATTTTGGCGTAGGGGCAGATTCCATATCTGCCCTTGTTAGAATCTCGCCTACGGTAAGCAGGGCGGATATGGAATCCGCCCCTACCAATGGGTGTTGAATCTCAATTTTAAAGGGTGGATTTTATGAGGTTTATTGCACGTTTTTTTTTGGTTTTCTTATTATTAACTCCCGTTTTATCTTATGCGGATGGTTGGCCTAAAGTTAATTTTTCATACGGTGTGGGGCTACGGTATGGCGTTTTCACTTTCCCTCTGCCTTTGGTGAATATTAGTAAGTCTTTTGGTGATACATCGTTGTTTGCTGAGGGGGTTGGTTCTGCTGTTTTAATATCTGGACATATTGGTGTTGCTCATAAATTATCAAAACATGTTGGTATCACTTTATCGAGAATCGAAGGTGGTTTTATTGGACCGGTTTTTTTTGGATATAAGCTAGGGGCTATCTATAACTCTAACGAATTTAATGAGCGTGGTTGGGAAACCTCTTTTGGACTTTACTCCCTTACTCTGGAAAATTTGATTGCTGATGCGAACCAAAAAACTAGAGAAGAACTTCTTGTCCCAAGTATCTCCTTTGGTTATCAGTGGTGAGGCTGAACAACACCTACGATGTTCTAATTATAGGAGCCGGTGCCGCCGGTCTGATGTGCGCCATCGAAGCCGGTAAACGCGGGCGGCGAGTGCTGGTGCTGGACAAGGCCAAAAAAGCCGGTCGCAAGATCCTCATCTCTGGTGGTGGTAAAAGCAACTTCACTAATCTGGAAGTGACCCCCGAAAACTACCTCTCTGCCAATCCCCACTTCTGCAAATCAGCCTTGGCACGTTACAGCCAGTGGGATTTTATGGCGCTGATGTCCGACTATCACCTGAGTTGGGAGGAGCGTGAACACGGTCAGCTCTTCTGTGAACAGGGCGCGGAAGCCATTGTCGATTTGCTGCTCAACGAGTGTGCCGAAGTGAGCGTGAAGGTGATCTGCCACGCCGAGATCGAATCGGTGCAGAAAAACGGCCAGTTTGAGGTGCTCAGTTCCGTGGGGCGCTTTGCGGCTGAACGTGTGGTGATCGCCACCGGCGGCCCTTCGATTCCGAAGATGGGGTCAACGGATTTCGGCATTCGCATCGCCAAGCAGTTTGGCCTCAAAAGCCTGCCCTTCAAACCGGCCTTGGTGCCGTTTACCTTCTCTCCTGAGATTTTAAAACGCTATTTCACCGAATTGTCGGGGATCTCGCTGCCGGTGCAGATCGGTTGTAATGGTCATTTTTTCCGTGAGCAGATGTTGATTACCCATCGTGGTATCAGCGGGCCGGTGGTGTTGCAGATCTCCTCTTACTGGCACAAAGGCGATGCCATCGAGATCAATTTGCTGCCGGATTTGGATGCAGAGGCGTGGTTGCTGGCGCAGCAACGCAGTCAGCCGAAAAAGGAGCTGAAGAGCATTTTGGCAGAGCAGTTGCCCAAACGCTTGGTGCAGCGCCTCTGTCAGTACGATTTTGTTTCCAAACCGCTGCTGCAATACGATGCCAACGAGCTGTTAAAGATTGCTCAATTATTGAACGGCTGGCCGCTTTTGCCCTCCGGTACCGAAGGGATGCGTACCGCTGAAGCGGCTTGTGGCGGTGTGGTTTGTGATGAACTCAGCCCCAAGACCTTGGAGGCGAAAAAAGTGGCGGGGCTTTTCTTTGTGGGCGAGACAGTGGATGTGACCGGCCATTTAGGAGGATTTAATTTCCAATGGGCTTGGGCTTCGGGCTGGTCTGCTGGGCAGATTGTCTGAAAATATGTTAGTGTGGCGGGTTTTCCGTGTTGGCTTTTAGGCCACCTATTTTAAGAAGGGGAGCGCGATGTCTCTGGAAGCATCAGAGGTCAAAAAAATTGCCCATTTGGCTCGTTTGGCCATTCGTGATGAAGAGGTTGAGGGGTATGCAGAGAGCATCTCCAGCATCTTGGGTTTGGTGGAACAGATGAACGCTGTGGACACCGAAGGTGTGGTGCCGATGGCGCATCCACAAGAGGCGGTGCAACGTCTGCGTGAGGATGTGGTCAGCGAAACCAACCAGCGTGAAGCACTGCAAGCCAACGCGCCAGCCGTGGAAGCGGGGCTGTTTTTGGTACCGCAGGTGATTGAGTAATCTCTCCACCGTTTGTTTTAACCCTTCCCTATTTTTTGATGCAGGATCATTGGCATGCACAATAAAAGCATTGCGGAACTGTCGGCGTTGCTGGCTTCCGGCGAGGTGAGCAGTGTGGCGCTCACTCAACACTTTCTGAACCGAATTGAGACCTTAGACCCAGAGCTGAACAGCTTTGTCACCGTCACCGCCGAACAGGCGTTGGCCGATGCCGCTGCCGCCGATGCGGCACGCGCCAAGGGTGACGCAGGGGCGCTGACCGGCATTCCCTTTGCCCATAAAGATATTTTTTGCACTCAAGGGGTGAAGACCTCTTGCGGTTCGAAAATGCTGGATAACTTCATCTCCCCTTACGATGCTGCGGTGGTCTCGAAGATGAAAGCCGCAGGCATGGTGATGTTGGGTAAAACCAATATGGATGAGTTTGCGATGGGTTCCAGTAACGAGACCAGTTTCTATGGTCCGGTGAAAAATCCGTGGGACAGAGAACGGGTTCCAGGCGGTTCCTCTGGGGGTTCCGCTTCAGCGGTGGCGGCGCGTTTGGCTCCGATGGCCACCGGCACCGATACCGGCGGCTCGATTCGTCAGCCCGCCAGCTTGTGTGGCATCACCGGTCTGAAACCCACCTACGGGCGGGTTTCCCGTTACGGCATGATCGCGTTTGCTTCCAGCTTGGATCAGGCCGGACCGATGGCACGCAGCGCCGAAGATTGCGCCTTGATGCTGCAATTGATGGCCGGTTTTGACGAGCGTGACTCCACCTGCATGGATGCGGCAGTGCCGGACTATTCGGTAGATCTGAACAACTCACTGGAAGGGTTGAGGATCGGTCTGCCAAAAGAGTATTTTGGTGAAGGCTTAGATCCTGAGGTAGAAAAAGTGATTCGTGAGGCGGTGGCGCAGTACCAAGCATTGGGGGCGACGGTCAAAGAGATCTCGCTGCCCAACACCCATCTGGCAGTTCCAACCTATTATGTGGTGGCTCCAGCGGAGTGTTCTTCCAACCTGTCGCGTATGGACGGGGTGCGTTTTGGCCATCGTTGTGAAGATCCGAAAAACTTGGATGATCTTTACAGTCGTTCACGAGGCGAGGGTTTTGGTGAAGAGGTCAAACGCCGCATTATGATCGGTGCTTACGTCCTTTCGGCGGGTTATTACGATGCCTACTACATCAAAGCGCAGCAGATTCGCCACTTGATCAGCGACGATTTCAAGGAAGCCTTTAAAGAGGTGGATGTGATCATGGGGCCCACCGCGCCAACCACTGCCTTTAAAGTCGGTGAGAAGAGCGCAGATCCGGTCTCCATGTACCTGTCGGACATCTACACCATTGCGGTGAACTTGGCCGGTCTGCCGGGCATGTCTGTTCCTGCGGGGTTTGCCAACAAAATGCCGGTGGGTTTGCAACTGATCGGCAACTATTTTGATGAAGCGCGTCTGTTGAACATCGCCCATCGTTTCCAACAAGAGACGACGTGGCATCAACAGGCTCCGGCCGGAATTGAGTGAGGTAGAGAGTATGCAATGGGAAACGGTTATCGGTCTTGAGATTCACGCTCAACTGGCCACCAAAACAAAAATTTTCTCCGGTGCGGCGACCGCTTACGGTGCTGAACCCAACACCCAAGCCTGTGCGGTGGATCTGGGTCTGCCTGGGGTGCTGCCGGTCTTGAATAAAGAGACGGTGCGCATGGCGGTCAAGTTTGGCGTGGCCATCGGTGCGCAACTGGACGGTCGTTCGGTGTTTGCGCGGAAAAATTATTTCTACCCCGATCTGCCCAAGGGCTATCAGATTTCGCAGATGGATCTGCCCATCGTCGGAGTCGGTGAGCTGACCATTGAGTTGGACGACGGCGAAGAGATGACCATCGGCATCACTCGCGCTCATCTGGAAGAGGATGCGGGTAAATCACTGCACGATGATTTTCACGGTCAATCGGGCATTGACTTGAACCGTGCCGGTACGCCGCTGCTGGAGATCGTCTCCGAGCCGGATCTGCGCACGGCCAAACAGGCGGTGGCTTACGCGAAAAAGATCCATACGCTGGTACGTTATCTGGAGATCTGTGACGGTAACATGCAGGAAGGTTCTTTCCGCTGTGATGCCAATGTCTCGGTGCGTCCGGTGGGACAAAAAGAGTACGGCACCCGTGCTGAGGTGAAAAACGTCAATTCGTTCCGTTTCTTGGAGCGGGCGATCAACTTTGAGGTGGAACGCCAGATTGATTTGATCGAAGCCGGTGGCACGGTGGCACAAGAGACTCGTCTCTACGATGCCAATAAAAATGAAACCCGCTCCATGCGCAGTAAGGAAGAGGCCAACGATTATCGTTATTTCCCCGACCCTGATCTGTTGCCGGTGGTGATCGAGCCGAGCTTTATCGAAGCGGTGCGCAGCGAATTGCCTGAGCTGCCCGATGAGAAAAAAGCCCGTTTTATCACTGATTTTGGCCTCTCCGCTTACGATGCTTCGGTGTTGACCGCCAGCCGTGAATTGGCCGCTTATTACGAAGCGGTCAACGCCGTTTGTGGTGAGCCAAAATTGGCGGTCAACTGGGTGATGGGTGATCTCTCTGGCCTGCTGAACAAAGACGGCAAAGAGATTGGTGACAGTCCTGTTTCAGCCGAGATGTTGGGTGGCATGTTGCAACGCATCGCTGATAAAACCATCTCGGGTAAAATCGCCAAAGAGGTTTTTGAGGCGATGTGGAACGGTGAGGGCGATGCCGATGCCATTATCGACAAAAAAGGGCTGAAGCAGATCACCGATAGCGGTGCCATCGAGGGCATTATTGATGCGGTGATCGCCAATAACCCGAATCAGTTGGCGCAGTACCGCGATGGCAAAGAGAAGTTGATGGGCTTTTTTGTCGGTCAGGTGATGAAAGCCTCCAAAGGCAAAGCCAATCCCGGGCAGGTCAATCAGTTGCTCAAAACCAAGCTGAAGGGCTAAACCGATGCGCGAAAAGGACACGCTGCATCGTTTTCTGCTGGATGGCTCCAACGTTCGTGGTGAGTTGGTGCAGTTGGATGACAGTTGGCAGACCTTGTTGGAGCGGGCGGATTATCCGCCCAATTTGAAATGCCTGCTGGGTGAAGCGGTGGCAGCGGCTGCGCTGATGGCAGCGACGGTGAAGATGGCCGGTGGCACTTTGACCTTGCAGGTCAGCGGTGGCGACGGGCCGGTTTCGCTGTTGGTGGTACAGGCCAAAGCAGGCGGTGGTCTGCGTGGGGTGGCTAAGTGGCGCGATGAGGTGCCGCTGGAGCCGCTCGCTAAGATTTTTGGCAACAAGGCACAGATGGTGATCACCATTGACCCCGGCGAAGGCGGTGAAGAGTATCAAGGCGTGGTGGAGCTGGAGGGGCGTACCTTAGCGGATGCGCTACAGCTCTACTTTGAACGCTCCGAGCAGTTGCCGACTCGTCTCTGGCTGGTGGCCGGTGAGGAGTGTGTTGCGGGGTTGTTGTTGCAACGTCTGCCCAGTGACAGCGGCTTGGACGAAGAGGAGGACTGGCAGCGTGCGGTTCATCTGGCGGCGACGGTGAAGCCAGAAGAGCTGCTCTATCTGCCTGCTGATGAAGTGGTGTATCGTCTTTTCCATGAGGAGGAGGTGCGCTTTTTCGACGCTGAGCCGATGGCGTTTGAGTGCAGTTGTTCACAGCAACGCAGTGAAAATATGCTGCGTTCCTTGGGCTTGGATGAGCTGCGCCAAATGTTGCTGCAAGAGCCGGAGGTGGCGATCACCTGTGAGTTTTGCAGTGCGCGTTACAGTTTTGATGTGGTGGATGTTGAGGCGTTGTTTAGTGATGTTGCTCATGGCAGCCAGAGTCAACATTGATCTATTTTTGGAGCACGGGTTATGAGTCTGATCAATAAAGTTGTTTTTACTGCGGTGTTGGCTTTGAGTTTGTTGTTATCGGCCTGTTCTGTGGAAGCACCAAAGTTGATTGATACCCTGCTCTACAAAGGCGATGTGACGCAGGCGGAGCGTTTTTTTGATGCACAAATCAAACGCTGTTGGTTGGCTGGTTCTGAATTTGAAATGCAGCTGAAAAAACAGGCTAAGCCTGAGCGCAGAGAGGCGGTTTTTAACCTCAGTCGTGCGTCTTCTGAGCCGCCTTTTTTTATTCTAACTTTGATGGGCAATACCGCTTCGACGGCGATGGTTGAGATGAGTGAGGGCGATTATTCGGCCTTCAAACGCTTGGATTTGGCCAAGGATATTGAGCGTTGGTTGCAGTTGGATTATTCGTGTTAAACGATGTTCGCTGGAAACAACGGTTTCAAAATTTTGAAAAAGCCTATGATGTTCTGCAACGCCGCGCAGATGAATATGAAAAGAATCAAGGTGTTGAAGTCTATCAAATGGCACTGATTCAGGCTTATGAAATACTCATGGAACTCTCCTGGAAGACCTTGAAAGATTATCTGGAAAATGAAGAGATCAAAGTTAATTCACCGAAGCAAGTTATTCGGCAGGCATTTCAATTAGAAATGCTTGTTGATGGTGACGCTTGGATGAAGGCTTTGGAGTTGAGAAACCTGACCACGCACACCTATGATCAAGCTGTTATGGAAAAGGTGGTTGAGTTTATTAGCAGTCGATTTCGTATTATTGCTCGTGATCTCTATTTTAGTCTCAAGAAAGAGTTATGAAATACGGTCTTTCCGAACAACAATTGGAAGAGATTAAGGCCATTCTCGCCTCTTATGAAGCAGTGGAAGAGGCGGTTTTATTTGGTTCAAGAGCGATGGGTAACCACAAAGTGGCCTCGGATGTGGATATTGCCATCAAGGGAAAGAATGCGGATTGGTCGTTGGCGTTAAGCATTAAAGACCATCTTGAGGAAGAGACCTATTTACCCTTTTTTTTTGATGTGGTGGCTTATTCTAGTATTACAAATGCTGAGTTTAAAAAGCAGATTCAAAGTAAAGGTAGGATTTTATATCGGCGGAGCTAAATCTGTTCCACGTGGTTTGTTGAGGAGTGAGTGATGCAGTGGTCGGAGGTATGTGCGGATGTTCGGTTGCAAAATTTGCCTTACAAGATGGAACTCAATGAGTTTGGACAACTGCTTATGACCCCCGTTAAAGTGAATCATTCCCTGTTTCAAGGCAGAATTATCGGCCTGCTCTATCGTCTGTTGAGTGAGGGTGAGGCGCTTGCGGAGTGTGCCATTCGTACCGAAAAAGGCACCAAAGTGGCGGATGTGGCTTGGGCATCACAGCTGGTTTTGGCGACCATTCAAGGCGAAGTGGAGTGTTCCATTGCACCAGAAATCTGCATTGAGGTGATTTCTGCGGGTAACAGCAGTGCCGAGATGGAAGAGAAAAAAGTACTCTATTTTGCTGCGGGTGCCAAAGAGGTTTGGTTTTGTGATGGACAGGGTGCAATGCAGTTTTATGCCCCATCAGGACGGTTAAAAGCATCTCAATGGGTACCTGAGTTTCCAGTTCAGATTTAATCACTGATGTTACGGATCCAGCCCCGTAGGTTGGCGCAAAGGAGCGAAAGCGACGTGCCCAACGGGATGCTCATCACGATGATGCGATGGGCACGCTGCGCTTTGCGCCATCCTACCGGCATCAGTCAATCAATAACGCGAGGGCAGCGTTGCCACCTCTTTCAAGCGCCAGCCTGAGGTTGAAGTGGATGCTTCAATCTTGTTCTCGATCTTGTCATCCAGTTTGGATAAGAAGTCAAAGCCCGTCAGTTTCTCGATCTCATCAATGCTGCTGGTAAATTTGGCCAGTGACTCATTGCCTTTCACCTTCTGCGGCATGATAAAACTCAGCACCTTGGGCGCTTCGCCTTTTCTCTTCGCGGGTCTGATATAGATCTTGTAGAAGGCATCAGGGATTTCAACGCCTGATTTGAGCTTGGTGATCTTGTCATCGAAGATCGGGCCAGTGATCACCCACATATCTTTAAACCACTTAGCAAATTTGTTTGCTTCCACATCTTCCAGACGTTGCCACAATTTTTGATTCAGTTTGGGTTTCTGCGGGGTGATGTTGGTCATCACAAAGGTGTCCAGCTGACCCTTTCTACCGTAGAGGTTGGAGATGGCGTAGTTGGGAGCCATGTGGCCACGGTCGTAACCGCTGTGCAGGTAATCGTTGTGTTTCACACGGCGCAGACTGCGACTGTCCACTTTAAAACCGGAGGGACGTTTGAGTTTTTTGCTCTTGTGGATGGGGGTGAGATGGTAGGTGACCCAGAGTGGGTTTTGTCGCCACTCGGAGTAACCGAGCATAAAACCTTCGCTGCGAAACACGCGGGTGAAGGTGTTGAGGGAGAAGGACTGCTCCTTGGGAACGCCTTCGTAGGAGAGCTTATTTTGCTGTAGGTGATCGAGGCCAAAGTAGCCGCCACCGCCGCCAATCAGCAGGGTTAAGAAGCCGCCTTTGCTGCCAAATAATTTTTTTATCAGGGATAAAAGCAGGCGTAACAGTTGTGGATTCATGTAAATTTCCAGTAGTTCATTATTGTTTTTAGCTTAAGAGGTGAATGCAGCCTCATTCTATTCCTTCGATGGCGTAGGGTAAAGCTGAGCTTTATATCAGTACCCATTGTCTAAAGTGTGAAATAGAGCGCATTTTTACCTTGGTAGGGGTTTATTTTGGGTTTTAGATCGTAATTTTTAGAAATATGTTAGCCACCTTACTTTAACCTTCATGGGAATTAATTTAAGTCTTTAGTAAGGATCTCTGCCGTGAAGCTATGGAAAAGGTTGTTAACCCCTAAAAGTATCGTTGTGTTGTTCTTCTCTTTGCTGATGCAATCAGCTTATGCGGGTAATACCTACATTACTTTTGCAGATAATTTGGGGCAAGGTGGGGCAGCGATTCCTGATGGTGATCTGGTTTTTACCAGTAACGTTCAGGGTAATGGCGGTCAGCCGGTGGTGAATGCATTGGCTGCACCTTTTGGTATTCAGCAAGCAGGCCCGATTGAGTTCAATATTAATGTTACAGGCGCGCTGCCACAACAGACGGCCTATTTGACCATTACCGCTTTTGATGTGGATGAAGATGATCCAGCCTTTCCAACCTTTCCGGAGTTGGATACGGTGACTTTTAACGGCGTGAAATTGGGGTCAGCAGTACCGACGGGCTTTGTGGACAGAGCGAACTTGCCGATCAATCAGGGTAGTTACTTGACCGGCTTTAACGCCAGTTATAGCACCAGTGTGTTTCAGATTCCGCTGGCCAGTGTGGTGGCCGGCAACAATACCGTTATGATTAATCCGTCGGAGGTTAAAAACACGAGCTGGGCGGTGATTGTCACCGCCGGTCAGCTGGTGATTGATGGTGGTGCGGGTGCTCAGGGGCAGGTCACGGCTCTGAATGTGGTCAGTGCCAACACCGCCGTGCCCAATCTCAATCTACAGGTGCAGACATCACTGAACATTGTGCAGGCGGGTAACTATCTGCTGGAGTATTCGGTGATTGACCCCAATGGCAACTCACCTATGGTGATCAATATTCCTTTTGTTGCGACGGCGAATACGACCTTTGTTCGCCCCATTGACCCTGTTTCTTTTTCTTACAATGCTGCTTTAGTAGGTGACTATACAATCTATGCACAGCTCTTTTATGTAGGCGCGGGTACTATTGTGCCGGTCGGTGTGCCGTTTCAGCAGTCTTTAAATTCATTGTTATTCCGTCCGTTGGACAGCGATGCGGATGGCCTGAAAGATACCGATGAAGTGGTTTTAGGTACAGACCCACATAACGCCGATACCGACGGTGATGGTATTCATGACGGCATTGAGGTGGGTTTAACCTACCCGGCCTTGGCGGCGATTGATACGGATGGTGATGGAGTTATTGATGCTCTGGAATCGGATCTTCTGGATGACGATGGCGATACCGTCAGTAACCAACAAGACAGCGCCAATGCCGACCCTTGTATTCCCGATGCACTTAGCTTGGCATGTTTGGCCTTGACCGATGCGGATGGCGATGGTTTGAGTAATGCGCAAGAGTTGGCTTTGGGAACAGACCCAAATCTAGCAGACAGTGACGGTGACGGCGTGGATGATGGCGTTGAAGTGGGCGCTGGTTTCCCTGGCGTGGCTGCGATTGATACAGACAGTGATGGCATTATCGACGCTTTGGAATCAAGCGTGTTGGATGCGGACGGTGATGGTGTCAACGATCAAGCGGATCCGGCCAATAACGATGCCTGTAACCCAGACAACACCATTGGTGTGTGTGACGCCGATGGCGATGGTCTCACCAACGCTCAGGAAGGCGTGGCAGGCACCGATCCCAATGTCGCCGACAGTGACGCTGATGGTATTAACGATGGTTTGGAAGTAGGGGGGGATCCTGCCAATCCCATCGACACCGATGGTGATGGAATCATTGATGCTCTGGAGTCGAACCTTACCGACAGCGATGGCGATGGTCTCAGTGACGCTCTGGAATCCAATGTTCTCGACAGTGATGGCGATGGCGTTGTGGATCAACTGGATGCCAATAACAACAATGCGTGTTTGCCATCCAATTTGGTGGCGGCGTGTGACAGTGATGGCGATGGTCTCACCAACGCTCAGGAAGGCGTGGCAGGCACCGATCCCAATGTCGCCGACAGTGACGCTGATGGTATTAACGATGGTTTGGAAGTAGGGGGGGATCCTGCCAATCCCATCGACACCGATGGTGATGGAATCATTGATGCTCTGGAGTCGAACCTTACCGACAGCGATGGCGATGGTCTCAGTGACGCTCTGGAATCCAATGTTCTCGACAGTGATGGCGATGGCGTTGTGGATCAACTGGATGCCAATAACAACAATGCGTGTTTGCCATCCAATTTGGTGGCGGCGTGTGACAGTGATGGCGATGGTCTCAGCGATGGTCTGGAATTGAGTTTGGGAACGAACCCCAACAACGCCGACAGCGATGGTGATGGCATTCCTGATGGGATTGAAGTGGGAGCCAATCATGCCACTCCATTGGACAGCGATGCTGATGGTGTTATCGACGCGCTGGAGTCTAATTTGACCGACAGCGATGGTGATGGGGTGGTGGATCAGATTGATGCCACTAATAACAACGCTTGTCTGCCGTCCAATTTGGTCGCGGCTTGTGACAGCGACGGTGATGGCATCAGTGATGGTTTGGAGTTGAGTTTGGGCAGTGATCCGAGCAATAACGACACCGATGGTGATGGCATTCCTGACAACCTTGAGATTGGTACCGGTCTGGTTCCAACGGATGTGGACGGTGATGGCATTGCCGATGTGGCGGAGTCGGATCTGGTCGACAGCGATGGCGATGGTGTCAGCGATCAAAATGATCCCGCCAATAACGACGCCTGTTTGCCGAGCAACATGGT
>CAZTQX010000045.1:0-16738 GCA_964615985.1 uncultured Gammaproteobacteria bacterium | reverse complement strand
AATTCAGTTGGCCAGAACCCTACACGCGCGTGCTGACGTTGAAAGAGGCGCTGAAAAAGGGTGAACTGTACGATCAAGATTGCCCGAAATCCGCAGGGCAGCTCTATCCTGAACGCAAAAAAGCGGTGCTGGAGTTGGTGCCTGTCGGTGGTTGTTGGGTTGATCTGCCCGATGAGGTGCAGCGTGAGTACATGCAGAAAAGTTATTTTATGGGTGGCGGTAAAACCGGCATGGCCAGACGGCTCTCTTATGACTCCCCCAGCCTCACCTTGACCTGTTCACCCGCGCAAAAACAGACCGAACGTTGCCACCCTGAAGAGACGCGGCCTCTGACCGTGCGAGAATACGCACGGATTCAGACCTTTCCCGATGCGTGGCAATTTGTCGGTTCTGTCAGCAGTCAGTACAAACAGATTGGCAATGCGGTGCCGGTGAACTTGGCTCATGCGATGGGACGGCGTTTGATTGCGTTATTGAACAGTCTTGAGAAAGAGGAGAAGGGTGATGATGAGTTTGGGCAGTTGCGGTTGTTTGATTGAATCTCTTAAATGTCGGCGTAGGGGCGCACCTGTGTGTGCGCCCTGAATTAACCGGTGAATTTAAAAGGGCTGACACACAGGTCAGCCCCTACCGTTGGGGTGTAATGGAAAATATTAAAACAACAATAATTTCATCCCCACCAGCAATAAAAACCCCGCAAAAAACCGCTTCAATAAAACCGTTGGCAACCGATGTGCGAGCCTTGCCCCCAGTGGTGCAAACAGCACACTGCTAATCACAATGCCCAGCAGCGCCGGTGGATAGAGATAACCCCAACTCCCAGCAGGCAGTTGTGAATGACCCCAGCCGATGACGATAAAACCAACTGCCCCTGCCAGCGCGATGGGCAGACCACAGGCCGCTGAGGTGGCCACCGCTTGACGAATCGGGGTGTTGATGGCACTTAAAAATGGCACCGTTAACGTGCCACCGCCGATGCCAATCAGCGCCGAAAATGCCCCAATAAAGACCCCCGCCAAGTTCATTAGCCATCGTGAAACCACCCTCTGCGCTGTTTTGGTGCCGCCGCCAAACAGCATCTGCAACGCCACTAAAATTTCAAAAATGGCAAACACAAGGGTGAGCTGCTCTGAGGCAAGCCGATCCGCCAGCAACGCCCCCAACAGCGCACCCAGTAAAATTCCTGGAGTGAGCCGCCAGACCGTTGGCCAGAGCACTGCACGGTGTTGATGGTGAGCGTAGATGGAGGAGAGCGAGGTAAAGACAATGGAAGCCAGCGAAGTGCCGACCGCCAACTGCATCAGCTGCGGTGTCTCCAGCCCTTGCAGGACAAAGAGCCACAACAGCGCGGGGACGATCACAAGCCCGCCACCGACCCCAAGCAGACCGGCCAATAGACCGGCCACGCTGCCCAGAGTGAGGTAGGCAAAGAGGGTGCTGGTTATGATTGGCCGTGAACCTTTTTCAGCAATTCCAGATCGACGTAGGTTTTATCACCCACATCACCGTGCGTCACCTTGAAGGGTTGATCTGCCTCACCGAAACCGTCCAGAATCAACGCCGTACCACTGAAATCGTGATCCAAGGTGTAGTCGTTGGTGGTGACGATGGTTTTTAGATTGGCACCGAGAGATGATTTAATGCCATTCTCGGAATCCTCAAAGGCCAAGCAGTTCTCCGCTTTGATCCCCATCTGCTCCAGTGCGTAGAGGTAGATGTCAGCAGCGGGTTTTTTCGCTGGCACGATGTCACCGGCGGCAATCACCTCAAACCACGCCATCGAATCCGCCGCCAAGCTGTGGGTCAGCAGAGCGGTGACGTTGGCGGGGGTGGTGGTGGTGGCGATGGCCAAGCGCAGGCCGTTGTCGCGCGCCTCTTGAATCAGCCGCTTGACTCCCGGACGCATGGGCAGACCGCCGTTGGCCAACAGTTCGGTGTAGTGGCGGGTCTTGACCTTGTGGGCTTCGATGATCAGCTCATTGACGTTGTCGTGCTGAAAATCGGTATTGAATTTTTGCAGATAGAAGTGCATCCGTTCTTTGCCGCCGGTGATGGCCAGCAGCTCGCCGTACAAATCTTCTGACCAGTGCCAATCCAAGCCCAGCTCTTTAAAGGCGAGGTTGAAGGCGACCCGATGGCCATCCCGTTCGGTGTCGGCGAGGGTGCCATCCACATCAAAAATCAGTGCTTGCAGTTCGCTCATGGGGTTTCCTTATCAAAATTGAGGTTGGGGTTGCTCTCTTGGCTCGGCCAAGGAGCAAAAGGGAACGGTTTATCTTCACTGGCAAAGGTTAAAAACCGGATCACCGCGTAAACGTAGCTGGCCAGCGATTCGCTAAATCGGCTCAGGCGTTGATTGGGTTCACCATTGAGCAGGTATTTCACAAACTGAAACAGGACAATGCCCATTAAAACCAGCTCACCGATTTGCAGCACAAACGCAAAGGCGATCATATACATAAAACGCTGCCATTTGTGCTGTTCAATCAGCGCCGCTTTGGTCTCCTCTTTCATAAGGTGGCAAACACTTTGGCGGCAGCGGCGACGGTGGCTTGCAGATCCGCTTCCGAATGGGCGGCGGAGACAAAACCGGTTTCAAAGGAGGAGGGAGCCAGATAAACGCCTTCGTTCAACATGCCGTGGAAGAAGCTTTTAAAACGTTCTGCATCGCAGGCGCAGACTTGAGAAAAGCGGCTGATCTGCTCTTCTTCGCTGAAAAAGAGGCCGAACATGCCGCCCACTTGGTTGCTGGTTAGGGCGATGTTGGCGTTTTTGGCCGCATCGAGAATTCCCGCCAGCAGTTGGCTGGTTTTGGCGCTCAGGTCGGTGAAGAAGGTGGGGGCGGAGATGATCTCCAGAGTGGCCAGACCGGCGGCCATCGCCAGCGGATTGCCCGACAACGTGCCTGCTTGGTAGACCGGCCCCAGAGGTGCGATATATTCCATGATCTCCCGTTTGCCACCAAAGGCACCGACGGGCATCCCGCCGCCGATCACTTTGCCCAGCGTCGTTAGATCGGGTTTGATGCCGTAGACGCTCTGCGCGCCACCCAAGGCGGTACGAAAACCGGTCATCACTTCATCAAAAATCAGCACCACGCCGTGCTGGTCACACGCATCGCGCAGACCTTGCAAGAAACCGGGAACGGGTGGGATGCAGTTCATATTGCCTGCCACCGGTTCGACGATGATGCAGGCGATCTCGTCGCCCTCTTCGGCCAGCAGTTCGTTGACCTGCTCCAGATTGTTGTACTCCAGCGTCAGGGTCAGGTTGGCCAGCGCCGCAGGCACGCCCGGTGAGCTGGGTACGCCGAGGGTGAGTGCGCCAGATCCGGCTTTCACCAGCAGCGAGTCGGCGTGGCCGTGGTAGCAGCCTTCAAACTTAACGATCTTGTCGCGGCCGGTGTAACCGCGAGCGAGGCGAATGGCGCTCATGGTGGCTTCGGTGCCGGAGCTGACCATGCGCACCAGATCCATTGAGGGTACCAGTTCGCAGACTTTTTCTGCCATCTGGGTTTCGATCTCGGTGGGTGCGCCAAAGCTGAGGCCGTTGGCGGCGGCTTTTTGCACTGCGGCCACCACTTTTGGATGAGCATGACCGGCCACCATCGGCCCCCAAGAACCCACGTAGTCGATGTACTGTTTGCCATCGGCACCGTAGAGATACGCGCCTTCGGCACGTTGGATGTAGACCGGATCACCACCAACGCCTTTAAAGGCGCGAACGGGGGAGTTCACACCGCCTGGGATGACTTGGGTGGCACGCTGAAAAAGGGAGGAGTTGCTCATGTGGCTGGCCTTGTTTGCTGTCTGGAAAGAGTTGGGGACGGATTTTACCGGATTTTGAGGGCTTGGGAAGGGCGACGATGAGGGTGGTGAGTGGGCGTTTAAGTTTTTTTTGGGGATGAGGTGCAATACTACAGCCATGACCACCAGACAGAGGTGGCAAGATACTTATAAATTAGGTCGTGGAGAAATAATAATGAACACCGATATGATGTTAGGCGCGGGTCTTGTGTTGTTTTTTATGTTGTTGGCTCCGGTTGCGATGTTGTAGTGTTTAAGCTGTCCTCTGCCCATTTTTTTGGGTTATCAATAATGTATTGTTCGAGATGGTGGAATTCATTTTCATCACGAATAATATGCTCCCAATAATTACGTTGCCATAGTTTTTTGTCGAATGGCGGCGATATTTTCTGTTTCACCAATTTTATATATTGAAGCGTCGCAAAACGTTTAAATGTTTGCACCACCGTTGCCAACGATGTAGGGGCAGATATAGAATCGCGTGGATGTGCAACCAAGGGCAGATATGGAATCTGCCCCTACGATTATTTTGAGATTGGCGATAAAATTTAATCAGTCTCATCCTTGAAAATAGAGCAATAAACCCCCATCTCTTAAAATAACAGAACAATATTTTAAGAGGCTTTCATCATGAGAATGGACAAACTAACCAACAATTTTCAACTGGCTCTGAGCGATGCCCAATCGCGGGCAGTGGGTCAGGATCACCAATTTATCGAACCCCTGCACCTGATGCAGGTGTTGCTGGAACAGCCTCAAGGTACGGTGTTGCAGTTGCTAAAAAACAGCGGTGTGGATCTCACTGCGCTGAAAAGTTCACTCGCGCAAGCGCTGCAACGTCTCTCCAAGGTTTCGGGGGCTGGTGGAGATGTGCATGTTTCCAATGACCTGAATCGTATTTTTAATCTGATGGACAAACTGGCACAGCAGCGCGGCGATGATTTTATCTCCAGTGAATTGTTTCTGTTGGCCGCCTTGGATCGCGGTGCGTTGGCGGATCTGCTGAAAAAAGCCGGTGCCGAGCGAAAAACGATTGAAAAAGCACTGGATGCTCTGCGAGGGGGAGCAAAGGTGAATGACGCGGCGGCTGAAGATCAGCGCCAAGCGTTGCAAAAATTCACCCTTGATCTTACCGAACGTGCCGAGCAGGGCAAGCTTGATCCGGTGATCGGTCGTGATGAGGAGATCCGTCGTTCCATTCAAGTGTTACAACGGCGTACCAAAAACAATCCCGTTTTAATCGGTGAACCTGGGGTGGGGAAAACCGCCATTGCCGAAGGTTTGGCGCAGCGCATTATTAATGGTGAAGTGCCAGAGGGCTTGAAAGGCAAGCGTCTGTTGTCCTTGGATATGGGGACGTTGATCGCTGGGGCCAAATTTCGTGGTGAATTTGAGGAGCGCCTCAAAGGGGTTTTGAACGATCTGGCTAAACAAGAGGGTCAGGTGATTCTCTTTATCGACGAGCTGCATACGATGGTGGGAGCGGGTAAAGGCGAAGGGGCGATGGATGCGGGCAACATGCTCAAACCGGCCTTGGCGCGAGGTGAATTGCACTGCATCGGTGCGACGACCTTGGACGAATATCGGCAATACATTGAGAAAGATGCGGCTCTTGAGCGCCGTTTTCAAAAAGTGCTGGTGGAAGAGCCCAATGTGGAAGATACCATCGCCATTTTGCGTGGTCTGAAAGAGCGTTACGAGGTGCATCACGGCGTGGACATCACCGATCCGGCCATCGTCGCAGCGGCAACCTTGTCACACCGTTACATTGCGGATCGTCAGTTGCCGGACAAAGCCATTGATTTGATGGACGAAGCGGCCAGTCGCATTCGCATGGAGATTGATTCCAAACCCGAAGCAATGGATCGTTTGGATCGCAAACTCATTCAGCTCAAAATTGAGCGCGAGGCGATGAAAAAGGAGTCTGATAAAGCCTCTAAAAAACGCCTGCAAAAATTAAATGAAGACATTAAAATTTTGGGTGCTGAATACGCTGCACTGGAGACCATCTGGAAGCGGGAAAAGTTGCAGTTGCACGGCGCGCAACACATTAAAGAGGAGCTGGAGCAGGTGCGCTTGGAGTTGGAGGTGGCGAGCCGCGAAGGCAATTTAACCCGCATGTCGGAGTTGCAGTATGGCAAAATTCCTGAGTTGGAGAAACGTCTGCAACAGGCCTCCATTGCAGCTCAAGATCAGACGCAGATGCAGCTGTTGCGCAATCGGGTTGGCGAGGAGGAGATTGCCGAAATTGTGGCTAAATGGACTGGCATCCCCATGAGCAAAATGTTGGAGGGTGAGCGGGATAAATTGCTGAGGATGGAGGCGGAGTTGAGCGAACGGGTGGTGGGTCAAGAGGAGGCGGTGAGCGCTATTTCCAATGCCATTCGCCGCTCTCGTGCCGGTCTCTCTGACCCGAAGCGCCCCAACGGTTCGTTTCTCTTTTTGGGGCCGACAGGGGTGGGGAAAACCGAACTCTGTAAAACCTTGGCCAATTTTCTGTTTGACAGCGATGAGGCGATGGTGCGCATTGATATGTCGGAATTTATGGAGAAACACTCCGTGGCAAGGCTGATCGGTGCGCCCCCCGGTTATGTGGGTTATGAAGAGGGCGGTTATCTGACCGAGGCGGTGCGTCGTCGTCCCTATTCGGTGCTGCTGTTGGATGAGGTGGAAAAAGCCCACCCCGATGTCTTTAATATTCTGTTGCAGGTGCTGGATGACGGTCGTTTGACCGACGGCCAAGGCCGCACGGTGGATTTTCGCAATACGGTGATTGTGATGACCTCTAATCTCGGTTCCGACTTGATTCAGAGATTGACACAAGAGGGCAGAAGCTCTGAGATGAAAGCGGCGGTGATGGAAGTGGTCGGGCAACATTTCCGTCCTGAGTTTATTAATCGTCTTGATGAGAGTGTGGTCTTTCGGCCTTTGGGGGTGGAGCAGATTCGTTCCATTGCCCGAATTCAGTTGATCGAGCTTTCTGAACGCCTAAAAGAGCGTGAAATGAGTCTGGAGGTGAGTGACGCGGCGCTGAATAAATTGGTGGAGGCGGGCTTTGATCCGGTTTACGGTGCACGACCCTTGAAACGGGCGATTCAGCAGCAGCTGGAAAATGGCTTGGCCGAGAAGATTTTGGCGGGTGAGTTTGCTAAAGGGGATCGGATTATGGTGGATTTGGAGGCGGGGACATTGATTTATATGAGAGCTGGATAGAATTTAAATTACTGGTTTTAGTTGGCTCAATAACGGAATTTTTACGCCGTTGTTGGGCCTTTTTTTGGCTTTTTTCTGGTATGTGAAAGAGTGTCGTGTTAGAAATGAGAAGCGAAAGGAGAGAAAATTGCAGAATAAAAAGCATGGGAGCAGCAGATTATGCAATGGTTTTTGAGTAGCGTATTGGGTTTTTTAGTTGTGTTACAGATGAGTGCCTGTAGCGACAGTCCAACCCTTTTATTAGGGCAAGAGCAGGTCACTGAAGGGGAAGAGCAAAAAATTAAGGATATCAGTCTGTTATTGCAGGGGCATTTAAAGGAGCAGTACAAGGATGGGATGTTTTTGCGCGATACACACCCTAAGTCCAATGGTTGTCTGCACGCTGATTTTGTCGTGAACAGTGATCTGGCAAAAAAGTATCAACAGGGCATTTTTCAACCCAATGCCAGCTATCCTGTTTGGATGCGTTTTTCCAACTCGGTGGAGGAGCTGACTGATGATCATGAAGATGATTTTCGGGGTCTGGGCTTGAAGTTGAGCGGTGTGATGGGTGAGCGAGTAGTTTTGCCTGGGGATGAGCAGCAAACTCAAGATTTTCTCTTTTTAGGCCATGATGCTTTTTTTGCCGCCAATCCCGAGCAGTTCTTTGATTTTTTTGATGCCGCTTTCAGTGGCCGTCCTTTCTGGTTTTTTGTTACCCATCCACAAGGTTTTTTCAATATTATGCAGGGCAATAAAGCCTATGCAAACCCTTTGGATGTCAGTTGGAACAGCGTCACGGCTTACGGTTTGGGTGAACGGCTTGAGGGTAATTTTAAAACCACGGTGCGTTACGCTTTGCAGACCTGTGAGGCCAACAGCGGTAAAGTACCTAAACCGCTGACGGCAGATTATTTGGAAGAGAACATGCAGGCTCAACTGCAAAAAGGCTCGGCTTGTTTGAACTTCATGATTCAAGAGCAGGTTGATCCGCTGAAAATGCCGGTGGAGAATGCGCTGGTGGCGTGGGATCAGGAGCTATCCCCTTTTGTAAAGGTGGCTCAAATACGCATTCCAAAGCAGAATTTTACCTCGGCTGAGCAGAAGGTGTTTTGTGAAAACATCTCGTTTAATCCAGGTCATTCGTTGAGCGCCCATGAACCGATTGGCGGAATCAATCGTGCCAGAAAGATGGTGATGAAAGACATTTCAGATCTGCGTTTGCAACAGAACGGAGTGGCTCGTTTTGAGCCTACGGGCAAGGAGCGTTTTGAATAAAGGATTGATATGACGCGCCCATGAGTAGGGGCAGATTCCATATCTGCCCTTTATCTGCCCTTTTAAATTCAATCGACTAATTCAAGGCACAAAAAAACCCTGCGAGAGCTTAGCTCAAGCAGAGTTTTTTATGCGGCAAAGTAAAGCTTATTTTGCAGCAGGAGCGGTCGTAACAGGTGCAGCGGCTTTAGCAGCAGGAGCTGTTTTGGCAGCAGCAACACGTTCTTGGAACGCTTTTTGTTGTGCAGCGTGAGCTTCCATCATCGCTTTGTGCTGTGCTTGCATGTGTTTTGCGTAGTCAGCAGCGGCTTTCTGTTGAGCAGCAACTTGCTCAGCGGTAGGCGCATAACCGTAACCGTTGTTGTAGCCATTGTTACCGTCGAAGTTGCCGTTGCCTTTAGCAGATGCATTCATGTTGAAGCCAAAAGAACCAGAACCGTCAGCAGAACCGTTACCGTTGCCATTGCTGTAACCGTTGTTATAACCGTTGCCGTTGTTCGCGCCGTTGTAGTTGTTGTTGCCGTCGAAGTTGCCGTTGCCTTTAGCAGAAGCGTTCATGCTGAAGCCGAAGTCAGCAGAACCGTTACCAGCGCCATTAGCAGAACCGTTGTTGTTATTGTAGCCGTTGTTATAACCGTTGTTGTTATCGAAAGGCCCCCACCATGCTTGAGAAGCAGCAGAAGCGGTTAACAGAGCAGCAACAGCGATAATTTTCAAAGCTTTCATAGGTTTCTCTCCAAAGAGTTTTAGGTTGTATTTGTTAAATGGTCGTTGGCAATCTGCCTAAATGATGAGTAAAGTTTATTAGAAGATATTAATATAAGCAAGTGCTTTTTTGGATTTTTGTTCGTTTTTTTGTGGCTGTTTTTTGACGCTGCTTTGGGGGTGATACAATGCGCTTCTTTGTTGATTTGGAAACGATGGATGAACCATTTTGTTGCTGTTGCCGATGTGGATAAACTGCCGATAGGGAAAACGATGCGGGTTGAGTGTCAGGGTCGAAAAATCTTGATTGCCAATGTAGAGGGAGTGCTGCACGCGGTGGACGATACCTGTACTCATGAGGATTCGTCGTTGTCATTGGGTTGTTTAAAGGGTGGGCTGATTCATTGCACACTGCATGGCAGTCGTTTCAGTGTTTGCACCGGTGAACCGATGGAAGAACCGGCAACGGAGGCGTTGCAGGTTTATGCGGTCAAGGTGGAAGGGGCAAAAATCATGCTTAACCCACAGGTCAGCTAATGGTGTGTATTGCCTGGATGATTGTGTTTTTTGACTGTCGCTGGCAGTCGTTCTTGCAGTAATTTTTCCATGCGAATCAAGCGTTGCTCCATCTCGGTGGTGCGCTGATCAATGTTGTTGACTTGTCCCGCTTCACTTTCACCGTCCTCTTGATCCATCTTTTCGTGCTCTTTGTGCAGTGTTTCTAAGACGATGCCGATCATCATATTCAAGAAAACAAAGGCGACGATAAAGATAAAGCTGAGGTAGTAGATCCAGCTGAGGGGATAGACCTCCATGGTTTCGTACATCACGTCAGTCCAATCCTCAAAGGTGGCGACACGAAACATGGTTAGGAGAGCGATGGTGATGTTCTCCCACAGATCAGGGTTGATGGTGTGGAAAAACATGCTGCCGATGGCGGCGTAGATGTAGAAGATAATAAACATCAGCAGACTGACGTAACCCATCCGTGGGATGGCAGTGACAAAGGCGTTTAGCAGCACCCGCAGTTCAGGGATGATAGAGATCAGACGCAAGATGCGGAAAATGCGCAGCAGTCGTCCGAGCATGGCCGCTTCGCTGTCATCAATGGGGATCAGGCTGGTGACCACAATCACAAAATCAAATACGTTCCAGCCTTTACTGAAAAATCGTTTTATGCTGTTTTCGGCAATCATGCGAATGACAATTTCGGTCAGAAAAATCAGTGTGATGGCCAGATCAAGCAGATGAAAAGTGTACAGCAGTGCGGGGGAGGTTTCGTAGGTTTTGGCACCGATGACCAATGCGGACAAGACGATGATACCGATGACAAACGCTTCGAACAGTTTGTTTTCTCGGATGCTGATAAATTTCTGCTGCCAAGCAGCGGGGGTGG
This sequence comes from uncultured Gammaproteobacteria bacterium, assembly GCA_964615985.1. Taxonomy (GTDB): domain Bacteria; phylum Pseudomonadota; class Gammaproteobacteria; order JAUZRS01; family JAUZRS01; genus JAUZRS01. The sequence continues at coordinate 6,361 of CAZTQX010000045.1, read as the reverse complement.
TTGTCATCGGACTTCCTGACCTAAAAAAAGGGCAGATTATACGCAAAAACAGGAGGTTATTGCTGACTGTTTTGTGGAAAATTTTGTAAGGGCAGGAGTTATGTTTCTGCCCTGAATAGACCAAATACCCCGACTGATTTTTATCTGGGGGGTTAGTTACGGCAGGGGTTGTTCTGTAAGCGAGCTACAAGACAGCGAAGGGCATGGGCTGCGCTGTAGAGCAAAATGGCGCTGACAGCGATTAAAACCACTGCTGGTACGATGGTTAAAATACTTTCAATAATCATGTTGATACTCCAATTCGTTCGTTATACGAACACATATTAGAATATAATAATATTCTGTCAATAGTTTCAACTGCAAATCTGGTTGAAATGTGACTGAGGTCATAAAAAGTGACGGGCGTTCGAATGAACGCCCGAAAGATCAGTGGTGATGGTGGTGGTTGTGCCAGTGGTTGTCATGCAACGTTTCGTAACCGTAGTAGAGCACTGCTACTAAGGCTATGGCAACAACGGCGGGCAGTGCGGTAAGCAGGCTCATGAAGGTCATAGTGACTCTCCTTTGGGTTGGTCTCTATAGTTAAATATTAGGACATTCTGATGTTTTGTCAAACATCCTTGGAGCCTTTTAAAACCGATAGGAGAGACCTATAGAAGCACTGACGACCTGTGAGGAATCGACAATGGGGCTGTTCTGTACTGTTTTGGGTAGACGGTCGTAGAGCAGCTTGCTGCTGAGTTGCCAATCACGGTTGAGGTTGTAACTTCCATACAGGGCGATGTCGTAGCTGTTGGCCGTTTGCGCTTGGTAAGCTGGTCGCCCCACACGCGCTTGATTCGGATCAACACCGTAGTAGTAGTGGTGATAGGCTTGGTCGCGTTGATAGAGTCCCAACAGCAGAAAAAGGCCATACTGTTGGTTTTGAGTGCCGATGCCGTACTCAATCCGCAGCTCCTCACCGTTATGAAGATCAAACCAATCCTTGATCCAAGCGAGGCGAAACAGACCGATATTGGGGTTGATGTAATGCGCCATCAGACCAAAATCAATCCCCACTTGACGATCTCCCATGCCAGTGAGTTGTGGGCTATCGGAGGCTTGATAAGTGAACGGTCTCCACTTACCGTAGAGAGTCAAGCCGCTGTTCTGGCTGTCGTGAAGTCGGTAACCACCATCATCGCCGTGCCAGTAGAAACGCCCCCAATCGAAATTGATTGAAGGAGCCAGACTGCCGCTGCTGTCAGCGTCTTGATAGGGCTGAGCGGTGAGCGAATAAGAGAGGCCGATGCTGTTATCAATCTCCGCCGCCGAGCTGAGTGAAGCCAGCAGAGCCAAGGGCAGAGTCAAAAAAAGTCGCATGGAGTTCATGACAATGCCTTCAAGGCGATTTTTTTCGCCTGCCCAAAATCGCTTTTGCCGCTGCCCAATTTAGGGATTTCAGCCACCAAAATAATCTTGCTTGGTTTCATCAAGGCGTTGAGGCTGCTGTTGTTGATGGCGGTTTTGATCTGCTCTTGATCTTCGCTGCCCGCCACCAACAGCACCACTTTTTCGCCTTTTTTACTGTCCGGCAGCGCGCAGCTGAGCAGTTCGATCTCGGCGGGCAGTTGTTCGCTGATGGCTGCCTCGATGGTGGAGAGACCGACCATTTCACCGCCGATTTTGGCAAAGCGGGAGTAACGATCCAAAATGGTGAGGAAACCATCACTGTCCAGTTTGCCTTTGTCGCCGGTTTTGTAGTGCGGTTTGCCCTCAATCTCGACGATGGCAGCGGCGGTTTTTTCGGGGTTATTAAGATAGCCGATCATAAGCTGCACTCCGGCAAACAGAATCAGCCCCTCTTCGCCAACGGGCAAGGGTGCCAAAGTGTCGGGATCGACGATGCGAAACCGGCTGCCGGGCAGAGGCAGACCGACGCTGCCCTGTTTGTGTGCCTGTTGCAGAGCGAGACCTTTGGCGCGCTCTCGGTCTAAAAAATTAGAGCTGGCAGCAGGGGAGGTTTCCGTTGCACCGTAACCTTCGTAGAGGGTTTTGTTGAATTTCTGCGTGAAGTCTTGACGCACCTCGGCGTTGAGTTTTTCCGCGCCGGTGATGACCATACGCAACGGTTCGAGCATTTCGGTTTTGACTCGGCGGTTGCGATTGAAGAGGCGCAAAAAGGTTGAAGTGCTGCAAAAAATCGTGGTGCGGTACTGCTCGATGCCTTTGGCAATGTTGACCACATCGCTGGGGTCAGGGTGACAAACCACTGGCACGCCTTCCACCAAAGGCAGCAGGCCGGTGACGCTGAGACCAAAAGCGTGAAACAGTGGCAGACAGGAGAGCAGGCGTTCCTCTTTGCCTGGGTCGAGCAGAGTGGCGATCTGTTTGATATTGGCGAGCAGATTTTGTTGGCTCAACATCACCCCTTTGGGTGCGCCCTCGCTGCCACTGGAGAAGAGAATGGCGCTGACCTGATCGGTGCTGCGTTGTTTGCCAAACAAAAATTGCAGACAGCCAACAGGCAGCAGCACGGCGCAGAGCAGCAGTCCCAGTTTTTTCAGGCTGCCAATTTCATTCTTTAACTCCTCCAGATAGAAGACCTGCGTGTGTGCAAACAGGGCGCTGGGATCCATGCCGCGCTGCTTTAATTTTTCCACAAAGCGTTTGGAGGTGTAGATGGATTTGATCTCTGCTTGCTCCAGTGCCGAGAGCAGCGCAGTTTCGCTGGCGGTGTAGTTCAAATTGACCAAGGTTTTGCCGCGCAACAACGCCGCCATATTGGTGATCAGACCGGCGCTGCTGGTGGGCAGCAGCAGACCGATGTTCTGTTCGGGGCTGCGTTTGGCGATCAGAGCGGCAAAGGCGAGCACGGCGGTGAGAAATTTATAACCGGAGAGTTCGGTTTTCAGTGCCAGATCGGCCACCGAGAGTCCGTTACCGAGCCGTTTGCTGCTCTGGATAAAGCGCCGACTGATGCAGGGCAGTTGCGCGATGTAGCTTTGCCACGCCTCGATGGAGCACTCCATTACCGCTTGTTTGACCTCATGGTGCTGGCTGGTGATGGGCAGCGGTTTGCCCCAACTGAGAATGAGCTGACGGCGCAGACCGTGGCGACTTTTGCGACGGGTTTCCGAGCTGCAACGAGAGAAGCGGCTGCCCCACAAGCCGTGCAGATAGAAGGGCAGGATCACGCCCTCGACATCGGCAACGGTGCGTTCAAAGCCGCGTTTGAATTCATTCAGATGACCGTTGCGGCTGATGCTGCCTTCGGGAAACAGGCAGACCACTTCACCGTTTTTCAGCTGTCGGTTAACCTCTTTGAGGGCGCTTTGGCTGCCACCTGCGGAGATGGGAATCACTCCAAACCAAGTTAAAAAGCGGCGCAGATACCATTTTTTAAAGAGTTTTTTGTCCATCACAAAACGCACTGGACGTGGTGAGGCGATCTGAATAAAAGCCCAGTCCAGCCAGCTGATGTGGTTGCCGAGCATTAACACCGCCCCTTGAGCGGGCATGTTTTCAAAGCCTAGGATTTTTATGCGATAGCGGCAGGCAAAGGGCAGTGAGATGAGAAAACGCAGCAGCGCTTGGGGCAATTTGTAGATGGCGTAGAGGCTACCCAGTAGGGTGATGATGGTGAGAAAGTGGAACAGCTGGCTGCTGTCGTAACCGTTGATGGCAAACAGCACCGTGAGAGACAAAAAGGCGATCATGGTGATGTTCTGTACCCAGTTGTTGCCTGCCAAGACGATGCCCAGTTGGCTCTCTTTGGCGTGGTATTGAATCAGGGCGTTCAGCGGCACAATCAACAGTCCACCGCCGATGCCGAAGAGGACAAAGTTGAGAGCCAGTGGGGTGGTCTGTTGCAGTTGAGGCAACAGCAGTAGGGCAATCACCAGCGCACTGGCTCCGAGAGGAATCAGAGCCATCTCGATCTGATTTTTAGAGGCACGTCCGGCGATGATCGAACCGAGAATAATGCCGATGCCAGAGCAGGCCATCAGCCCTTGAATCACCACCGTGTTCATCTCGCCCATGCTCTGTTTGGCAAAGGCGGGGAAGGCGGCCAGCAGCACTTGAGAAACGCCCCAGAAGAGCGACAGACCGATAATGGAGAGCCAGATCATCGGGTTGCTGAAGATGCTTTTTAGATTGTTTTTCAGCGCTTGACCGCGACGGTACTCTTGCCAAGGAAAGGCTTGATCGGGGTTTTTTGCTTGGCCGTTGGGCAGACGCAGTGCCAGTAGAAATTCGGCGATGGAGCAGAGCACCAAAATCCAGCCCAGTGGCGCGATGGCTAACAGGATGTCCGTTTCATTTTGATAATGAACGCCGCTGAGTTGTTGCTCAAACAGAATCGAGAAGAGAAAAATGCCGCCCAAAATGGCGATGATGGTGACCGACTGGACGATGGCGTTGGCGCTGGAGAGTTGCTTGGCTCCCACCATCTCTTTGATGTAGCCGTATTTGGCCGGTGAGTAGAAGGTGCTCTGCATCGCCAACAGAAAGGTCATGGCGAAGGCGATCTGAAACCAACCTTGGTAGTAGCTGAGGGTGATGCCCAGAGTAATGAGAATGGCGATGGCGGCGCTGATCTTCATCACTTTCGGTTTCGGGTGACGGTCAGCGAGAAAGCCTGAGGGAGTAAAGAGCAGAATAAAGGGCAATAAAATAAGCCCATTGACGATGGCGGTGAGGATGATCTGAGTTTGATCGTCGTAAATTTTAAAGACTGTGTTCTGGATGATGATCTTGTGGCCGAGATCCACAAAGGCGTTCAGTAGCACGATGAGGATGTAGGGGGTAAAGCTGGCTAATCGGAACAGAGAGAACATGATCAAAGGTTTCCTGTTGGATTTGATGATGTGACTGAGTGTGGTTGATTTTGGTGTAAGTCGCTACTTTTAACGACTGTGTTGCAAAATACGCTGCTTTAAGTAGCGTTATTTAATGCTTTGGCTGAATTGTTGCGCAGAGGGCAATATGCTAAAGTCGCCTGATGATAGCATCGTTTAAGCACAAAGGAGTGCAAGCGTTTTATCACAGCGGACGTGTAGAAGGCATTCAGCAGAGGCATCAAAGTCGCTTGCGACTGCTCCTGATCGCACTGCACAGCGCTCATGAAATTGAGGATATGCAGATTGTCGATTTTGGTTTACAGCCGCTGCCAGGTACTTTACAGGGTGTCTGGTCGCTGCGTGTCACGACTCGTTGGCGTCTGACGTTTCGTTTTGATCGTGGTTTCGTTTACGGCATTCACTATGAGGAGCATGAGGTATGAGTATGAAAAATCCACCGCATCCAGGTGAATTTATTAAGGCGGTTTATCTTGTGCCATTGCAGGTCAGTTTGCGTAAGGTGGCTATTAAGATGAATATTGCTCCCTCGACTTTGAGTCGTTTGCTGAATAAAAACATCAATGTTTCACCGGAGATGGCGCTGCGTCTTTCCAAGACCTTGGGGCGTTCGCCGGAAAGTTGGTTGGCGATGCAGGACAGTTTCGACCTGTATCAAGCAAAACAGAGCTTGGATCTCAGTCAGGTGGAAAAATTGACGATGGATCTTTCCGCGTTGTAACACGTCTCTTTATTCAATTTATGTCGCAAACATCACGTCTTATTCAAACGCTTAAAAAAACCTTGAAGTCCCAAGGTAAAACCTATGCGGATGTGGCCGTTGCGCTGCAACTTTCGGAGGCGAGCGTCAAACGGCTGTTTGCCCAGCAGAATTTCTCTTTGCAGCGTCTGGATCAGGTCTGCCAACTTTTGGGGATGGAGATCTCCGATTTGGTGCAGCAGATGGGTCAGGATGAGGCGCGCATCTCCACTTTGAGCGAAGAGCAGGAGCGGGAGATTGTCGAGGATTTGGAGCTGCTGTTGGTGACGGTCTGTATTTTGAACCGTTGGGAGTTTGCGCAGATCTTGGATTTTTTTGCCATTGATCAGTCGCGTTGCATTCGCCACTTGGCTAAGCTGGATCGCTTGAAGGTGATTGATCTTCAGGTGAATAATCGTATTCGTTTGCGGGTGGCTCCCAATTTTAAGTGGCGTGAGAACGGCCCGATTCAAGGCTTTTTTATGGATAAGTTGCAGGAGGAGTTTTTCAGTTCCCGTTTTGATCATCCCAAAGAGCATCTGCTGGTGCTCAACGGCATGTTATCGCCCAGTTCTAATCAGCGTTTTCAGCATAAGTTGGAGCAGTTGGCGCAGGAGTTTGATCAGTTGAATAACGACGATGCCAGGCTCTCGTTTAAGGAGCGTTCTGGGGTGACGGTGGTGTTGGCGATGCGCCCTTGGCGGTATGGTCTTTTTAAACGGTTTTTGAAAAAGTAAATTGTGAAATTTTTTGTTAACGTTGATGTTTGGAGCAGTTCATT
>CAZTQX010000044.1:0-16798 GCA_964615985.1 uncultured Gammaproteobacteria bacterium | reverse complement strand
ATAACATGTCATAATTTCCATTCTACACTAAAATTCAGGTTTGACCCACTACCACCGCAGCATCTACATGAAAGGCATCGACGCAAGTTATTATTATGAAGGTTATCTCCTTTATAAAACCGATGATCTGGATGATGAGGGATAAGATTTAACCAGCAATAATATGATTTACTCTAAGCTGTAGAGATCGAGTTTGACCGCATTCTAAGAGAGCCTTTCCAGCAGATGGCTGAAATATCGAGCGGCTGTGATTCAGTCAGGTAATGGAGTTGGTCTTGGTGGTGTTTGTCAAAAAATTTGACATAGTACCGATATTTAGTACTATATGAGGCGTGCTGATAAAGGGGCTGTTGTTAGTATTCGCAAATGGTTCGAGTCAAATGAGGTAACCCCATGAATATAATGGAAAATGAGTCTTATAAAGCAAAAATCGAATATGATCCTGAAATTGATATGTTTCGAGGGGAAATTCTTGGTTTAAATGGCTGTGCTGATTTTTATGGCAAAAGCCCTAGTGAGCTGCGTCGAGAGTTCAAGAAGTTACTGAAGATATTTCTCGAAGTTTGTGAAGAAACAGGAGTCAGCCCAAGAAAGGAATACTCTGGAAAGTTTAATCTAAGAATTCCTCCTAAGTTACATAGCGAAATTGCAGCTGTTGCAACAGCTGAAGATAAGAGCATTAATCAGTGGGTTGCAGATATTTTAGATCACACACTTCATGCGTAAAAAATCTTACAACCCCATCACCAACATGACAGACAAAACATGAATGACAAAACCATAGCAACGCACAACGGTAATTTTCACGCAGATGATGTGTTCAGTGTCGCTGCCCTCAAGAGCATTTTCCCTGCGGCTAAATTGATTCGAACCCGTGACCTAGAGCAGATGGCCAAGGCCGATATTGTCCTTGATGTCGGTGGTGAATATGACCCAGATCGAGATCGTTTTGATCATCATCAACGGGGCGGAGCAGGGGAGCGAGAAAACGGCACTCCTTACTCCTCGTTTGGTCTGGTGTGGCAGAAATACGGCCTAGAGATATGCCAAGGGAATCAGGATGTCGCCAATGCGGTGGATAAGGGGCTGGTCACGGCGATTGATGCCATTGACTGTGGTCATGTGAAAGAGGTCTATCAAGGCATTACCTTGAGCCAAACCATCGGCATGTTTAATCCGACTTGGCAGGAAGAGAGTCGTTTTGATGCCTGTTTTGATGAGGCGGTTGAGTTTGCCACGCGGGTTTTAACGCGCTTTATCGCCTCAGCGAACGGCGGCATCAGTGCCAAAGTTATTGTGGCTGAAGCCATCGAAAAGGCAGAAGACCCAAGGGTGATTGTGCTGGAAAAATACACCCCGTGGAAAAGAACGGTTCACGCCCTGTCCGAAGAGGCGTTGTATATGGTTTATCCCTCTCAGACAGGGCAGTGGCGAATTCAGACCGTACCCGTTGAGCCAGGCTCCTTTGAAAACAGAAAGCCGCTGCCGATAGCGTGGGCGGGTCTGTCGGATCAAGAGCTGCAAGCAGCGACGGGCGTTGATGACGCAATGTTTTGTCACAATGGATTGTTTATTGCGGGTGCAGACTCTTTTGCTGGGGTGATGAAAATGGCTTCTATGGCACTGGCAGAGTAGCTGAACTCGTAACACATCACTGAACCTTAAAACGAACCTTTTATATGGTAAGTAGTAAAAGTTTCGTTTTTTGTAGTACACTCATTGTCTGAAATAGGAAAATGTGAGTGCTAAAATGATCAGTGAATACAATGAATTAATCATTTCTGACCAGCTTGAAAGGTTGCTCGATGAGTATAAGAACTCAGCGAAACTTTCACATGCGCTGGACGTTTCTCGCACCTCTTTAGTCCGTTGGCTTGAAAAGCCAGAATCAATCAAACCAGTACACGTTTTAGATCTTAATGTGCTCTATTGCGATACCTTCGTTACGCCAGAATTAACCAAATTGTCGTTACCAAAGGCACTGCTGCTCCCCGATGATTATCAACCTAAATTAACCAATTTGCATTTCAAAAGCATGACCTTTGGCACCTATGAAATTGAGCATATGAACGCGAATTTGCGTCTGTTTGAAAAAATAATAATCGAAGCCAATCTGCCGCGTGGCATTGATAAAGCCACCTTTATGGCTATGTACAACACATGGATATCAATGACGCAGTTGTTTAATGCCATTAAAGAGGGGCGGGGTGTGGCTATTTCTGATGCCTTGGTGCGTGATCTGCACAGTCAATTTATGCGGGGTGTGCGTTCCGATGCCGGAGACTATGCAAAAAAAATCCGTGTGATGGGTAAGCTGGAGGGAATCGACACGACGCTGCCAGAAGATATTGCCAGTGAGGTGGCTTATTGGTGTGCTAAATATAAACAGCCGAGTAGTTTGGTGGAAATCGCTGCTGCTCATGCTCATTTTATTCGCATTCACCCTTTTGGGGATGGCAATGGCCGTGTTGGTCGAGCGTTGCTTACCGTGCAATTAATCCAAGCCGGATTAAAACCGGCTGCACTGCATAAAGATAATCAGGCTCTCTATTATTCGTCACTTGCGTGGGCGATGCGTCATGGACAAAGCAAGCCTTTAGCTCATTTGCTTAGGCACGCGCAAGAAAATGGAAATTAACTTTTTAAGAAGCTGCTACGCAGAAGATCAGTGCAGAGGTTGTTGAGGCTTCTGCCTGATTGAGCGGCTTTAATTGTCAGTGCTTTGTGCAGATCCTGTCCAACACGCAGCACAAACTTTCCTGAAAAGGTACGGTTGGTGAGTGGTTTAGGGAGTGGAATGGCCTCTTTCTGGTGGATTTCGACCCATTCGGTAACGATCTCGCAGAGTTCTCGATAGACTTGGGTTTCATCGCTGCCGTGGCAGCAGGGGCCGATAAAGCCGGGCGAAGAGCCAACGTAACAGTGATCCTCTTCTGACCATTCAACCAGTTTTATATGGTGATCTGCTGCTTTCACTTTTTGGCCTCCGTAATTTTTGCTTGCACTTCTTTTTCTTGATAGCGAAGTGCGTCGTTGCCCAGCTTGCCTGATAGAGTGACTTTGACTCCTGATATGTGGAGAAAATTGCGGTGGCTGCCTTTGCCGCCACGGTTGGCAAAACCGGCTTTTTCTAATAAGGCGATCAGTTCGCGAATTTTCTTAGGCATTTTTTATGATACTGCTTTAGTACTATTAGTCAAGGTTGTTGCTCTGCTTGATTCATCACGCCCAGAGATGAGTGGTTCTATTGAACGTGTTAACTGAACAGCTCTGCCAATTTAGTGCCAGGCTCCTCAGCACGCATAAAGGCTTCGCCCACCAAAAAGGCATGAACCTGCTGTTCACGCATCAATTGCACATCCGCTCGTGAGTGAATGCCACTCTCCGTCACCAGAAACACCTCTTCCGGTACCATCTCCAGCATCTCAATGGTGGTTTGCAGGCGAGTCTCAAAGGTACGCAGATTACGGTTGTTGACCCCAATCAGCGGCGCGTTGATCTTTAGGGCGCGGCGCATTTCATCCCGATCATGCACTTCCACCAGCACATCCATGCCCAGCTCCGTGGCCAGTTGATGCAGTTCGGCCAAGCGTGCATCTTCCAGCGCCGAGACGATCAGCAAAATGCAGTCGGCGCTCATGGCGCGAGCTTCGTAGACTTGGTAAGGATCGACGATAAAATCTTTGCGAATCACCGGCAGAGCGCAAGCGGCACGCGCTTGTTGCAGATAGGCTTCGCTGCCTTGGAAAAAGTCTTTGTCGGTCAACACCGACAGACAGGCAGCGCCGCCTTGTTGATAACTCTGAGCAATCTCGGCGGGGACAAAATGCTCTCGTAACAGCCCCTTGCTCGGTGAGGCTTTTTTAATCTCAGCGATCACCGCAGCGGAACCGGCGTTGACTTTGGCTTGCAGGGCAGCGGTGAAGCCTCTTGGGGCATCAGCTTGTGCCAGTTGCTGTTTGAGATCAGCAATGCTGACGTTTTGAGAACGTTCGGCGATCTCTTCTTGTTTGCGATTGAGGATTTTTTGCAGAATATCGGGGGGATTGCTCATGGACTGTCTCGGTGAGAATTAGGATTTATTGTGCGGCAAGGCGATAATGCCGTTCAGTTCATTGGGTGTGTAGATCGGCAGGGTGGTATTTTTATAATCTTTGGGATTACGAGTGACAATACCCTCCGACTGACAACCGATGGCCGAGTAGTATTGAACCGCATCTTCAAAATCATTGAAGGCGGAGTTCAGTGCGCGTTCGACCACAACGTGGTTGACCTCGGCAACTTGAAATAAGGTCAGCAGGCTTTTTATCTTGATGCGAGCCTGTTTTCGATTGATCGATTTTGAGAGTAAATAATCAAGCGTGGTAACGGTGGTGGCGCAGAGATAACCATCGATGAGTCCTGCTTCGACCTTGTTAACCAGGTTGCTGGAGAGTTCAACAAAGGCGGTTCGATTTAGGAGTACGTCGAGGATGATATTGGTATCAAATAAGATTCTCAAAGGTACTTCTCTTCCAGATGCTTTTTATAATCTTCCACATCACCTTGTTGGGGTTCCAGCAGGCCGATGAGCGATTGCGTGATAGGCAGCATTTTATTGGGTTGCTCTTTCTGGGTCAGAAGCTGGAAGTAGTCAGCAACCACTTGAGAGAGGGATTTATCATTCTGTTTGGCATACTCTTTTGCTTGACCGATTAAGGTGTCATCAAGTCGAAGTGTGAGTTTGGTTTGCATGATTAATGCCTTTTGACGTATTTAATTTTTTTAATGATACGTCAAAAGGTGTGGGGCAGCAAACGCGGTGGAGCGAATTTTTAGCTTTCTTGGCTGGTTTTCACCAGCTTGGCCAAACGAGCAGCTGCCTCACCACTGGCAATTACCGCCAGCGCTTTTTCAACCCCTGCCTCCAGCGTATCCGTGATTCCCGCAACATAAATTGCCGCCCCTGCATTGAGCGCCACAATGTCACGAGCCGGTGAGGCTTGATTGGCCAGCACACTCTGAATCATGGCCAGACTCTCTTCGGCACCGTCAACGCGGATGGTGCTGAGATCGGAGCGCGGCATGTCGAACTGTTCGGGGGTGAGCTGATAAAGGTTGATCTCACCGTTTTTCAGCTCGGCCACCAAGGTCTCAGAGGCGATGCTGATCTCATCCAGACCATCGACGGCATGAACCACCATCACATGACGGCTGCCGAGTTTTTTCAGCACCTGCGCCAGCGGTTCGACCCAATCGGCATCAAACACCCCCAGCAGTTGGTTGGGTGCAGAAGCGGGGTTGGTCAGCGGCCCAAGGACATTAAATAGGGTGCGCACCCCCATCTCTTTGCGTGGACCGATGGCGTGTTTCATGGCGCTGTGGTGTTTGGGGGCGAAGAGAAAACCGACCCCGACCTCTTCGATGCAGTGCGCCACTTGCTCAGGGGTGAGGTCAAGATTGACCCCCGCCGCTTCCAGCACATCGGCGCTGCCGGATTTGCTGGAGACCGAACGATTGCCGTGTTTGGCCACTTGCGCTCCGGCGGCAGCGGCCACCAAGGCGCTGGCGGTGGAGATATTGAAACTGCCCGATGAATCGCCGCCGGTACCGCAGGTGTCCACCAAATGTTCGCCAGAGACCGGCACTTTGCTGGAGAGTTCGCGCATCACGGCAGCGGCAGCGGTGACTTCCTCCACGGTCTCGCCTTTCATGCGCAGACCGATAAGAAAGCCGCCGATCTGAGCGGGGGTGGCTTCACCGCTCATGATCAAGTGCATGGTTTCGGTCATGGTTTCGCGGCTCAGATCGTGGTGCTCCATGACGGCGGTGATGGCGGTTTGCATGCTCATAAAATTGCTCCGATGATGCGATGATGAACGGGTTACATATTCAAAAAATTGGCCAATAGATCGTGACCGTGTTGGGTCAAAATCGATTCTGGATGGAATTGTACCCCTTCGATGGGCAGTGTTTTGTGCCGTATCCCCATGATCTCATCCAGCTCGCCCGCTTCGGTTTCTGTCCAAGCGGTGATCTCTAGGCACTCCGGCAGGCTGCTTTTTTCAATCACCAGCGAGTGGTAGCGGGTCGCTTCATAGGGATTGGTTAGACCCGAAAACACCCCCGTGCTGTGGTGGTGAATCATCGAGGTCTTGCCGTGCATGATCTGTTTGGCGTGAACGATCTTGCCGCCAAAAACCTGACCGATGCTCTGATGACCAAGGCAGACTCCCAACAGCGGCAGCTTACCGGCGTAGTGACGAATCACCTGCATGGAGATGCCCGCTTCGTTGGGGGTGCAAGGACCGGGGGAGATCATAATGCGTTCCGGTTGCAACGCTTCGATCTGCTCCAGCGTGATCTGGTCGTTGCGATGCACCTCCACCTGTGCGCCCAGCTCACCGAGGTACTGCACCAGGTTGTAGGTAAATGAGTCGTAGTTGTCGATCATCAATAGCATTGTCGTGACTCCAATTCGGTTGGCGGCTTAGCGATGTTTGTGCGCGCCGTTGAGACCCGCCTCGGCTTTGGCTACCGCCCGAAACACCGCTCGACCTTTGTTCATGGTCTCGGCCCACTCGTTGTCGGGGATGGAGTCGTAGACGATGCCCGCGCCTGCTTGAATGTGCAGCTTGCCCTGTTTGATCACGGCGGTGCGGATGGTGATGGCGGTGTCCATATTGCCATTCCAAGAGAGATAACCCACCGCACCGGAGTAGATGCCGCGTTTGACCGGCTCCAGTTCGTCGATGATCTCCATCGCTCGCACCTTGGGCGCACCGCTGACGGTACCGGCAGGGAAGGTGGCGCGCAGCACGTCCATCGCGCTGAGGTTTTTTTGCAGTTCGCCGGTGACATTGGAGACGATGTGCATCACATGTGAGTAGCGTTCGATGATCATTTTATCGGTCAGCTCAACGCTGCCGATCTGACTGACCCGTCCGGCATCGTTGCGCCCCAAGTCGATCAGCATCAGATGTTCTGCCAGCTCTTTGGGGTCGGCCAGCAGCTCTTTTTCCAGTGCTTGATCGTGGGCTTCATCCGTGCCCCGTGGTCGAGTGCCTGCGATGGGGCGCACCGTGACTTCGTTGTCTTCCAGCCGCACCAAGATTTCCGGCGAAGAGCCGACCACTTGATGGTCGTGCAGATCCAGATAGTACATGTAGGGGGACGGATTGAGGTTGCGCAATGAACGATAGAGATCCAGAGACGGCGCTTGAAAGGGGATCGAGAGCCGCTGTGACAGCACCACCTGCATCACATCGCCGTCGATAATGTACTCGCGCGCTTTGGCCACCGCCGCTTTGTAACCGGCTTCGGTAAAACCAGAGACAAAATCCTCCTCTTGCACCGCTCGGGGCGTGTGCAGCGGCTGATAACCTTCGCTGGTCGTGGTGCTGGCGAGCTGTTTTTGCAATTGATCGAGCCGTTGTTGACCGTTTTGATAAGCGTTGTCGCTCGCTGGATCAACTTGGACGATGATCGACAAGGTGCCGCGCAAATTGTCGAACACCACCACCTCTTCCGAGAGCATCAGAAGAATATCGGGGGTTTCCAGCTCATCGGGTTTGGTGCAGGCTCCCAAACGCGGCTCGATGTAACGCACCGTGTCGTAACCAAAATAGCCCACCAAACCACCGCTGAAACGCGGCAGGCCGTCGATCTCTGGGACACGGTAGTTGGCCTGTTCGGTTTCGATCCAAGCCAGTGGATCGACAACGGTTTCGGAGTGGATCTGTTCGCCGTTCAGTTCAACGGTGACGTGTTGAGCAAAGACTTTGATTGTCTGACGACAGGGCAGGCCGATGATGGAGTAACGTCCCCATTTTTCGCCGCCGTGTATCGATTCGAACAGATAGGAATAAGGGCCGTTGGCCAATTTTAGATAGGTGGAGAGCGGGGTGTCCAGATCCGCAAGCACCTCGCGTACGAGGGGAATGCGGTTGTAGCCTTGTTGGACAAAGTGTTGGAACTGTTCAGGTGACATGGTGGTTATTGCACCTTCTTTTTACTGTTCCAGCAGGGCTTCAATCTCTTGCATGGAGTCCACCACCGCATCGGGATTGTAGTCGCGAATGTCTTCGCCGTGGTTGTAACCGTAACTCATGCAGATGATCTGAAAACCCGCTGCTCTAGCGGCTTTGACATCGCTTTTGGAGTCGCCGAGCATCATGGAGTCGGCTGGAGCCACGCCCATCTTTTCGGCGGCGTGCAACAACGGCAGCGGATCGGGTTTTTTCTTCGCTAAGGTATCGCCACTGACGACGATCTCAAAATAGTCGAAAATCCCCAGATCTTTCAGCAACGGTAGAGTGAACTGCGCCGCTTTGTTGGTGACACAACCGATCTGATAACCCGCCGCTTGCATGTAAGCCAAACCCTCAGTCACCCCAGGGTAGAGGCAACTGCGTTTGCTGGTGTTGTCGGCGTAGAGATCCATAAAAATCGGCAGGGCTTTGGCGTAGAGTTCCGCTTCCGGTTCGCCGTCGAGCTGATTCAGCAGCCCGCGTTTCACCAGTCGCTCAACACCGTTACCAACCCACTGACGTACCGCCGCCTCGCCACGAATGGGCAAGCCGAGGGCGATCATCATCTCATCAATGCAGTAGGCCAGATCTGGCACGCTGTCCACCAACGTGCCATCCACGTCGATCAACAGCATTTTGGGTTTGCGAAGTGCCACCCTTAGCTGCCTGCTTTGGCCAACTCGGCGCGCATTTCAGCCAAAATGGTGTCGTAGACGTTGGCATCGCTGCTGTTTTTAGCACCAAAAATCGCAGAACCGGCCACAAACATGTCAGCGCCCGCTTCTTTGATCTCGCGGATGTTGTTGGCTTTCACGCCACCATCCACTTCCAAACGAATGTCGTAACCCGACTCGTCGATCATTTTGCGTGCTTCACGCAGCTTGTCGAGGGTGGCAGGAATGAAGCTCTGACCACCAAAACCCGGGTTAACCGACATCAGCAAAATCACATCCACTTTGTCCATCACGTATTTGAGAGTGTCAAGTGAAGCGGCAGGGTTGAAGACCAAGCCGGATTTACAGCCAGACTCCTTGATCAGTTGCAAGGTACGGTCGATGTGCTCGGAGGCTTCGGGGTGAAAGGTGATGTAGCTGGCACCGGCTTTGGCAAAATCAGGGATGATGCGATCAACGGGTTTGACCATCAAATGCACGTCGATGTCGGCGGTGACACCGTGGCTGCGCAGCGCGTCACAGACCAAAGGCCCGATGGTGAGGTTGGGGACGTAGTGGTTGTCCATCACATCAAAGTGAACCACGTCTGCGCCAGAGGCCAAAACGTTATCGACCTCTTCACCTAAACGAGCAAAGTCAGCGGACAGGATGGAGGGTGCAATTAAGTTTTTAGCCATGAGAAAAGCCTCTTCATTGAATGCTAATAAATATAAAGTAGGCGACTTTACCCCATTGCTCGATTATCGGCAATGCGGTTACATCCTATTTATAGCCCCATAAGCGATTTTTCCTACCCACATGGATCTGAAAAATAGCTTGAAAAACGGTTGCGTTCGGGCTTTTTTATCAGTTATTACTTGCTGATCTGCGCTAACTGAGCGAAAATGCGCCCTCAAATATTTTTAATAGGGCTTTACATCACAAGGTAGTGGTGGAGATCGGCTGGGAGGCTGCCCTGATTCAAAAACTAAACAGACCGTCTTGCGCCAACTTTCATTTTATCGTAGGTTGGCTGATAGAATCTTAGAACTTAGAAACGTTAAAGGGGAATCTTAATGCCTTCGCGCAGAGATCTTGCAAATGCTATTCGTGCCTTGAGCATGGACGCTGTTCAAAAAGCCAACTCAGGCCATCCTGGTGCTCCAATGGGCATGGCTGATATCGCTGAAGTGTTGTGGAACAGTCACATGGATCACAACCCCAGCAACCCGGATTGGGCGGATCGTGACCGTTTCATTCTTTCCAATGGTCATGGCTCCATGCTGATCTACTCGTTGCTGCATTTGACCGGTTACGATCTCTCCATCGACGATCTGAAAAACTTCCGTCAGTTGCACTCCAAAACTCCAGGTCATCCTGAGTACGGTTATGCGCCAGGCGTTGAAACCACCACTGGTCCTCTGGGACAAGGCATCACCAACGGTGTTGGTATGGCCATCGCCGAGCGTGCTCTGGCAGCGGAATTCAACCGCGACGGTTACACCGTTGTGGATCACAACACCTTTGTCTTCTTGGGCGACGGTTGTTTGATGGAAGGCATCTCTCACGAAGCAGGCTCACTGGCCGGTACCTTGGGTCTGGGCAAATTGATTGCTTTCTGGGATGACAATGGCATCTCCATCGACGGTCACGTTGAAGGTTGGTTCGCAGACGATACCCCCAAACGCTTTGAAGCTTACGGTTGGCAGGTGATTTCGGTTGATGGTCACAACGCCGATGAAATCAGCGCAGCCATCGATGCGGCGAAAGCCGAAACCGGCAAACCCACCATGATCTGTTGCAAAACCGTGATTGGTTTTGGTTCTCCTAACAAATCCGGTTCACACTCTTGTCATGGCGCCCCTCTGGGTGATGATGAAAATGCGCTGACCAAAGAAGCACTGGGTTGGACAGCGGCTCCGTTTGAAATCCCTGCTGACATTGGATCAGCCTGGGATGCTAATGAAGCCGGTTCTGCTAAAGAAGCGGCTTGGAACGAAACCTTCGCAGCCTACAAAGCAGCGCATCCTGAGTTGGCCACTGAATTCAACCGTCGTATGGCGGATGAACGTCCTGCGGATTGGGCTGAAAAATCGACGGCTTACATCCAAGAATGCAGCGATAAAGCAGAAACCAAAGCGACTCGTCAAGCGTCTTTGGCTTCCATCGAAGCGTACTCTCATGCACTGCCTGAGTTGTTTGGGGGTTCTGCGGATTTGGGTTGCTCTAACTTGACCGAATGGTCGGGTTACAAAGCAATGCGGGCTGATATTCCGGCTTGTAACTACATCAACTACGGTGTGCGTGAATTTGCCATGTCGGCGATTATGAACGGCATTGCTCTGCATGGCGGTTACATTCCTTTCGGCGCAACCTTCTTGATGTTCTCTGAGTACGCTCGTAACGCTCTGCGTATGGCGGCTCTGATGAAACAGCGCGCGCTGTTCGTTTACACCCATGACTCCATCGGTCTGGGTGAAGATGGCCCGACTCACCAAGCGGTTGAGCAGATCCCAACTCTGCGTTTGATCCCCAACATGCACGTCTGGCGTCCTTGTGACACCGTTGAAAGTGCGGCGGCTTGGGCTGCTGCGGTTGATCGTGCTGATGGCCCGAGCTGCTTGATCTTCTCTCGCCAAGCTCTGCCTCATCAAACTCGCAGTGCAGCTCAGATTGCTGACATCAACAAAGGCGGTTACGTCTTGGTTGATTGCGACGGCACCCCTGACTGCATCGTCATTGCCACCGGCTCTGAAGTGGGTCTGGCGGTTGATGCGGCCAAAGCCAGCAGCAAAAACGTGCGTGTGGTCTCCATGCCCAACACCAATGCTTTTGACGAGCAAGACGCGGCTTATAAAGAGTCTGTCTTACCCGCAGCGGTCACTGCACGGGTTGCGGTTGAAGCGGCAGTCACCGATGGCTGGTGGAAATACGTTGGCACCAACGGCAAAGTGATCGGCATCGATACCTTTGGTGAATCAGCACCTGCGGGCGAGCTGTTCAAAATGTTTGGTTTCACCGTCGAAGCGGTTGGCGCGGCGATTGACGAAGTCAGCGCGTAATTGACTTTTTGGTGGGGTGCTTTGAGTGCCCCATTGAATGGCGATTATGACAATACACAGAATTGATATAACTTAAATTAATGGAGTTTTTCTATGACTATTAAAGTCGGTATTAACGGTTTTGGCCGCATCGGTCGTATGGCGTTTCGCGCCATTGCAAAAGATTTTGCTGGTGACATCGAAGTGGTTGGCATCAATGATCTGCTCGATGCAGACTACTTGGCTTATATGCTCAAGTACGATTCTGTGCACGGTAACTTTGACGGTGAAGTGTCTGTTGATGGCAACAACCTGCTGGTTAACGGCAAAACCATCCGTTTGACCGCAGAACGTGATCCAGCCAACTTGGCTTGGTCTGACATCGGTGCCGATCTGGTGATCGAATGTACCGGTTTCTTCCTTACCGAGGAGACGTGTCAGAAGCACATCGACGCTGGCGCGAAGAAAGTGGTGATGTCTGCTCCCTCTAAAGACGGTACCCCCATGTTTGTTCACGGTGTGAATCACGACACCTACGCCGGTCAAGCGATTGTCTCTGCGGCATCTTGTACCACCAACTGCTTGGCTCCGATTGCTAAAGTATTGAATGATAATTGGGGCATCAAACGTGGTTTGATGACCACCGTTCATGCCGCAACCGCGACTCAGAAAACCGTTGATGGTCCTTCCATGAAAGATTGGCGCGGTGGTCGTGGCATTCTGGAAAACATCATTCCTTCTTCCACCGGTGCAGCGAAAGCGGTTGGTGTGGTTTTGCCTGAGCTGAACGGCAAACTGACTGGCATGGCGTTCCGCGTGCCGACTTCCGATGTTTCTGTGGTTGATTTGACCATTGAGCTGGAAAAAGAAGCGTCTTACGCAGAGATTTGTGCGGCGATGAAAGCGGCTTCAGAAAGCGGCCCTATGAGCGAAACTCTGGGTTACACTGATGAGAAAGTGGTTTCCACTGATTTCCGTGGTTGTGGCAACTCCTCTATCTTTGATGAGGGTGCGGGCATTGCACTGGACAGCACTTTTGTGAAAGTGGTTTCTTGGTACGACAACGAGTACGGTTACACCTGTAACATGCTGCGTTTTGTCAAACACGTTTCTGCGTAGTTGACTTAAATCTCTCACTGATCCTGTTGGGTCAGGAGAGGTTTTAACTAAGCTGATCCGTTTAGTTAAAACCTTTCATTGTTAATGATTCGATCTATTTTAAGGAGATCCCCTATGTCTTTTATCAAGTTGACCGATCTCGATCTGGCCGGTAAACGTGTTCTGATCCGTGCCGACCTGAATGTGCCTGTTAAAGATGGCAAAGTGACCTCCGATGCGCGCATCACCGCTTCCATGCCCAGTGTTGAGCATTGTGTTGCTGCCGGTGCCAAAGTGATGGTGATGTCCCATCGCGGTCGTCCTGAAGAGGGGGTTTACTCCGAAGAGAACTCAATGTCTCCGATTGCGGCCAATATGAGTTCGAAACTGGGTAAAGAAGTTCGTCTGATTAAAGAGTATCTGGACGGCGGATTTGACGTTGCTGATGGCGAAGTGGTGTTGTTGGAAAACGTGCGTTTCAATGCCGGTGAGAAAAAAGACGATGCCACCTTGGCGGGCAAATACGCTGCCTTGTGTGATGTCTTTGTCATGGATGCTTTTGGTACGGCGCATCGTGCGCAAGCTTCGACTCACGGTGTGGGACAAAAAGCACCGACCGCCTGTGCCGGTTTGCTGTTGGCGAGTGAGTTGGACAGTCTTTCTAAAGCGTTGGCGAACCCAAAACGTCCGATGGTGGCGATTGTCGGTGGTTCCAAGGTTTCAACTAAGTTGACCGTGCTGGAAGCCCTCTCCGAAAAAGTCGATCAATTGGTGGTCGGTGGTGGTATTGCCAACACCTTCCTGAAAGCGATGGGGCATAACGTCGGCAAGTCTCTTTGTGAAGATGATTTGGTGGATACCGCCAAAGCCTTGATCGAGAAGATGAAGGCGCGTGGTGCTAACATTCCCATCGCCACCGATGTGGTCTGTGGCAAAGAGTTCAGTGAAACCGCTGAGGCAACTCTGAAAGCCGCAGGCGATGTGGAAGATGACGATATGATCTTCGACATCGGTCCTGACTCTGCCAAAGAGCTGGCTGAAATCATCAGCAAAGCCGGTACCATTGTTTGGAACGGTCCGGTTGGTGTGTTTGAGTTTGATCAATTTGGTGCCGGTACCGAAGTGGTGTCGGTGGCGATTGCCGAAGCGGATGGTTTTTCTTTGGCCGGTGGTGGCGATACCATCGCCGCGATTCAAAAATACGATCTGTACGACAAAGTGTCTTACATCTCCACCGCAGGCGGTGCTTTCTTGGAATACTTGGAAGGCAAAACTTTGCCCGCAGTGGCCATGTTGGAAGCGCGTGCTAAGTAAGATCTTGGCTTAGGTTCGCGGTTGCGGCCTGACTTTATTAGAGAACAGAAAAAAGGTTATCGTGTGAGAAGAACAAAGATTCTAGCAACTCTGGGACCCGCCAGCGAGTCCCCTGAAATGGTTGAAAAAGTGATTCTTGCTGGGGCGGACGTGGTGCGCCTCAACTTCTCTCACGGCAGTCACGATGAACATCGTGAGCGTGCTCGTTTGGTGCGTGAAGTCGCTAAAAAACACAATCGTTGTGTTGGTATTTTAGGTGATTTACAAGGCCCTAAAATTCGCACGGATCGTTTTGTGGATGGCAAAGTGACGCTAAATCAAGGTGATCATTTCACTTTGGATGCGGAATTGGATCGGGACGCGGGTACGGCAGCCTCGGTGGGGATTACCTACAAGGCGCTGCCGCAAGACGTTAACGTTGAAGATTATCTGATTCTGGATGATGGCCGTTTGGTATTGAAAGTGACCTCCATTGAGGGTGCTAAAATCCACACCACGGTTGAAGTGGGCGGTATCCTTTCCAATAACAAGGGCATCAACCGTCGTGGCGGTGGTTTGTCTGCTCCAGCAATCACCGAAAAAGATCGCGTCGATATTTTACTGGCCGCCGAGATTCAGGTGGATTTCCTCGCTGTCTCGTTTCCGCGTAACGCCGCTGACATCAATTACGCGCGTAAATTGCTGCGCGATGCCGGTGGCACAGGTGCCATTGTTTCCAAGATCGAACGTGCTGAGATCATGGATGTGATTGACGAAGCCATTGAAGCTTCCGATGTGATTATGATCGCCCGAGGTGATTTGGGTGTTGAGATCGGTGATGCTGAACTGCCAGCGGTACAGAAAGAGCTGATCAACAAAAGTCGCATTGCCAATAAGATTGTGATCACGGCCACACAGATGATGGAGTCGATGATTGAAAACCCGATTCCAACTCGTGCCGAAGTCTTTGATGTGGCCAATGCGGTGATGGACGGTACCGATGCGGTGATGCTCTCTGCTGAGTCTGCTGCGGGCAAACACCCTGAAAAAGCCATTGAGGCGATGGGGCGCATCTGCGAAAGTGCGGAACAGCATGTGAATGCGAAAAAATCGGCACATCGGATCAACTCTAAATTTGAGTTTATCGACGAAGGCATCGCCATGAGTGCGATGTACACCGCCAACCATTTGGGTGTGAAAGCGATTGCGGCAATGACCGAATCGGGTTCTACACCCCTGTGGATGTCACGCATCAGTTCCGCTATTCCCATTTACGCCTTGACTCGTAACGATCACACCAGCAGTAAAGTAACTCTTTATCGTGGGGTGCATCCAATGAAGTTTCAGACCATCTACAACAGTCATGCGGAAGCGAATCGTGCGGTGGTGGATGTTTTGAAGCAGGCGGGTGCGGTTGAAGATGGCGATCTGGTCATTATCACTAAGGGTGATTTGATGGGCGTGCATGGCGGTACCAATGCGATGAAGATTGTCTGTGTCGGTGACTTGATTGAAGCCGATACCTAAGCGATATTAAAACGACGTTTTATTATATATTTACACTTTAACTTAACGACACCTCTCAAGGAGAACCACCATGGCACTGATCTCTCTACGTCAGCTGCTGGACCACGCTGCTGAAAACAGTTACGGCCTGCCCGCGTTTAACGTCAACAACATGGAGCAGGTGCATGCCATTATGCAAGCTGCCGATGCGGTTAATAGCCCCGTTATTTTGCAAGGTTCTGCCGGTGCGCGTTCCTACGCCGGTGAGCCCTTCCTGCGCCACCTGATTTTGGCGGCCATCGAAATGTACCCACACATTCCGGTCTGCATGCATCAGGATCACGGTGCTTCTCCTGACATCTGTGTGCGTTCCATGCAGTCGGGTTTCAGCTCGGTGATGATGGATGGTTCACTGGAAAGTGATGCTAAAACCCCTGCCAGCTACGAGTATAATGTCAACGTCACCAAACAAGTGGTGGACATTGCTCACGCTGCCGGTGTTTCTGTGGAAGGCGAGCTGGGTTGCTTGGGTTCTCTGGAAACCGGCATGATGGGTGAAGAAGACGGGCACGGTGCCGAAGGTAAATTGGATCTGGACATGCTGTTGACCGATCCTGATGAAGCGGCGGATTTTGTCAAGAAAACCGGTGTGGATGCGCTGGCGATTGCCATTGGTACCTCTCACGGTGCCTACAAATTCACCCAAGAGCCGACTGGCAACATCTTGCGTATTGATCGCGTAAGAGAGATTCATGCTCGCATTCCTGATGTGCATTTGGTCATGCACGGTTCCTCTTCTGTGCCTCAGGATTGGTTGCAGATCATCAACAACTACGGTGGTGATATGGGTCAGACCTACGGTGTGCCCGTTGACGAAATCGTTGAAGGCATCAAGTCGGGTGTGCGTAAAATCAATATTGATACCGATCTGCGCATGGCTTCCACCGGTGCGGTACGTCGTCATCTGCATGACAATACTTCTAACTTTGATCCGCGTAAATTCCTTAAAGCGGCGACCGAGTCAATGTCAGACATCTGTAAAAACCGTTATGAAGCGTTTGGTTCGGCGGGTATGGCCAGCAAAATCACCCCTCGTTCTCTGGAAGCGATGTTTGCAGAGTACGCCAGTGGTAGCTTAGATCCTATTGTTAAATAAGCTTTTTTAACATTGGATTTGCAAAAAGGGAGTGCCTTGGCG
>CAZTQX010000043.1:10735-16979 GCA_964615985.1 uncultured Gammaproteobacteria bacterium | reverse complement strand
AAAGCTGCAAAACGGGAAAAAATGGTCTATTCTAGTGAAAAACAGAGCTTGAGATAGGGTACCGTCTGACGGGATTGAGATGACATTGGGACAACGTTTGGTGAGTTTGGGTGAAAAACCGGTTCATCGCGTTAGGGGCTTAAAAACAGATTCGTATTAGTAGAGTCACTGGATCTGTTGGGGCGGTTTTGCCCAACGGACATTTATCCGCCATGCTTCGCACGCTGGATAAATGCTTATGAGTTATTTAAAAGAGAAAAACAATGGCTAAAAAAACTCAACATGTGGTTCAAAACTCCAGCGGTGG
Source organism: uncultured Gammaproteobacteria bacterium (assembly GCA_964615985.1). Lineage (GTDB taxonomy): Bacteria > Pseudomonadota > Gammaproteobacteria > JAUZRS01 > JAUZRS01 > JAUZRS01. Next base: position 16,672 of record CAZTQX010000043.1, on the reverse strand, counting down.
CTGGGCATTGGACAATGAATTTTTTGATAACATGTCATAATTTCCATTCTACACTAAAATTCAGGTTTGACCCACTACCCTCGATAGAACCAATATAATATCGATGCTCTACCGTGGTTTCTCCCTTTACCATTTTTTCCCCAGAGGGTGATCGTGAGAGTGCCTTAACGTCTTGCCATCAATGGCAATCACATCTTGAACAAGTCCCGCTATGTCTTGAACCCATTCAGTAAAAAAGTGTTCAAATGCCTCTGGAGAGAGCAGGGAGAAGAGACGACGAAAGGTATCGTGTGAAGGGATGCCACTGGGCAATCCAATCATCTGCTACACAGAGAATGGCACAGATTGAAATCGCTACAATATCGACACAAGATGTGCTCTACTAAAGATTAGGATTGCATCACTTTTCTCGATTTTTTGGCCGAGAATATATATAACTCTATATTTTTTCATGCGTTTGCCCTGGTTTGATTGTGTAGATTAGTTGACGAAATCCCAACGATATCCCAGGTTAATATAGAACTCATTGCTGTCAGTGGTGGTATTGCTGATGTTATCGGTGTCCGATGTGATATCGAATCGAAACTCGCTTTCAAAGCTGATGTCGCGTTTGAAGCGATAATCGACTCGAAGCGAGGGTGTTATCACTACACTGTCGCTGTTGAGGCTTTTATTGTCACGTTTCTGCAATACCAATCTGGGGTTAAAACGCCACTTATCATAGGGGTAGCGCATATTACCAGAGAGGTAAATTACGTTACTGCTGTCGTTGTTTTGTAGACGTAAACCGACAATGCCGGAATCCCCTTTTTTCAACAACCCATTGGCAATCAGTTGCAGATTATAGGAGATGTCCTGACCACTGCTGCCGGTTAGGGAGGCGATATTAAGGCTGGTATCGTATTGATACTTTTTCGTGATGGGACGTGCCCAACCGAGGGTAAGATTTTTACTCTCTTCGGTTTTATCTCTTGCCAGCTGATAAATTTGATCAGCGCTAAAGTTCTGCTGCAATGCGCTCAAAGTCAGCAGCTGATTGCCGTTGGGATCGGTACTGCCAATGGCATTTTGTGTTAGCAGAGTCGGGCTTTTCAACTGGCTGTAGGAGAGATATGCGCGCCCTTTATTTTTTAGCGTCCAGTTGCCCAGAATTAAGATGGTGTTGAGTTCACTGTGGAAGACATCGTAATCTAACAAAGTAAACAGCGAGCGCTGGCGGTCTAAATAACGTACCTCGCCACCGATGGCACGGCGATCAACTAAGGTGTCAAATCGTTGCTCGATAAAATAACCGGTGAAATCCCAATTTTCCAAATAAGGGCCATACTCCACACTGGCTCCATAAAAAGGGTTGTCGGTATTGATCTGGGCATAGTCGCTAGTATTGACCGGAAAGCCTGTCACAACATTGGTACGAATTTTTTGAGTGATGGAATAACCACTGAGCAGACCATCAAAACGGCCTAATACACCGTACTTATTCAGTCGTTGTCGCCCGATTCGACCCGATAACTGAGTGTCTTTGTCCACCACTTCGGCGTAGAGAGAACGCAGACGAGTACGACTTTGTGCCGTATCAACACCTGTGGTGGGAAATTCGTAACGACTGTCGAGGTTCATATCGGTACTGACCTCAAAGCGGCCGCCACGGCGGTCGGCACTAAAGCTGAGGTAGGTATTGAGATCCGACTGAGTCTGTTCCGATGTTGTGCTGCCATTGCTGTTGGTGGTATTGCGATTGGCTGTCGAGTAGTACTGCGACAAATTAGTGAAATAACGCCATTTTGGTTTGCGATCTTGGCGTTGTTTTGCACTGCCACGCAGTTTTTCTCGTGGTTGAACCTGAGCGGTCAGCAGCCCAGAGAGGCGCTGTTGCACCCGCTGAGTCTCTTTGCCCTTGGGGTATTGGCGCAGGTAGTTTTCATATTCCGCCTTGGCGTGTGCCAGTTGGCCTTTACGTTCATAAGCGAGGCCCAGCAGTTCTTGGCTGTCCTTTTGTTGACTGCTGTCTCCTGTTTGAAGTAGATGGGTCAGAAGGGCGATGGCGCGGCTGTATTTTTTACCGGTCATCGCTTGGCGTGCCGCTTTCATAATACGTTTGCTCTCTTGTGAGGAGAGTTTTACCTTTGAGCTGCTGATTTTTTGGTTACGGCTTGGTGTTCTCTTTGCAGGTTTTTTAGCCAGTTTGCGTTTGTTCTGTTTTGTTGCCAGACGTTGTTCTTTGCTGGAGGCTTTGGCGACCCAAGCAGAGGGGTATTGGGACTTAACCCCGTTCAGTGCGCGTCGTGCAGCAGCCAGAGTGGGGAAAAACCCCAATCGCAGACGATTCCAAATTTTACCGTCTTTTTTGCTTTTGAAACGCACCGTATAAAGTTGATGATCTTCATAGTCTTTGATACTTGAAGGAAGGTTGATTTTTTTCTGTGATGATTGCAGATTGATGGCATAAGCAGAGGCTGCCTCTGCACTTGCTATCGACAACAGAAAAACAAAGCTCAGCAGCAGAGCTGAGCTAAACAGGCGCGCAGAGCGCACCCAGTTTAGGCAATTAATCATTAATCAAAGCTCCTATCTCTGACGCTGTGCTCTCTGGCTTTATGGCAGGCACCGGCACAATCTCTGAGTTGGCTGACACTTCTGTTGTCGTGATCCTTGCCTGGTTCGAAATCTTTGGCGTGACAGCCTGCGCAGTCGGGTTGGTAAGCGGGGGCTGGCCAAGGAATCTGCTGGCTGTTGCTGCGATGACAACTTTGACAGCTGAGATTGACTGAGTGATCGCCTGGATAAGCGGGGCTGCTGTGGCGGAATTGCAGCGTCGGTGTCCAACGAGTGGTGCGGTGACAGACATTGCACTCTTGGCTGGTGATGAAATGCCGACTGTCTTTGCCAGTGGCGGTCACGTTATTGTGGCAGCCAGAACAGCCGCTGGTCACCGTGCTGTGGTCAAAACTGGCAGGTAACCAAGCATTGCTGCTGTGACAAACGTTGCAATCAGCGGTGGTTGCAATGTGCTGAGGATGTTTGCCGGTGGAGGTCACGCCGTTATGACAACTGGTGCAGGAGCCGCTGATTTCGTTGTGGTCGGTGCGAATAACCGGTGCCCAACGGGTGGCGCTGTGGCACGATTCACAGACATTGCTGGTCTGAATGTGAGTTGGGTTTTTACCCGTCGCACTGACGCCGTTGTGGCAAGCAAAGCAGTTGCCGCTGACGTTGTTATGATCGACACGCGCAGACCAGTTACTGGTGCTGTGACAGACGTCGCATTCAGAGACGGTTTGGATGTGGCGTGCGCTTTTGCCGGTGGCTTGACTGCCGTTGTGGCAGCTGGAGCAGGTGCCAGGCAGAACGCCTTCATGGTTGAAGTTGGAGACGTTCCAGCTTTGGACCGAATGGCAACTGTCGCATTCGGTGTTGGTGGTGATGTGGCGGGCGCTTTTGCCTTGGGCGGTGACGCTGTTGTGACAACCAGAGCAAGAGCCTCGGACTTCGTTGTGATCAATGTTGCGCAGGCTGCGCCAGCTCATGCTGCGATGACAGGCTTCGCAGCTTGCGCTGGAGTTGATGTGGCGGGCATCTTTGCCTTCGGCCATCAGACCATTGTGGCAGTTGGTGCAGGCTTGACCACCACCGACGGTGTTGTGGTCAAAACGCACCTCAGACATGCTGGTGGTGGTGTGGCAATCATCACAGGCGGCGTTGGTAGGCACATGATTAGCGGCCATTCCTGATGCGATGCGGCCGTTGTGACACTGAGCGCATTGGGTCGGTGTACCTTTGAAGACACCGCGAACGTGACAGGTGGCGCACTCAACGTTGACATGGCCGCCATTGAGTGGAAAACCGGTTGTCCAGTGGTCAAATTTTTCCTTGGCCGAGCCGATGCTGGGCAGAAAAGCCAAACACAAAAGCAGTATTAATAACGTGCTGATGGCGCTGCCGCCGTGGCGTGGTCTATTTTGAGTGTTCCACATGGTCGTTACTCCTTGTTGGGCGGCGTTGCCCAGTTTTTGGTCATTGGGTACGGTGTTCATTGCAGTTCAATGTCGCTAAACGAGTCACCGGTATGGCAGCGGTCGCAGTGACGACCGAAATTGCCACGGTGAATATCGTCGCTCTGATGACAGCTGTAGCAGTCGTGTGCTAGGCGAATTTTGCCGTCGATGGGTGGGCGGCGATGACAGAGATGGCAATCCAATTTGTCATGTATGCCTTCCAGTTTGTAGTCGGTGTTTTTAGTGTGGTCAAAGATCCAGGCTTTCCAGTCATTGGGGTTATGGCATTGAGCACAGTTTTCGCCAAGGCGGCCTTTGTGTTTTTCATCATCTTGTTCATGGCAATCGTTGCATTTACTGGCGGCATCTTGATACTCGTTGGAGAGATGACACTCTTCACAAGGGGCAATGGCATGTTGGCCAATGAGTGGGAATTGAGTGAGGTCGTGATCAAAGAAGAGATCACTGCTCCAACTTTTTTCGTTATGACACTCTTGGCATTGTTTGCCTTGCTGGCCGCGATGCACGTCTTGTGTTTTGTGACAGGCATAACATTCTGCTTTGAGCTGTTCTTCAAAGACGCCGCCTTTGTGGCAACCTTCGCACGCCAGATCGATGTGTTTGCCGATCAGCGGAAACTTAGTGTCTTTGTCATGGTTAAAATCGGTGCCTGACCAACTTTTGGTGGTGTGGCAATCTTGGCATTTTTTGCCGTTCCGGCCTTTATGCACATCGTCAAGTTTGTGGCATGAATTACAGGTCTGTTTGCGTTTTTTCTTGGTGTAGAGTTTAGAGCCCGTGTGACAGGTATCGCACTGGACTTTTTTATGCGCTCCAGTAAGACGGTACTTGGTGTCACGATCGTGTTTGAATTTTACCTTTTGCCAGTCACGTTCGCTGTGACAGGTCTGGCATTTTCGTCCGTATTTTCCTTGGTGAGTGTCGTTGATTTTGTGGCAACTGACGCAGGCTTTCGGGGTGTCTTTATAATGTTCGTCGGCGTGACAGAGGTTGCATTTGACCTTTTTATGATGCCCCTTGAGAGGGAATTTGGTTTTGCTGTGGTCAAAGACCTCTTGTTGACGCCAGGACTTTTCACTGTGGCAATCGGCACATTTTTTACCCAGCTTGCCTTGGTGACGATCATCGTCTTTGTGGCAGTCGATGCAATTGTGCGCTGCTTCACGATGGGGTTTGCCTGAGGTGTGGCAGGCATTACAGGAGGCTTTTAGGTGGGCACCCTTGAGGCGAAAATCGGTCATGCGATGGTTAAAGTTGAGTGGGTCAAGACGCATGATGTCTTCACCGCGGCCCTTGTGATCGCTGTGACAGGTTTTACACTCTGTGGTCTTGGCGTTTTTTATCCGACCGTGAAAGCCTTTTTTGGCGTTGATGTCATCTTTGATGTTTTTATGATCATGACAGTCAAGGCAGAAAGTGTTTTGACTCTCTTTTTTGAACGAGGCATGACAGTTTTCACATTTCTCTTCAAATTTAGCGTGATTTTTTGTCAGTGGCCCTGGCATAACCAGGGTCTCAAAGTTGATTGCTGAACTTTGTGGTGCCCACAGCAGTAAGCCGAGTATCACAATTTGGTAGACAAAACCCTTTGTCCGCATAACGTTACCTTTTAACCTTCGTTTGTTGTTTATTCTGTTGGCTTAATAATAGTGCACGGCAATGACATGGAATATACCCGTGATCACCAGCATAAAAAACAGTGGCAAATGCATCAGGTGCCAGAGGGCAAACATTTTTTCGTAAAACTTAAATTCCGCTGCTTTGCGCAGTGTAACAAAATAGTCATCCAGATGAAGCTGAGCCTGGGAGTTGATGCGTTTTTTCTCGCGCCGACTTTTGTCGGCATTGGCTTCATGCAGAGCTAACTTGATCTCTTTGCGAATTTTTTTATGTTGACGGCGAATTCGGCTGCCGAGGGATA
>CAZTQX010000043.1:0-10635 GCA_964615985.1 uncultured Gammaproteobacteria bacterium | reverse complement strand
GCTGGATGGTATATATTTAGGCCATTTTTAAGAATCAGAGTAGGAGCAAATTAGTATGGAGAGCACCAATACATTAGCTATGTTGGTTTATTCGGTACCCTTGTTGTTCATTTGGGTCGTTTATCTTGGTCTGCGTTACTTCAAAAAGAAGAAAACGGTGCGGGTCAGAGACGAGGCGGTTGAGGCGGGTATGACGGAGCCAGCTTCTTTGCACCCCGTTATTAACCCGAATATCTGTATTGGTTGTGGTTCTTGTATTGATGCTTGTCCTGAGCAACCGAACCACCATGTTTTGGGTTTGATTGATGGCAAAGCGCATTTGGTTTCACCCACTGATTGCATTGGTCATGGAGCGTGTAAGCGAGCCTGTCCGATGGACGCGATTGAGTTGGTGTTTGGTACCGAAAAACGCGGCGTGGATATTCCTTTGGTGGCCTCGGATTTCCAGACCAATATGAAAGGTATTTTTATTGCCGGTGAATTGGGTGGTATGGGTTTGATTCGCAACGCTGTGGAGCAGGGGCGTCAAGCGATGGAGGCAATTGCTGATTTTTCTGGGGTTGGCAAGAAAAATAAGGATACGGACGTTTACGATGTTGTGATTGTGGGTGCAGGGCCTGCGGGTTTTTCTGCCAGCTTGGGAGCAATGGAGAAGGGCTTGCGATACAAGACCATCGATCAGGACTCTTTGGGTGGTACCGTGTTTCAATTCCCACGTGGCAAGTTGGTGATGACCGCGCCGGTGAAGTTGCCGTTGGTGGGAACGGTGAAGTTCACCGAGACCAGCAAAGAGGCGTTGTTGGAGTTTTGGCAGAAAGTAGAAAAAGAGCAGGGCGTTGAGATCAGCTATCACGAAAAGGTCGATGGCATCACCGCAACAGCCAAAGGCTATGAAGTGAAAACGCTAAAAGGAACCTATCAAACCAAAACGGTGCTGCTGGCCATTGGTCGTCGCGGTACACCACGCAAATTGGGTGTTGAGGGCGAAGAGCAACCGAAGGTGGTTTATCGTTTGATTGATCCTGAACAGTACAAGGGACAGAGTGTGGTGATTGTCGGCGGCGGTGACAGTGCCTTGGAAGCGGCGGTGAGTATCTCCGAAGAAGAGGGAACCGATGTGACGATCTCCTATCGAAGTGGGGGATTCAGCCGCGCCAAAGAGAAAAATCGGCTTAAGGTTGCAGCAGCAGCAGAGCAGGGCACATTGAGAGTCTTGATGAACTCCACGGTGAAAAGCATTGGCAAAACGGATATTCAGATTGACCAAAAAGGTGAGGTGATTGAGTTGCCTAATGATGCGGTGATTGTGAGTGCGGGTGGGATTTTGCCCACGCCGTTTTTGAAAGAGATTGGTATTACGGTGGAGACCAAACATGGTACGGCTTAACACACTACTTCTTAGTCTGGTTTTATTGCTGGGATCTGGTTTTGTAACCCAGAGCATGGCAGCGGATGATCCGTTGGATGCGGTCAAAGCTGCGGTGCGACTGCGAGACTACGATAAAGCCGTCAAACTGCTTTACCCCTTGGCGCGTGCTGGCAATGTTAAAGCGCAGTATCAGTTGGGTAATTTGCTGCGTTCGGGGCGTGGAATTGTAAAAGACCACGAAAAATCATTTTTTTGGTTGAAAAAAGCCGCTGAAAACAAGCACGTTAAGGCGCAATACAACCTTGCCAGCATGTACGCCAACGGTTGGGGAACCGAAGAGGATAAAGCCCAAGAGCGACGTTGGTTGCAGGCAGCGGCGGATGGCGGTCATCGCATGGCCAAAAATAAGCTGAAAAAATTGGCCGCAGCGGGAGACGAAGGCGTCAAGCTTGCCTCCAGTGAGGTGGATGTTGCCTTGCGCGCGGCGGCAGCTTCTGCGGATGCGGGGCGTGTTGATCAGCTCTTGGCTCAAGGAGCCAATCCGAATAAGGTGGATAAGTTTGGTCGCACGGCATTGATTGAAGCGGCGGCGGTGGGCAATGAGAAGATTGTCAATGCGTTGTTGGCCAAGGGTGCCAACAGCAATCACAAAGATCAATACGGTGATACGGCGTTGCATCTGGCCATTAAGGCGGGGCATCGTGGCATCTTAGCTGCGCTGCTGGCCAGCGGTGCCAAGGTCAATCAAGCGGATGATAATGGCAGTACGCCGCTGATGTTGGCGGTGGTTAAAGGTGACACAGGCATGGTGAAAACCCTGTTGTCCCGTCGCGCCAAAGTGAATTTAAAAGATGAAAAAGGTCGCAGTGCGGCTCATCTGGCCAAGATCAAGAATAAGAAACAAATCTTGAAATTACTGCTGGCCAAGGGAGCCAAGCTGGAAAAAGTCTCCAGTAAATCTAAGGTGAGGGTCTCCAACCTGAAGCCGGGCATCAGCAGAGAAAAGGGCATGCACAGCGGCTGGAGCAACTTGATGGTGGCCAGTTGGCGTGGTCAGTTGGCTTTGGTTTCTTCTCTACTGAAACAGGGTTCTAAGGTTAATCGTAAGGATAAAAACGGTTACACCGCGCTCAGCCGCGCGGCTTGGCAAGGGCAAGATAAAGTGGTCAGACTGCTGCTGAAAAAAGGCGCACAGGTGAATTCAGCGACCAAAGACGGTCGTACACCACTGGCGTTGGCGGCTGAAAATGGCCATACAAAGGTGCTTAAACGCCTGCTAAGAGCCAAAGCCAAAGTGGATACTCAGCAAGGTGATGGAGCCACACCGCTGATTCAGGCGGTAAAAGGCACTCATAAAACGGTGGTCGCCCTGCTGTTGAAAGCCAAAGCAGCACCGAATAAAACTCAAAAGAACGGCATGACTGCTTTGATGTGGGCAGCCCGTTTAGGCAATATCGGCATTGTTAAATCTTTGATCAAAGCTGGGGCACGAGTACGGGCACGAGATCGTCGTGGCCGTAGTCCGTTGCGTTTTGCCATCGAAGAGGGACATGCGAATACGGTTAAACAGCTGCTGGCTTACAAAGTTCGTCTTAACAAAGCAGCCAAAGATGGTCACACACCGCTTTCGCGCGCTGCGGTTTTGGGGCAAGCGACGGTGGTGAAGGCGCTGCTGGAGGCGGGAGCCAAGCTGAATTATCAAAGCGATAAAGGCAGCACCTCCTTGATGTTGGCTTCTGGAGCAGGTTACAACAAAGTTCTGACCATTTTGATCTCTAAGAGAGCCAAGTTAGACCTGCGTAATCAAGAGGGCAATACGGCACTGCATCTGGCGGTGATCGGTGGCCACTCTGGATCGGTGCGAATGCTGTTACAAGCGGGAGCAAAACCGACTCTGCGCAATAAAAAACGTCAAAAACCGCTGGCTTTGGCTAAAGAACACGGCGATAAGCGCATGATTAAGATGATTGAAGAGTTTGCTTCTAAGCAGAAGATCTTGGGTATTTTTTAGCGAATAAAGTGGGGTTAGTGAAATACGGCGGTCATTGCGACCGCCTTTTTTATGGGGTGAATTACGGTTTTAGCACGGTCAAACCCCCCATATAACCTTGCAATGCCTCCGGAATCACAATGCTGCCATCTTCCTGTTGGTAGTTCTCCAGCAGCGCAACCAAGGTACGACCCACCGCTAAACCCGAACCGTTGACGCTGTGCAACAGCTCGGGTTTTTTGCTCTCTGGGTTACGCCAGCGGGCTTGCATTCTGCGGCTTTGGAAATCGAGAAAGTTGCTGCACGAGGAGATCTCGCGGTAGGCGTTTTGCCCTGGCAACCACACTTCCAGATCGTAGGTTTTGGCCGCAGAAAATCCCAAATCACCGCCACAGAGATTGACCACGCGATAGGGCAGGTCGAGTTGTTGCAAAATGGCTTCCGCATGGCCGGTCAACTCTTCCAGCGCCTGCCAAGAGTCGGCAGGACGTACCAACTGCACCATCTCGACTTTCTCAAATTGATGCTGGCGAATCAGGCCGCGTGTGTCGCGTCCGTAAGAACCCGCCTCGGAACGAAAGCAGGGGCTGTGGCAGACGTAGCGAGTGGGCAGGCTTTTGGCATCGAGAATTTCGCCACGCACCAAGTTGGTCACCGGCACTTCGGCGGTGGGAATCAGGTAATAACCGGAGTCGTCGCTGGTGGCAAACAGGTCTTCTTCAAATTTGGGCAGCTGACCGGTGCCGCGCAGAGAGTCGCCATTGACTAAATAGGGCACATAGACTTCTTGATAACCGTGTTCCAGATGGCTGTCGAGCATAAATTGGATCAGGGCACGATGCAGCCGTGCCATCGCACCACGCATCACCACAAAACGTGAACCGGCGATTTTGACTCCCGCCTCAAAGTCCAACCAGCCGTTGGGCAGCCCCAAGTCCACATGGTCTTTAACCTCAAAATCGAATGATTTTGGTTCACCCCAGCGACGCAATTCTTGGTTGTCGTTTTCGTCCTTGCCGACCGGCACCGATTCGTGCGGTAAGTTGGGGATGCCCATTAACAAGTGCGTGAGTTGAACTTGCAGTTCGCTCAGTTGCTGTTCGTTCTGTTTTAGCTCATCGCCCAGTTGTGCCACGGCTGCTAACAGCGGTTTGATGTCCTCGCCAGCGGCTTTGGCTTTGCCGATGGATTTTGAACGGCTGTTGCGCTCGCTTTGCAGCTCTTGGGTGCGGATTTGCAGCGATTTGCGCTGCTGTTCCAGTTCATTAAAGGCGGCTTTATCGAGCTGGTAGCCTTTTTTGCTCAGTTGTTGAGCGGTCTGGTCGAGGTCGTTGCGCAGCAGTTTGGAGTCAAGCATAGGAGTCGGGTATCTGAGGCTGTGAAAAGAGGCGATTATGGTACAGAACGCAGGTCTTGCCAACAGGGTGTTTTTATTGGGCGTTAGAGGCGAGCTGTGATGACACCCAGCCAGACGGCAATCAGGCAGGTGGTAACGCTGAGCAGCATATTGAGTCCGGCTTTTAGATAGGCGCTTTGTTCGATGAGGGTTAGGGTTTCCAGTGAGAAGGTGGAGAAGGTGGTGAAAGCACCGAGAAAGCCGATCAAAACAGCGGCACGCCACTCAGGAGAGAAGCTGAAACGTTCGATTAACCAAATGGAGAGCAGGCCGATCAGAAAGGAGCCGATAAGATTGACCGCCAAGGTACCGTAGGGAAAGCCGCGCCCGAGCAGGTGATAAACGCCACTGGAAACACCGTAACGTGAAACGGCACCCAAAGCGCCGCCTGCGGCGATAAAGAGCAGTTGTGCCATGGCCTTTCCTAGATATTAAGATGATTTGGACGAGGGTATCTGTATCCTGATGTTTAGGTCAACTCAGTTCGTTGCCAGTTGCATCTCATCGGAGCTGAGATTGCCCGCCACATCAATGGCCACGGTGGTGACGCGGTGCAGTTCATCGTCGGAGAGTTCGGTGTCCAGCGACCAGTGACCATCAACGGCGCTGCTGACCAAGGCTAAGGGAATCTGATCAAGATAAATTTCAATGGTGCTGTGAGGTTCGGCAAAGCCTTCAATGCGGGCTTTGCCGGAACCACTGAGCCAGCCGTTGGCGGGTTGCCTTAAAAAGGGCTTGGCGGGAGGGACTCGATCCAGAATGATGCGGGTGTGTGAGCTGTCGGTATGGTTGCCAGCTCGGTCTTTGAATTGGGCGTAGAGGATTTGTTGTCCCTCTTTATCGGCTAGTTGCCACAGAAGCGTGTCATGGTGAGGTTGCCACTTGCTCCATTGCTGATCGTCATGGCTGAAACGTATCTCGGCACAGCCACTGTCGCCGTCGTGGCAGGTGAGGTTTAGAATAACCGAGCGGCTGTTGGTGATCTCGATGCCGTTGTTGATCTGTATCTCCGCTTCAGGGGGAAAATTATCACCCGTTACGCCCAACTTTCGGCTGCGACTGTTGAGGCTATTGGAAGCGTGTAAGGGCTGTTGGATGGTATTTTTGTGTGTGGTCTCCAGAGGGGTTTGATCGTTTGACACTTTGTCTGCTGTTGTGATTTCACTGTTGTTTTGTTCGGCATGAAGCTGGAAGTTGATTTCGGTCTCTTGACTGGCTTCTTTGGCTTGTTCTTGATTAAGGCTTTGGATCAGACCGGTGGCCGCGTCTACTTTGCGAATTCGATGGTTCAGTGCATCGGAGATGTAGAGGTTGCCCATCTGATCCAGTGAAATGCCATCGGGCCAGTTGAGGCTGGCATCGGTGGCCAAACCACCGTCGCCGCTGAAACCGGCGCTGCCGTTGCCTGCCACGGTGGTGATCACGCCGCTGTTGAGATCCAATTTGCGGATGCGATGATTGTTGCTGTCGGCGATGTAAAGGTTGTTTTGGTTGTCGATGAGCAGATCGTAGGGCATGTTTAATTGGGCATCTTGGCCAAACTGGTGATCGCCATTGAAGCCAAATTGGCCGTTACCGGCGATGGTGCTGATAATGCCGCTGACCGCATCCACTTTGCGAATGCGTGAGTTGCCTGCGTCGGCAATGTAGAGATTGCCGTAAAGATCAAAGACGATGCTGGCGGGTATATAGAGGCAGGCTTCGGTGGCCAGACCGCCATCGCCATCAAATCCGGCCACGTTGTTGCCTGCAATGATCTGCTGTTGTTGGCTGATGGCGTCTATTTTTACAATGCGAGAGCGGTTAATATCGGTCACATACGCATTTCCTTCATGATCAAGAATCACTTTCTGAAAGGGGTTGCTGTTGGCGTGTGCTGTGGAGAGCAGCAGACTCAAATGAAGACTGAGGATCAAATAGATTGAATGGAGATTAACGTAGCTGTTGTTTTTCATATGTTATGGCTCTTGGTTAATGCGTTTTCTACACACTGAGCAATAACGGCTCTTTTAGTGCCAATTTGAGCGGTCAAACCCAAGCAATGTGTTTTTTTGTGATAAATGTCCGAAATTTTTTTACGAGTTCTCACTGATTATGATTAAGGTTTATCGAAGTAATCGTTTGGAGCAGCTTGCTACTCTGTTGAGCGCTCAGTTGAGTCAGCCAAAAAATAGCCCCCTGCAGCCGGAGACGGTGATTGTGCAGAGCAACGGCATGTCTCGTTGGTTGTCGATGTGGATGGCGGATCTGCTGGGGGTGAGTGCCAATGTTAATTTTCCCCTGCCCGCCAGCCTGATCTGGAAGCTGTTTCAGGCCAGTCAAAGCGCCCCGTTGGAAAATCGCGCGTGGGACACGGCGCACATGAGCTGGCGTTTGATGCAGTTGTTGCCGGAGAAGATTCAACAGCCTGGTTTTGAGTCGTTGCGGGATTACCTTCAGGACGCAGATGATCTGCTGATGTATCAGTTGGCGTGGCGCATTGCTGATCTTTACGATCAATATTTGGTTTATCGTCCCGACTGGATTTTGCAGTGGGAAGCGGGTGAGGAAGTGTTGTCCTCAGATCCAGATGAGCGCTGGCAAGCGGAGTTGTGGCGAGCGCTGGTGGCTCTGGAGGAGAAACCGCATAGAGCGCAGCTGCAACAGCACTTTTTTCAGCGCCTGAGCGGTGATTTGGTTCGATGTGCGGGTCTCGGTGAGCGGCTGTTTTTGTTCTCCATCTCGGCGGTGCCGCCGGTCTATCTGGAGGTTTTTAATGCGCTCTCCGAGCAGATGGAAGTGCATCTGTTTCTGTTGGATCCCTGTGAGCAGTTTTGGGGTGACATCATTGATCGCAAAACACAGAGCCGTCTGCTGAATCGCAGCGACGGTGAGCGACTCTATTTAGAGCGAGGCAATACTCTGTTGGCTTCGTGGGGCAAACAGGGGCGCGATACCTTTGATCAATTATTGGCCTTTGATCCTGAGCAGTTAGAGGCTTATGAATCACCGCTCGAAGAGGTGGACAGCCCTACCTTATTGCAACACCTACAAGAGGATCTTCTCAGTTTGCAAGATCGTCCCTTGGAGAGTGGTTCGATGCTGCTGCAAGCGGATGATTTGTCTCTGCAAATTCATAGCTGTCATTCGCCGCTGCGCGAGGTGGAGGTGCTGCACGATCAGTTGTTGCGCTTGTTTGATCAAGATCCGACTCTGAAACCGCGAGATGTGATGGTGATGGGGCCGTTGATGGCGCAGTACGGGTCGTTGATCGAAGCGGTTTTTGCTTCGGCTCCTCGTGAGCGGCGGATTCCTTTTAGTATTGCAGATCGCAGTTATGCTGATGAAAACCGTCTGCTGGATGATTTCTTTCTGCTGCTGGACCTGTTGGAGTCTCGTTACGAAGTGAGCCGTTTGTTGGCTCTGTTGGAGAGTGGGGCGCTGCAAAAACGTTTTGGTTTGCGTGCCGAGCAGCTGCCACAGATTCAGATGTGGTTGGAGGAGACTCAGATTCGTTGGGGCATTGATGGTCAAGATCGTCAGGCGATGGGGCTGCCGGATATTGAACAGCACAGTTGGATGGCGGGGCTGGAGCGGATGCTGTTGGGGTACGCGCTGCCTGGTGGTGAGCAGAATCTGTTTGCCGAGGTGTTGCCTTACGATGAGATCGAGGGGGAGTCGGCGCAACTACTGGGGTCACTGGCAAAATTGATGCGACATCTGGTGGCCTTGAAACGGGAGCTGAGTGGGGCGCTGACGGTAGATGAGTGGCAGTTGCGTCTGCGTCAGTTGTTGGAAGATTTTTTTGTTATTGACGATGACAACGAGCAGAACGCTTACGCGCTGTCGGCGGCGTTGGCGCAGTTGGCCAGCAGTGCCGATGACGTTGCTTTTGAGCAGCCGGTGTCCTTGTCCGTGGTGAGGGGGTTTTTGCTTTCGGAACTGGAGCGCAATCAGCGCACGGTGGGTTTTATCAGTGGGCAGGTGACGTTTTGTTCAATGGTGCCGATGCGCAGCATTCCAGCAAGGGTGATCTGCCTGTTGGGGATGAACGACGACGATTACCCACGTCGAAATACCCAGCTCAGTTTTGATCTGATGAGCAAGGATTTTCGTCGTGGAGATCGTTCGCGGCGCGACGATGATCGTTATCTTTTTTTGGAGAGTTTGATTTCAACGCGGGATATTTTCTATCTCAGTTACGTTGGCCAAGACATTCAGCAGAACACTCCGCGTCCGCCGTCGGTGTTGATTAATGAGTTGTTGGATTACATTCAGCACGGTTTTGTGCTGGAGGGAGAGGCGAGCCTGCAATCGCATTTGGTCACCAAACACCCTCTGCAACCCTTTAGTCCGCGCTATTTTTCTCAGCAGGATAAGCAGCTTTTCAGTTACGCCACTGAGATGAAGTTGGATCTGTCACAGGTCTCCAGCGTGGAAACGCCGTTTTTTGCAGCGCCCTTGGTTGATTTGGCTGAGGAGTGGCGAGAGTTGGCTTGGCCGCAGTTGCTGGGGTTTTTCCGTCATCCGGTGCGGTTTCTGTGTCAGCAGCGTTTGGGACTTCAGTTGGGGTTGTCGAACACCGAGCTGGAGGATCAAGAACCGTTTGATCTCGATCCTTTGCAGCAATACCAGCTGCGTGAACGGATGTTGGGGCAACTGCAAGGCGGTGCCGATGAGGCGCTGGTGCAGCAACTGCAAGCGGCGGCCAGTCATTTGCCACACGGTTTAACGGGTGAGCTGGTTTTTGAGCACAGTTTTCAGCGGGTGGAGCCTTTTTATCAGCGTCTTGTTGGGTGGCAATTGCCAACGTTGGAGCCTCTGGAGATTGATCTACAGATTAAATCGATTCATTTGAGCGGTTGGTTATCGGGGGTGACGAAGGACGGTTTGCAGCGTTATTTTGTGGGCAAGCTCAGTGGTAAGCGGCTGTTGGAGGTCTGGTTGCAGCATTTGATCTTGAGCTTGATTGCTGCGCCAGAACAGTGCTGTGTCTCGCATCTATTGTGTGAGGATCGTGAGGTGACTTTGCAACCGGTGGACAATGCAGAGCATTGCTTGCAAGAGCTGTTGGCGTTGTTTGCAACGGGTTTAACTCTGCCGTTAAAACTGTTTCCTAATTTAGCGTTTTCTTATCTGGAAACGGTATTGGCTGAGGAGGAGAAAGAGCAACAGGGTAAAAAATCAAAGTCTGCCGCTGAGTTGTTAGAGCAGCGACGCAAACAGTGGTTTGATGAGTGGACTGCGCCTTCGGAGGCGAGTGATCGTTACCATCTGCTGGTGTTTAAAAAAGCTAACCCCATTGATGCTGAGTTTCAAGCCTTGGCAGAACGGGTCTTTGAGCCGATTTTGGCTGTCGCTAAAATCATATAATCCAAACACGAGTATTCCTTTTCAAGGCCACTGAGTCTCAACAGCTTGAGTTCTGTGGTCTTGCTCTTCATCTTACTTTTCTGTTGTCGCTGTTTTCTCTTTAGGCTAATGGCCATTTGCGCTTGGATAAATTTATGTCGATATGAGAGAGAGGCTCATCTTTTGCTCATTAGGAAAAAGGGACTGTTGATCGAACTGCATATGTTTGCGGGAGCAGTGCTATTGAGCTGTTTAACTGAGGCTTGTGGAGCATCTAAGAATTGTAGTGAACAAACCTCATTAAACTATTGAAAAAATTAAATTATTAGGTTGTTTTTTATGAGAGAAGTTTGTAAAAAAAGGATCGCAGATGATACCGCGTGGTATGCGGATGATATTCGTAATGATGTTGATGCTTGGTTGCATCAGATCAGCCAAGAACAGAAAAATGAGGTGTTGGCAGCCTTAGGTGTTATGAAAAAAACTGCTTGCACAGTTCAATACTTCGGACAGTTTTTAGGCAGCGATAGCCCCATACAGGCTCACCTC
>CAZTQX010000042.1:8683-17102 GCA_964615985.1 uncultured Gammaproteobacteria bacterium | reverse complement strand
GAATTAACACGATGGTGTCAGGTCTTTAACAACTAATCCCTAATGAGCATAGCACAGCGGTTTCACACTGCTTAAATTTGCCTGCCAACTTTCTGCATTTGCCTGCTGCCATGCTCGCTGCCAATCTGCTGGAACTCTCTCTGCACGCAGAAAACAATCCTCGGAAACACACGGATAAAGCTCACCATAATTTTTGATCTCGGTACCGTTCACTCGTCGATGCACATGCCAAGGACGCAATTCAGAGAGTGAGCTAAGACCCGCCACAGCAGCCAATTCGACCAAATTCTTCACCATTGCCCGCTGATAATTGGCCACCCTCTCCGCTTTAAGATCCACATCCAAAGCACGATAACGGGCTGGATTTTGGGTGGCAATTCCGGTAGGACAATTGTCACGATTGCAGTGCCGTGATTGAATGCAACCCAAAGCAAACATCATCGCTCGTGCCGAGTTAACCGTATCGGCTCCCAACGCTTGCAAACGCAACATATGAAAAGCAGACACCGCTTTACCCGCTGCAATAATTCGCAACCGCTGACGCAAACCACAACCAATCAACGCGTTATGCACAAACACCAAAGCATCCCGCAGCGGCATCCCCACGGAGTTGCTCAATTCAATGGGAGCTGCGCCGGTACCGCCTTCGGCACCATCAATGGTGATAAAGTCTGGCGTGATTTGGCTCTCCAACATCGCTTTACAGATGGCCAAAAATTCACTTCGATTGCCAATGCAGAGTTTGAAACCCACCGGTTTACCCCCCGACAGATCACGCAATTTTTGCACAAAATACAGCAATCCCAGCGGCGTTGAAAAAGCGCTGTGAGCCGACGGTGAAATCACATCTTGTCCCATCGGCACATGGCGAATGTCAGCAATCTCTTGGGTCAATTTTATCGCCGGTAAAATGCCACCGTGTCCTGGTTTGGCTCCCTGCGAGAGTTTAATCTCAATCATCTTCACCACCGTTTGCTGAGCTTTTTCGGCAAACAACTGCTCGTCAAAATTGCCCTCAGCGGTACGACAGCCAAAATAACCGGTACCGATCTGCCAGATCAGATCCCCGCCATGCTCAAGATGATAAGGGCTGATCCCTCCCTCACCGGTGTTGTGAGCAAAACCGCCCTGTTTCGCACCTTTGTTGAGCGCCAAAATGGCATTTTTGCTCAAAGCCCCAAAACTCATCGCCGAGATGTTCAGCGGCGAAGCGTCGTAAGGCTGTTGGCAATCATCACCGCCAAAACGGACTCTGGGGTCGTGATCGATCACCGTTTTCGGAGCCAGAGAGTGATTAACCCACTCGTAGCCGCTGCGATAAACATCAAACTGAGTCCCGAAAGGACGTGTATCGCGCTCACCTTTGGCACGTTGATAAACCAAAGCCCGAAACTCACGACTCACCGGCTGACCATCGGTATCGGACTCAACAAAATATTGCTGAATTTCAGGACGAATGGACTCAAACAGAAAGCGCAGATGACCGATTACTGGGTAGAGACGCAACAGAGTATGTTTACGCTGAAAACCATCATAAAAACCCACACCAATCAGCGCTAAAACGGGGATAAAAAGCCATTCACTCTGCGGCCAAATTTGACTCAATAGGGTCACCAGCAACAGAGAAAAAAACGCCAAAATCAAAAACAGTTTATTAACCACCATAAGAAAAATCCAATTCAGATCGGGCAGACTAATTGACCCAGTTTTTCAGTCAATTTCATATTCTCCGAATAATCCACCGCCACATCCACCACCACCACCGTCTCATCGGCAAAAGCCTGTTGTAGGGTCGGCAACAACTTCGCCGCAGAGTTGACACGATAGCCTTTGGCACCAAACGCTTCGGCGTATTTAACAAAATCAGGATTATTAAAGCTGATGTCGTTGGCGTGACCAAAGCGGCGCTGCTGATGCCATTTAATCAGACCGTATTCGCTGTCGTTCCAGATCATAATCACCAGCGCCAGTTTATGCCGCAAGGCCGTTTCGATCTCTTGCGAGTTCATCATAAAACCGGCGTCACCGGTAATGGTCAGCACTTTTTTATCAGGGCAGGCCATCTTGGCCGCAATCGCTCCAGGCACCCCGATGCCCATTGCGGCAAAACCGTTGGAGATAATGCAACTGTTGGGAGATTCACCTCGATAGAGCCGCGCAATCCACATTTTATGCGCTCCCACATCGGAGATTAAAATATCATCGGGATTCATCACTTGGCGGGTATCAAACAGAATCTTCTGTGGTTTAAGCGGAAATGATTCGTCCTCAGCGTAATCATCCAGCTCATGCATAATCATGCCTTTTAAATTCTCTGTTTTTCCGGCATGTCTTTTTTTTGTCTGTGCTGAAATTCGATTTAAAGAGTCAGAGATATTTCCCAAAACCCCGGCCTCTAAAATATAGTGGGCATCCACCTCAGCGTAACTGAGATCAATGTGAACAATCTTTTTATCGCCAGCGGGATTCCAAAGATGCGGATGATACTCAATCATGTCGTAACCGATGCAGATCACCAGATCCGCTCGATCAAAACCGCAAGCAATGTAGTCGTGCGCTTGCAGCCCCACCGTGCCCAACGAAAGTGGGTGGGAAAAAGGAATCGCGCCCTTGGCCATAAAGGTCTGCGCCAGCGGAATATTCAGTTTCTCCACAAAATCCAACAACGCCTCCGTGGCTCGATTGCGGATCAAACCGTTGCCCACCATAATCAATGGTGCATCCGCTGCATCAATCAACGCTGCCGCTTGGCGAATTTTTTCTTCGGCGGCCGTCGGTGGCAGCGGTGCCTGTACTTTGAGCGGTTTAAGAACCTCGCCCACCTCTGTTCCGGCAATGTTTTCGGGGAAACTGATAAAGGCACCGCCGGGTTTTTCTGCTTGCGCATCTTTAAAAGCTTTGCGTACCAATTCAGGAATAATTTCAGGGGCGATAATTTCCGCACTGTATTTTGAAATCGGTTCAAACAGACGTACCAGATCCAAAATTTGATGACTCTCCTTGTGCATCCGCGTGGTCGCTCCTTGACCGGCGATGGCCACCACCGGCGAACGATCCATATTGGCATCGGCAAAACCGGTGATCAAATTGGTGGCTCCCGGCCCCAAGGTCGCCAGACAGACCCCAGCCCGACCGGTTAAACGACCGTGAACATCGGCCATAAACGCCGCCGCCTGCTCGTGACGCACGGTGATAAATTGGATCGAGCTGTCACGCAGCGCATCCATCACATAAAGATTCTCTTCGCCAGGAATGCCAAAAATCTTATCAACACCCTCATTTTCCAGACAGCGCACAAACAGCTCTGCGGCAGTACTCATAGCCTTCCCCTTGAAACCGAATTAATTGACCCAGACCGAATGAACATTGACGAACTCTCGAATACCATACAGCGACAATTCACGACCGTAACCGGAGTGGCGAATGCCGCCAAAGGGCATTCGTGGATCGGACTTGGACATCTCGTTAACAAAGGCCGCACCCGACTCAATCTCATCCGCAGCGATGCGCTCACCTCGCAGCAAATCCGCCGTCCAGACCGACGCACCCAAACCAAACTCGGTGCCGTTCGCCACCTCAATCGCCTCAGCCTCATCGGCCACACAGATCAACGTTGCCACCGGCCCAAACAGCTCCTCCGACCACGCCGCCATCTCCGGTTTCACATCCGCCAGCACCGTCGCTGGATAAAAAGCCCCGTCACCAGCAGGAATCTCCCCACCCACCAGCGCTGTTGCCCCAGCATCCAAAGTACGCTGCACCTGATCTGCTAGACCATCACGCAGATCCCGTCGTGCCAATGGCCCAATGTAGATCCCCTCCTCGCTGGGATCGCCCATTTTCAGTACGGCCACCGCTGCCACAAAGGCCGCTTTAAAACGGTCGTAGACCGCTTCCACCACAATAAAACGTTTCGCCGCGATGCAGCTCTGGCCGCTGTTTTGAAAGCGCGCCACCACACCCACCTCCACCGCACGCTCAATGTCGGCATCTTGCAAAACAATAAAAGGATCGGAACCCCCCAGCTCCAAAACGCACTTTTTCAAGGCCTTGCCCGCTTCCGCTGCCACCGCACGCCCCGCATTGACGCTGGAGGTAATGGTCACTGCCGCCACCCTCGGATCATGAATCACCTTGGTGGTGGCCTCAACACCGATGGTCAAGCAACGAAACAGATGTTCAGGAAAACCCGCTTGGCGAAACAGCGCCTCGATCTCCAAGGCACAGCCAAAGACGTTAGGCGCGTGTTTTAGCAGCCCGCCGTTGCCCGCCATCAGCGCCGGAATGGCAAATCGAAACACCTGCCAGAAAGGGTAGTTCCACGGCATGATCGCCAACACCACCCCCAGCGGTTTGTAAGTGACAAAACTGTGCTGCGCTTCGGTTTCGATCTCTTCCGATTGCAAAAACGCCTCGGCACTGTCGGCGTAAAATCGACAGGCCAAGGCACATTTTTCAATCTCAGCCACTCCTTGGCTCGTGATCTTACCCATTTCAGCGGTCATCAACTCGGCGTAACGCTGCTTGTTTTCCAGCAGCAGATCCGCCATCTTTAACATCCGCTGCCGACGCTCCTCAAAAAAGCTTAAACGCCACCATCGCTGCGCTTGCGCGCTCTGTTGCAGAGTGCTCTCCAACTCTGCATCGTTCATGGCGGGGTACTCCGCCACCACTTGATCGTTGTACGGATTGATGCTTTTGAACATGTTGTTACTCCGCTGTTGCAGTGATCTTTTTATAGCTCAAACCCAGCACCGCGCCCCAAATCAGATGCAACATCAGCGTGGCAACCGGCGCCATGGCACCCAATTTCAGACCAAAGAGACCGGCTCCTGCCATTGGCATCGAGCCGACCATCATCATCATCCAAGCAATCACAGAGAAGATCAGCGCACTGCCCATCACACCACCAGGCAACACCCGCACCGCCAGAGAATAGAGCAGCCCCCAAACCACGGTGCCGATCATAAAGTGAGCCACCCAACCCATAATGAGCGGCGCGTGCATCATCCCCGCCAACATTTTGATGGCGTTCAATTCGGGCATCAGCCCCATTTTGGCTTTCATAACCATAATCAGAGAGAGAACGAGGGTCGCGATAAATCCTGAAATAAGACCGGCTTTGATGTTCATTTTTTAGCTCCAAGTAGTAAAAGAGACCGCGAAAGTGTCGCGGTTACTACAGAGATGCCGGTCGAGGGGAAAGGGTTACAGCTTTTTTAACCTTTTTTAGCGGTCGTTATTTCGATGCGGTGCGATTACGCAAAATCGCTTTGATCAAATCCTCTGGCACCTCTTCGGGCGGCGCGTGTTCCGAAGCTTCAAACAACGCCTGCCCCACTTGCAGAGAACGTTGATAAGCGTGAAAATAGTCCCGACACTCACGGCAAAAACGTAAATGACGCTCAAACTTTTGCCATTGTGCTGGCGGCAGATCACCCTCTTGATAATCGATAACGAAGTTTTCAAACTCCCGACAACTGATCATATTGTGTATCCGCTTCATCATCAAAGCCTTCAGCCAACGCCCCACTTTTCCGCTCACGGTTCCTTTCATCTGCCCAACTCCTCTCGAAACAGCGGTTCCAATCGTTTTTTCAGTGCCGCCCGCGCTCGGTGCAGACGTACCTTGACTGCCCCTTGAGAGAGTTCCAACAACTCCGCTACTTCAAGGGTGCTATAACCTTCGATGTCTCGCAGCAACAAAAGGGTACGATAACCATCCGGCAAACCATCAATGGCCGTATGCACACGCTCTCGACACTCGGCGGTTTCCAGCACCTCCTCCACCGATGGCAACCCGCCCCACGGCGCTTCCAAACGGCAGTCGTTACGATCAAATTCTGGCAGCAGATCATCAATTGGCTCTTCGGCCAAACGCTTCATTTTACGCAGTTTCATCAAAGCCGCATTGACCGTGATGCGATGCAACCATCCCTTCAGACTCGCCTGCTGTTGCAACCCCTCCAGCTTGGCAAAGGCGGCCATAAAGGCCTCCTGCACCGCATCTTCAGCCAAGGCTCGATCTTTCAACAATCGCTGCGCAACACCGATCATCCAACCGATATTAGCACGCACCAACTGCTCAGGATCCAGCTCACCCTGCTTCAAAGCAAATGCCACACACCTGCGATATCACTGCGCCAGCGTTTCAGCAACAACGTAATCGCCACCTCTTCCAACTCGGCCAAAACAAAAAAGATCACCGCCAGATGAAACGGCCAGACAATTTCAAAGGCCACCATCACAAAGACACTGCTGCTGATCAGAGCCGCCGAAGCTTTCGCTCCCCAAGTGTGATAACTCAAGATAAAACGCTGAAACTTCACTACCCCAACCAAACGGGGCAAAAAGTAACTGATACCAATCAAACCGATAAAAAATGCCTCATTCTCAATCACCTCAGGCCAGAGCAACCAAACCCCCAAGGTCATGACCCAATAGGTGGCAAGGTCACCCCAACTATCAAGACGCGCACCAAACTCGGTTACCTGATTCAACAAACGTGCAAAAAAGCCGTCCAACAAGTCACTCAGCAGTGCAATGCCCAGCAAAATAATAAAAATATTTTCAACACCTTGCCAAGCAAAATAGAGCATCGGAGGAGCCAACAAGAGACGCAACGCACTGAGAGAATTGGGAATATTAAACATGTAATTACAATCGTCCTTTAACAACTTTTAACCCTAAATAGAGCTTTTATGCCAAAATCAGTCACTGTTTCACGCTTATTATCAGGGATAGAGAACTAAAAAACCTCAATATATTGGGCTTAAAAATTGCAATCCCAATGTTAATCTGTTTATTATGAGGGAAATTCATAATTGCACCATTTTTTAATCATTAAATTCATTCAAAGGATCTTCATTACCCATAAGTGGGAATGATACGGAGTAAAAACGTTCATGGTCAAGAGCAGCGAGCGGCGACATCAACGCCGTAAAACCATTGATTTAAACGTCTTTGTTGCCCCCACAGAGACAACCCTACAAAAAGTTGCCGTTCGGGATCTCAGCCTCACCGGCATTAATATCAGCCTGCCCCAATATCCACTTCACAACGATCAACTCATCACCCTCTATTTTGATACCCGCACCAGCCACTACCCTCTAGAACAGGCGGTACGAGCGCGTGTGGTACACACCAGCAAAGATGCCATCGGTCTGCGTTTTGAACATTTTGGCAATGAGGTCATCGGGGTACTGCACGAACTGCTCAAGGATGCAAAATACTTTTAACGTTAGGACCGCGCAGGCCAAAGACCCGTAAACCAGCGACCTTCCGGCCACAAACGGTTGCTGATATTCT
This sequence comes from uncultured Gammaproteobacteria bacterium, assembly GCA_964615985.1. Classification (GTDB taxonomy): domain Bacteria; phylum Pseudomonadota; class Gammaproteobacteria; order JAUZRS01; family JAUZRS01; genus JAUZRS01. Next base: position 9,794 of record CAZTQX010000042.1, on the reverse strand, counting down.
GATATAACGTGCTATTCCAAGTCGTTTGTAAAAAAACCTTTGGGCTAGGAGCGGCGGAAAACAGCATCAAGGTCAACACCAGCAAGAGCAAGGTCTCTTTTATGTATTTCAGGCTCACCAATTTTAAGGCGGTACCAAAAGAGCGCTTCAAACGAATATCCCGTAAATCCACGCTGTAGAGTTCATCCAAGGAAAGATGCACCAAATACCCCATAAAAACAAACATCCCTGCCAACCAAGCCTCAAGCTCACTGCGATGAAACCAATAATCGGCCAAACAGGTCACTAACAGAGCAAAAAAACAAGCGGCTAAAATGCTGTGAAACACGCCTCGATGCACCGTGAGGCGAATAAAAAGCTCAAATACTGTGTAACGAATCAACAAATAAACCCCCACCCAAAGCAACAGCAACTCCACAATACTGTAACGATCCACAACACCAAACAACACTGCAAACGCAGCCGAAACGGCAATCAAATTAAAGAACAAACGTATTGGCACCGAGTTATCCGAATCAATGTCGGGCAATAACCCCGCCATCGTTCCCAGCAGAAAATAAGCTGGGAGAATCTGCGCGGAGAGCAAACCGCTGGAGAGCGCTACAATGGAAGCGGCACCGCTGGCCGCTGCTGCGACCAGAACGTGCGTTTTAAAATTTGCCATGAAAAATGCAATGCCTTTGAAATAATCTATTGCTTTGCATAATAACGTAACAAGGCATTAAAATCCTCGCAAACGCGCCGATATTCAAGACCAATTGTCTCCATTTGCGCTTGCAGCCCCACCACCTTATCTTGGCGAATCTGCTGTTCCAAAATACGACAGCACTCCGAAAAGGGACTGGCACCCAAACTCAAACTGCTCGATTTCAGCGTATGTACCGCGTGAACCATTTTTTCATACGACTCCTCTTTCACTGCCTGTTGAAGAGAGTTTAGAAGCCGCTCCGATTCACTGAAAAAATTATTCAATAACTCAACCACAACCTCAGCACCATCCACCATATCCGCACGCAGCGCCTCCAAAACAGAAACATCCACCACACGACAAACCGGCATCACCCCCCCCCCACGACTCGGTATCTTCGCTAACACCGAAGACAATTTTGAG
>CAZTQX010000042.1:0-8583 GCA_964615985.1 uncultured Gammaproteobacteria bacterium | reverse complement strand
GAAGACAATTTTGAGAGTGAAATGGGTTTACTCAAATAACCGTCCATACCCAACGCCAAACAGCGCTCACGATCACCCGACAAGGCACTCGCAGTCATAGCCACAATACGAGGACGTGAGCCAACAGGATAATCCTCTACTATTTTCTGCGTCGCCTCTTCGCCTCCCATAAGTGGCATCTGAAGATCCATAAAAATCAGACCGTAATCCTTTGCCCGCACCGCATCGAGCACCGCCACACCATCGGCCACCACATCCACGCTGTCATCGGCGTACCCCAGCTGCTCCAGCATCAAGGTCACCACCTGTTGATTCACCACATTGTCTTCCGCCACCAAAATCCGTAAATCATAATGATCCGCAACCACAACTTGATCATCAGATAACCCCCTTCTTGCTTCTTTCTCTTCTTTCTCAATCTGCTCTAACAGAGTTTCAGCGCTGTTCTGCTTTTGCAACGCAGTCGCAGCCTCTTTTTGAGCTTGCCTCACAACCTGTTTCATCTGGATGACATTGCAGCGCCAACCCCAAACAATGACCATACCGGCAGAAAACAACAGCAGCAGCGACAGCACAATCACAAGCTCGGCACGATGGTAATTGGTCGTTATCTGAGTAGCTCTGACTTGGTCTGAGTGCTGTTGCAGATACATCAGCCCTTCGATGGCGCTAAAAACCCGCATCTGCACGGGCAACACCTCCTCTAAGAATTGTCGCCTTGCTTCAATCGGCTGCTCCATTTGCAACAGATCAATCACTTCGCGTTGCAATCCGCTGCTGCGCCACGCAACACGATTCAGATCTTCTAATGCTCCTCTCTCCTCGGTTGACAAGCTCAACTTCCGAAAAGAACGCCAGGCGATCATAAAATCTTGGGCACGACTCAAAAATTCCTCGTAACGATCTTCACGTTCAAAAGGATCATTCAACAACATCACATTCAATTTGAAGACTCGATCACGAACCGCCAACTCCATCTGCCATGATAAGTTTCTCTTATACTGTTGCTCCTCAGTCACGTGCTCTAAGCGGCTATAAATCGAACTTGCGTACAACAACGCAGAGACCACAAATAAAGCGGCAACAACAACGCTCACACTTTCTGTAAAATAGCCCTTTAATCCTCTCATTTTAATCCTTATAATACCAAACAGCCTATCAAACTGCCCCGATTATTGCTTTCGTTCTCAGCAACAACTTGATTTATCTCTATCTAAAAACATAGAAACTGGCTGAGTAAAAAGCAAGCATACGATCCAGTATCAACACTATGTTATCCTTAATACCATTGTGAGCATCACGAGACAGCATGCCGACTCAGACACACCAAATCCATTTTTCTTCTGCGGAGCCACCACCTTGTATGGCTAAAAAAGCTCTCATCATTGACGATGCTGCCCACTTTCGCATTCTCATTCGGCGGATGCTAAAGACCTGTCTGCCCGATATGGTCATAGACGAGTACGATCCGCTGCTTAAAGAAAAGCCCGATCACGATTTTCCTTGGGACGATTACGATATTTTACTGCTGGACTACAACCTTGGAAAATACAACGGTTTAGATTGGTACGAAGAGTTTTCCTCGCTACAAGGCTTTCCACCCACCATCATGTTCACCGGCGAAGGCAACGAACTGATTGCCGTCAAAGCCATGCGTACCGGCATCGACGACTACCTGCCAAAAAAAGGCATTACCGTTGAAGTACTCAAAACCAGCATCGATGAAACCTTACTACGACGGCAAGAACTCAACACCACCAGTACCTTGCAACTGTCAACGGATCAAATTCTGGAAGCCAGCCCAATACTGGCTCACACCCTGCTGCTTCATCCCAATGCCATTCCTAATCACACCATTTTAGAGCGGCTCGGTTCAGGAGCCAGCTCGATTGTCTATTTAGCACAAGAGAACGATACAAAAGAAAAGGTGGTGCTCAAAGTACTCGATCCAGAACGTGATAACGACCAAAATATGTTGGAGCGCTTTCTGGAAGAGCATCGCATTATCTCCACCATTCAGACCCCCTACATCGCCACCATCTACAAACAGGGCATTAACGACGATTTTTGTTACATCGCAATGGAGTATTTTCCCAATGGCAGTCTGCGCAGCAAAATCACTCAAGGTCTGAACAAAACACAGCGCTTCAGTTACCTAACTCAGATGATCAAAGCCCTGCACGCGATTCACAAACGCGGCATTATCCATCGTGACATCAAGCCGGAAAACATCATGTTACGTGCCGATGACAGCATCGCCTTGGTGGATTTTGGCATCGCCAAACAGTTGAATGTGGAGAGCGGACTCACCCTTCAAGGCCAGATCTACGGCACCCCACACTACATCAGCCCCGAACAGATTTCCGGTGGCAGCAAACCCGATGCCCGCAGCGATCTCTACAGTCTCGGTGTGGTGCTTTATGAAATGATCTCCGGGCATCGCCCGTTTAAGGCCGACTCACTGCCCGCCCTGTTCTATCAACAGACCTGTGTGATGCCGCCGTTTCTCAGAGACCCACTGGATCCCATCATCCAAAAACTGCTGAAAAAAGACCCCAAAGAGCGCTTTCAAAACGCTCGTGAACTGATGAACGCCCTCGAACAGCACTGCAAAATCTAAACAAGCGTTGTCACGTACTCACGCAAGGCACGCAAAACAGCTCTTGAACGTTCATCATCGGCACTCTGAATCAACGCATCCAATTGCTGACCATAGCCCGCCACATCTCCCAAACGGTGCTGCCTAAGCTGCTGCCATCGCTGCTGTTCTTCAACGCTCAGCGTGGCTGGAAAGTGCCGCGCTCGATAACGAAACAGCAATTCCGGCAAACGCGAGTCCTGAAAACGCGCCGCAAAGCCCGCCAGCTCTTCCGGTCGTGCGGTGCGCAACTGATCCGACAAGGCCCGATCTTGACGGCTTAAAAAACCACCGCCGTACAACATCAACTCAGGGTCTGTGATCTCATCGTAATCCGGCGCGGCATGAACCTGCTGAATCTTCTGAGCCAAACCGTTTGCCTGCAACAACCGCTGACGATGCACCTCACACTGCGCCAGATCCAACTGCAAACGCTGCTGCATGGCTAACTCTTTCACAACACTTTTGGGCGACAACACAGGGCATTTATTCAGATGCACCGTCTTCAAAGCGATACGCTCCACCCTTTCCGGCAACTGATCCTGACGAGTAAACAATCTTTGCTGAATCTGCTCCACCGACAGCTCCAACAAGGGCGTTGGATCTTGGCGCAGATCAAAAACGATCACACCGTTGTTGTTGGTCGGATGTTTCGCCAGCGACATCACCAAGGTGCTACAGCCCTGCGCCGCTGGAAACATGCGTGAGGTGTGCAGTACGGCAGGCTTATTCATCAAATCCAGTCGCTGAGCGACATGGCGTTTATCACGCTGCTCCAAAACGTAAGAATACAACTTAGGCTGTTTCTGACGAATCAATTTGGCCAAACCGATGGTGGCGTAAACATCAGACAACGCATCGTGCGCCGACTCATGGAGAATGCCATTAGCACGACTCAAGGCTTCGAGACGAAAACTGACCCGCCCCTCATCGTCCGTTGGCCAGTTAATCCCCTCAGGGCGCAGGGCGTAACAGAGCCGCACCATGTCGATGATGTCCCAGCGTGAGCAGCCGTTTTGCCACTCACGAGCGTAGGGATCATAAAAATTCCGGTAGAGGGTAAAGCGAGTCACTTCATCATCAAAACGTAGGCTGTTGTAGCCCACCCCACAACTGCCTGACTGCGACAGCTCGGCGTGAATCTGAGCGATAAACTCCGGCTCACTCAGCCCCTTTTCCAGTGCGATCTGCGGCGTGATGCCGGTGATCAAACACGCCTCTGGCGAGGGCAGAAAATCGGGAGTGGGACGAGAATAGATCACCAACGGCTCACCGATGACGTTTAGATCCTCATCGGTACGCAGACCGGCAAACTGCACCGCCCGATCTCGCTTGGGATCCGCACCAAAGGTCTCGTAATCGTGCCAATAAAAACTTTTCTGCATACTTTCTTACCAGTTCAGGTCATCAGGTACTTGGTAATCGGCATAAGGATCGTCCTCTTCCGGCAGCTCCTCATCGCAACTCTGCATCACCACCTTCAATTTTCTGTCCAGCCCCAGCAGTCGTTCTGCCGTCTGCCGCGAAACCACATGATGACGCTGATCAAAGACCACAATCGCCAGCACCCCACGCGCCAACTGATCGTTTTGCTCCGCATTGACCGCCACCTGCTTGATCACCTTGCCCAAAACAAAGTTGTAGAGCAGCGGCGCTCTGTTGATGTTTTTCTTCCCGCGACGCAAGATGTCCCGCACCTGCGCTTGCAGGGCTTTTTTCTGTAACACCAGCTCACGCTCACGGTTCAGCGCCTGATCTTTGACTTTTTTTGCTTCAATGGCGTTTTTACGCTGAAGCTCCACTTGATCTATTTCGGTCTCTTTGCCCGCTTGTTTCTGCTTGCGCATCTGATTGGCTTTTTTACGCGCCTTGGCTTTGGAGCGATTCGCCTGATCTTTGCTCACCAGCCCCGCACCCAACAATTGATCTCGCAGTGAACCTGCCATTTTTTTCTCCTAAAATAGTCAATTAAAGCGCACTATACCGACTCTGATCCGTAGCTCAAACCAGAGATTCTACACGGCGGCTTTGCTTGTTGTCGCCTGAGCCTTTAGAGTAGCAACTTTCTCATTTTAACCTGAAGACAGCCCCTTATGAGCCAACTCAAACTCTCCCCTCAACTGGTGGAAAACATCAAGCAACAGCTGATCGACGTCGACATTCGAGCGCAAAACTCCGGCATCAGCGCCCAATATCTGGCCGCCATCATGGGCATTATGCTCGCCGACGTCGATACAAACCCCCACGACCGTCAAGCACTGCTCAACGATCTGAACCAGTTCAGCCAAGGGGTGATGGAAGATACGGTCAGCATCAAACTGGCCAACGAAGCCCAGCAACCCAACGACGACGCACAAGAAGTTGCCGTGCCCACTTGGAACCCAAAACAGACCATCGGTGATTAAACCTCCGCTCCAATGGCTCTTCCGCTCTGGTTGCGTCCTCAGCCTCGGCTGGCCGCTGCTGGCACAGAGCCAACCGCTGCCGACGGTCAATCAAAATCCGCTGTTGCAGAGTTTTGGCTTACCTGCTGCCGCCAGCAGCCAACCGCTGGCCACGGGGAAATGGGCGCTGCAACTGCGCCTTGATCAGAGCAACACCCTCAATCTGGAATCAAAAACCGATGAAAAACTGCTGATCGACAGCGAAAATTCACTCCAATCATTGCACATTGAATACGGCCTCAATTCAGAGTGGAACCTCTCTGCCAATCTCGCCTATCTCAACGTCAATGCAGGCCAATTAGACACCTTTATCGACGACTTTCACAACCTGTTCGGTTTTCCGCAGGGAGCCAGACCTTTCTACCCAAACCATCAATTGCATCTGATGTATGAAAAAGAGGGCATAGAGCAGTTCAATATCAGCCAGCCTCAAAGCGGTCTGTTGGCACTGCGGCTTGGGGCGACGGTGCAACTGCCCAGCCAACCGCAACAACAGAGCAACCTGCGCTTCACCCTGCAACTGCCCAACCAAAAAACATCTCTGCTCACTGCCAGCAGCACCCTCAGCGCGCAGTGGAACCAGCACAACCGCTGGCTTGAGCGTTGGAGCAGCGATCACAGCCTCGCTCTGCTCTGGCATCAACCCAACGGCCTGCTCACCGAACAACAAAACCGCTGGCTGCTGCTCTGGTCACTGGGTCTCAGTTACCGCCACTCCAGTTTGCTGGAGTACACCTTGCAACTGGATGGCCACAGCGCCCCCTTCAAACAGACTCAACTGATTTTTCTTGGCTCCAGTGTGCAACTGGCCATCGGCGGCACGCTGCATTTCACGCCCAAACGGGGTCTCAACATCGCTGTAGTGGAGGACATTCAGGTGGGCGCGTCACCCGATGTCAATTTTCACCTCAGTTGGCACCAGCAGTGGTAAAATCGCCTTTTTGTCAATTGGGGTTACAAGGTGCAAATTCATCTCAAAGCGATTGGATGCCGTCTAAACGAAGCCGAACTTGAGGGCTGGGCGCGAGAATTTAAAGCCGATGGCCACACCCTCGTCAACGAGGCCAACGAAGCCGACTTGATGGTTTTCAACAGCTGCGCCGTCACCCAGCAAGCGGTGCGCAAATCCCGCCAGTACATCAAACGCATTCAGCGCGACAACCCCAGTGCCAAAATCATCATGAGCGGCTGCTACGCCTCCCTTGACCCCGCCGAAGCCGCAGGCGCTCTGGGGGTCGATCTGGTGGTGGAGAACAAACAGAAAGATCAACTGGTGAAAATCGCCACTCAAGAGCTAAATCTGCCCGTGATGCCGCAAGCGGCCACCGAACCGGGCGAGAGCAGTCTGTTTCAACGCGGTCGGCAACGGGCGTTTATCAAAATCCAAGACGGTTGCCGCTACCGCTGCACCTTCTGCATCGTCACCGTCGCTCGTGGTGAAGAGCGCAGCCGCAGCCTGCAAGAGATCATCGACGAGATCAATCAATTCCACCGGCAAGGCATTCAGGAGATCGCTCTGACCGGCGTGCATGTGGGCGGCTACGGTTCCGAGATCGACAGCAGCCTTTACCAACTGCTGGAAATGATTCTCAACGAAACCGACATGCCGCGCATTCGCCTCGCTTCGGTGGAGCCGTGGGATCTGCCGGAACACTTTTTTCAGCTGTTCGCCAACCCTCGCCTGATGCCGCACATGCACCTGCCGTTGCAGAGCGGCACCAACTCGGTACTGCGACGCATGGCACGGCGCTGCAAGACCGCCGATTTTATGGAGTTGGTTAAGCAAGCACGACGTGCGGTGCCGGACTTCAACATCACCTCCGACATCATCGTTGGTTTTCCTGGCGAAACTGAGGAGGAGTGGCAACAGAGTTTGGAGTTCATTAAACAGATCGGTTTTGGTCATCTGCACATCTTCAGCTACTCGCCTCGCAGCGGCACCAAAGCGGCCACGCTGGCCAACCCTGTGCCTGAAAAGGTCAAAAAAGAGCGCAGTAAAATCCTCCATCAACTCGCGCAAGAGATGAAGCTAAAAACCCTAGAAAGCTATATTGGTCGTCAAGTGGAGGTGCTGTGGGAGGGCAAGGGGAAAATTCAAGAAAACGGCCAAAAACGCTATTGGGGTTACGCACCCAATTATCTGCGCGTCGCCATTGATGTGGAGCCGGAGCAGGAGATGAGCAATCAGATCACGCTGGTGACTTTGAATTCGGTTGATGCTGAAGCGGAATGTCTCCTCTCAACACAGGGCTACGACCCAACACCGTAGGCAGCAGGGCAGCAGCCACAAGGGCTGCCCCTACCTGATACCAAAGCCACCATAAGCACGCCGTGTCCCAAATAATTCGCCAACCCCACTGTCCTCTGCCTAACGCTCAAACCACCTCAACCCCAAAGCCCGTTAAGAGCGCAAAGGGACAAAGCACAAAGGGCAAAGAATCAAAAAAGCGCCCTGGCAATCCGAAAGCTGATATTGTTGCTCGTTCCATCGGTCGTGTACCCGTTACGGCTAGCCGAGCGCACGAGCACTGCTAAGAAGCACCAGGAGCCGCCGCGAATAACACGCCGGTCGCATTCTGCGCCCGCGCCTTCGAGCCACGCACTGCCATCATAAGGCGCATCGCTGTAATCACCATGCCGACAGTCCGCTGTCCACTCCCAAACATTACCGTGCATATCGTACAACCCCCAAGGATTGGGCTTTTTATTTGCCACTGGTTGCGTTTGATCATTGGAATTTTTAAAAAACTAAGCGTATTCCTGCAACGACGCAGCATCGTCTCCAAAATTGTACGCCGTACTCGTTCCAGCACGAGCCGCATACTCCCACTCCGCTTCCGTCGGCAGACGATATTTCTGCCCTGTTTTCAACGACAACCAATACGCATACGCCCTCGCATCACGCCAACTGACACAGACCACTGGGTGATTCTCTTTCTGTTCAAAACCAGGACTACGCCAATCACAGCTTTTTTTCTCATTATCGGTTTGATACTGAGTCTCCAGCACAAACGCCCGAAACTCAGCCACTGTCACCTCACAACGACTCATCGCAAACGGTTTAACCACCGCCACACCGTGTTGAGGGTCTTCATCAGAATCACGGCCTTTTTCATCTTTAGGTGATCCCATAAAAAACCGCCCAGCCGCAATCACCACCATCTCTGGGGCTTTACCAGGCAGTGGCACACAGGGTTTAGCCTCTAAAACAGTCGAAATCGCTGGCTCTGCGGCAAAAGAATAAGGGGAAACAAACAACGATAAAAAAAATAGAATAAAAACCCAGAGTCTTCGGAAAACCCTACCAACCCCAGATTCTGCCCTCCTTTGCTGATCTCTTTGGCATCCACACGCCCTGTGAAGCACCGGAAACGCGATCATGGGCACCTGCAAACACACCCTCACTTTCCTTAAAAAATGAAGCTCTGGTCTTACAGACAGGCGTCCAGGGCAAGCGCATATAAAAAAATCGTAACTACTCAGCCCACCGATAACGTGCAA
>CAZTQX010000041.1:5864-17207 GCA_964615985.1 uncultured Gammaproteobacteria bacterium | reverse complement strand
TGGGGAATCTGGCATAAATTTAGACTCGATTCCACTCAAAACGTCGAAGAGCCATTTTTGTATTGTAGGTTTTTGGACAATAGTAAAGTGGATTTGTCTGATCTGACAGTCCCACCGAGGAATGACTTCGGTGGGTGAGTTTAAAGCCTAGTTCAAGCTGCCTTGGAGAGGACGGAAGTTGTCGCTGTAGAGATCGGTAAAGGCTTTGATCTCGGCAGCGCCAAGGGTGGCGTGTTGAGCCATCACCGTCCATTGAACATCTTCAGTACAGGGCGGCGTGGTGAAAGAGCCGTTATAACGGTAGGCTTTACCGCTGTCATGGAGAATCTTGGCAACCTTTATACTGATTGTCGTATTGTCGCTGTGATTCGCCTTGGGCAGTAATGCACCGAGCGCTTTGGCTAGGGCGGGGTTGCTCTTGCCTGCATCGATAAATAGCCCGACGACCGCATAACGAGTGGTCTCGGCATCACCTTCGTTGACGAAGACAAAGTGGACCTCCATGGCGGTTTGTTTGCCATGGTCGTTGTGTTCACTGCCCGCGTGAAAATGGAATTGAGTTAAAGTGTAGGTGACACCGCGTAGCTCAATGGTTACGTCACCTGCCGAGTCGTTTTCATTTAACTGAATGGTGTGACCGTTGTTTTTGCGGCTGAAATTGAGACTCTTGTCGGCACCGGTTAAAACCAGTGTGACCAGCTGAGTGTCACCGGAAAAATTGACTGGTGATTGGTGGGCTGTGCCACGCTCAACCATGGCTGAGCGATTGCCTGCTTTACAGGTTGCCCATGCTGCATCCAGTTCGCCCCAGTGTTCGGGCCCTTGCGTGCCACTGTAGCTCCAAGGTTGTTTCGAGTGTGTGGCGGCTTTTTGGTTGTTTTGTATTGCGTTGATGTTGCTTGCGACCGCTGGTTGATCTGCATGTGTTGCAGCTTCACTTGTTGTGGAAGAACGCTTTTGTTCGACAGAAGGGCTTTTTTCGGTGGTAGGAACTTCTGTTTCAGAGTCACCGCCGCAGCTGGCGAGTCCAAAGATGAAAAAACCGGTAATGGCTAAAATAAAGAGGTTTTTATTGAGCACGAGGCACTCCTAGTTTATTGGAATTATTGAGATTCGAACGCTCTTGGGGCGTTGTAAGTAGCATAATAGCGTCTTTTTACCCTTAATGACCTAGTAGATCTTAATTTTGGCTTAAACATGAGTTTATTGATTATTCTTAGGTTGCATGAGTTGTATGAGAATTATGCGTTTGAGTAATAATTTGGGTGGGAGTAGGATGGCGAATCCATTTTGTAGGAGGGTGTGTGAGTGGCCGCTAAAAATTTGTACGATAAGTTGTGGAATGATCATTTAGTCCGCTCGGAAGAAGACGGTACGGCGTTGCTGTACATAGACCGTCATCTGGTGCATGAGGTGACTTCACCACAGGCGTTTGAAGGGCTGGCAGTGGCGGGACGACAACCGTGGCGTATTGACACCATTTTAGCGGTGCCGGATCACAACGTCCCCACCACCGATCGAGCGGCGGGCATCACCGATCCGGTGGCGCGTCTGCAAGTGGAAACTCTGGATGAAAACTGTACAAAGCTGGGGATTACCGAGTTTCGCGTTGGCGATGTTCGTCAAGGCATCGTGCATGTGATCGGCCCTGAGCAGGGCGCGACGCTGCCAGGCATGACGGTGGTGTGTGGTGACTCTCACACCGCCACTCACGGTGCGTTTGGGGCGCTGGCTTTTGGTATCGGCACCTCCGAGGTGGAGCATGTGCTGGCCACGCAGTGTTTGATTCAGAAAAAATCCAAGTCGATGTTGATCTCCGTTGATGGTGAGGTGGGTGCAGGGGTGAGCGCCAAGGACATCGTTTTGGCCATTATCGGCGAGGTCGGCACTGCCGGTGGCACTGGCTACGCCATTGAATTTGGTGGTTCGGCCATTCAAGCACTCTCAATCGAGGGGCGCATGACGGTCTGCAATATGGCCATCGAAGGCGGCGCTCGCGCGGGCATGGTGGCGGTGGATCAAACCACCTTGGATTATCTGCACGGTCGTCCCTACGCACCGAAGGGCGCAGTTTGGGATCAGGCTGTGGCGGCGTGGTCGCAGTTGGTCTCTGATGAGGGCGCGAGCTTTGATAAGGTGGTGCGTTTGGATGCCAGCCAGATCAAACCGCAGGTCACTTGGGGAACCTCGCCAGAGATGGTGGTGGCAGCCAATGCGGTGGTGCCCGATCCAGCGCAGGAGCCGGATGAGGTCAAGGCCAACGGCATGCGTAAAGCCTTGGCGTATATGGATTTGCAAGCGGGGATGAAGATCACCGACATCGCCATAGATAAAGTTTTTATCGGTTCCTGTACCAACTCGCGCATTGAAGATTTGCGTGATGCAGCGGCGGTTATTCAAGGCGGCAAAGTGGCCGGTTCGGTGGCGCTGGCGATGGTGGTGCCGGGGTCGGGGTTGGTGAAACAGCAGGCGGAAAAAGAGGGTTTGGATAAACTCTTTATCGAAGCTGGTTTTGAGTGGCGTGAGCCGGGCTGCTCCATGTGTCTGGCCATGAACGCCGACCGTTTGGAAGCGGGTGAGCGTTGTGCCTCGACTTCGAACCGAAATTTTGAGGGTCGTCAAGGCGCGGGTGGTCGAACTCATTTGGTCAGCCCTGCGATGGCGGCAGCGGCGGCCATCGCCGGTCATTTTGTCAATTTGGGAGCCTAAAGATGAAAAAATTTAACACCTTTAAAGGCTTGGTTGCGCCGTTGGATCGGCCTAATGTGGACACCGATGCCATTATTCCCAAGCAGTATTTGAAGTCGATCAAACGCAGCGGTTTTGGTCCTAATCTGTTTGATGATTGGCGTTATCTTGATCCTGGTGAGCCTGGAGACGATTCCAGTAAGCGCCGTTTGAACCCCGATTTTATTTTAAATCAGAGCCGTTACGCTGGCGCAGAAGTGCTGCTGGGGCGTGAAAATTTTGGCTGTGGTTCATCCCGTGAACACGCCGTTTGGGCGCTGGACGATTACGGCTTTCGAGTGGTGATCGCTCCCAGTTTTGCCGATATCTTCTTTAATAACAGCTTTAAAAGCGGTCTGTTGCCGATTGTGTTGTCAGCAGAGGTGGTTGAAAAACTGTTTGCCGAGGTGGCCAATGCTGAAGGTTATGCCTTGAGTGTGGATTTAGAAGCACAAATCTTGATGACTCCTGCGGGTGAGGTGATTGAATTCGAGGTGGATTCGTTCCGTAAATATTGCCTCTTGAACGGCTTGGATGACATCGGTTTGACCTTGAAACACGCGGATCAGATTCGTGTTTATGAACAGCAACGTAAAAATGCAGCGCCTTGGTTGTTTGCGCAGGAGCAGAAATAATGAGTAAAAAAATTGCGATTTTGCCCGGTGATGGCATCGGCCCTGAGATTGTTGCCGAAGCGGTCAAGGTTTTGCAGTGCCTAAAAAGCGCGTTCGGTTTTCAGGTCGAGCTGAACGAAGCACCCGTGGGCGGTGCCGGTTACGATGCAGCCGGTGATCCGCTGCCTGCGGCCACTTTGCAGCTCTGTCGTGACAGCGATGCGGTGCTGTTGGGTGCGGTAGGCGGGCCTCAGTACGAACAACTGCCCCGTGAAAAACGCCCTGAAAAGGGCTTGTTGGGGTTGCGTTCCAATTTGGAGCTGTTTTCCAATCTGCGCCCCGCAATTTTGTATCCGCAGTTGGCGGACGCTTCGACCTTGAAACCTGAAGTCGTATCCGGCTTGGACATGATGATCGTGCGTGAGCTGACTGGCGGGATCTATTTTGGTCAACCTCGTGGTATTCGCACGCTGGAAAATGGTGAGCAACAGGGTTACAACACCTTGGTGTATGCCGAGCATGAGATTGAGCGCATCGCTCACAGTGCCTTTAAAATAGCGATGAAACGCGACAAGCGGGTCTGTTCGGTGGATAAAGCCAATGTGCTGGAGGTCTCAGAACTGTGGCGCGAAGTGATGGAACGGGTCGCAAAAGAGTATCCTGAGGTGGAGTTGTCGCACATGTACGTGGATAACGCTTCCATGCAGTTGGTGAAAGAGCCGAAACAGTTTGATGTTATGGTGACGAAAAACATGTTTGGCGATATTCTCTCCGATACGGCGGCAATGTTGACCGGTTCCATCGGCATGTTGCCCTCCGCTTCTTTGAACTCGGATGGTTTTGGCATGTACGAGCCGATTCACGGTTCAGCGCCGGACATCGCCGGTCAAGGGGTGGCCAACCCTCTGGCGACCATTTTGTCGGTGGCGATGATGCTGCGTTACACCTTGAACGAAACAGCGTTGGCGGATCGCATTGAGGTGGCTGTCGGTGATGTTTTGGATCAAGGTCTGCGTACCTTGGACATCGCCTCTGAAGGTTGTCAGCAGGTGGGCAGTGCTGAGATGGGTGATGCGGTCGTCGCGGCTTTGTGTGATAAAGCGTAATAAAAATTAACAGGATTGACAGATTAGAATGAGCAGAACCTTTGATGTTGCGGTAGTGGGTGCCACCGGTGCGGTGGGTGAGACCATGTTGTCCATTTTGGCGGAACGGAATTTTCCGGTGGGGAAGGTCTACGCCTTGGCCAGCAGCCGTTCGGTGGGCAAGCGGGTGGAGTTTGGCGATAAGTTGCTAAAAATCGAGGATCTGGCCGATTTTGATTTTTCCAAGGTGCAGATTGGTCTTTTTTCGGCGGGCGGCTCCATCTCCAAAATTTACGCCCCCAAAGCGGCGGCAGCGGGCTGTGTGGTGATCGACAACACCTCGGAATTTCGTTACGACGACGATATTCCGCTGGTGGTGCCGGAGGTCAATCCGCATGCGATTGCCAACTACACAACCAAGGGCATTATCGCTAATCCCAATTGCTCGACGATTCAAATGCTGGTGGCGTTGAAGCCATTATACGATTCTGTTGGGATTGAACGCATTAATGTGGCGACCTATCAAGCGGTCTCCGGTACCGGTAAAGAGGCGATTGAGGAGTTGGCAGGACAGACCTATGCGTTGTTGAGTGCCAAGCCGGTTGAAGTTTCGGTCTATCCGAAGCAGATTGCCTTTAATGTCTTGCCGCAGATTGACGTGTTTCAGGAGAACGGCTATACCAAAGAGGAGATGAAGATGGTCTGGGAGACCCAGAAGATCTTTGAAGACGATGCTATTTTGGTTAACCCCACCGCCGTGCGGGTACCGGTTTTCTCAGGGCACTCGGAAGCGATTCACATTGAAACACGCGATAAAATCAGTGCAAAAGCGGCGCGTGAGTTGCTGGAGAAAGCCGAGGGTGTGGTGGTGATGGATCAACATGAAGACGGTGGTTATCCCACTTCGGGCACCGAAGGTGCGGGGACTGATCCGGTTTATGTGGGACGCATTCGCGAAGATATCTCTCACCCAAGAGGGCTAAATCTATGGGTGGTAGCGGATAATGTACGGAAGGGTGCGGCTCTGAACAGCGTGCAAATTGCAGAAATTTTGATTAACGAGTACTTATAACCTATAGTTAGAACAACTTAAGTGGTTAAGTTAAAGTATATTCTATGGAAATGCTCCCAGTGGCAGTAATAAAAAACCGTTAGGTTTGCGCTACTGGAAGGAAATAACTGAGAGAGCGTAAAGATCGTGCGTAAACTAACCTTAGCGTCAGCCCTGTATTTATTATTTTCCTCTGGAATCCTTTATGCCTTGGGGCTGGGGGAGATTGAGGTAAAATCGTCTCTAAACCAACGTTTGGATGCTCAAATTGAGCTGCTTTCCGTGCGTGGTGCGGAAACCGAAGAGATGATTGTGACGCTGGCCTCGGAAGAGGCCTTTGAAAAGGCGGGTTTAGAGCGGCCTCTTTTGCTGACTCAGTTGCGTTTTGCCGTGCAGCAAGATCTTCGCGGCAAACCTTATATTCAGGTGACGAGCCAGAAGGCGGTGGTGGAGCCGTTTCTCAATTTTTTAATTGAGATTGATTGGCCTCGTGGTCGTTTGGTGCGTGAATACACTCTGTTGTTGGATCCCCCCGTTTTTATGACTCAGCCACGCTCCCAATCGGGAGTTGTTAGCGCACGTGTTGAACCCGAGTCCGTTATTCAACCAGCGCCAGCAGTCCCCACTCCGATCCGTCGTCCAGCAGCATCCGTTAACCCTTCTACTGAGCGTGCATCCACTCAAACTCCGCGTCAGGGCACCTTATTTGATCGCCGTAAATCTTTGGCTGACCGTATGGAGCATCAACGCCGTGAACGTGCCGTTGATAACGTGGCCACTGAGCGTCGCAGTGTGCCGACTAAAATGGCTTCTGTGCCGCTGGACAAGGAATCTCGGGCGACATCCAAACCAGTTAAATTTGAGTCAGCTATTTCTGATGATGAGTATGGACCTGTGCGCCGTAATGAGACGTTATGGAAAATTGCCAGTCGCTCTCGTTCGTCTAAGGTATCTGTACAACAGATGATGCTGGCCATCTTGCGTTACAACCCACAGGCATTTATTGATGACAACATTAATCTGCTAAAACGAGGCGTGGTATTACGCATTCCTGACTCTGATGAGGCGCGTTCTTTAACTGCGCGTGAGGCGATTGCTCAAGTGGGTGAGCACAACGCTCTCTGGCGTACATTGGCAACTCAAGGACGGACAAATGTGGCTGTGCGTCAGCCGCAGAAGAAAGAGCCAAGCCCAGTTAAGATTAAACCTGCTCCCAAGGAGGTGGTTAAGGCTCCAAAAATGGTTGCTGATAAACCGTTGCCTACAGATCGTCTCTCGATTCAAGCACCGGATCGAAATACAGCGACAGATAAATCGGATGATCGTACCCAGATTGCAAATAAAGAAAATCCACAAAAAGTGGGTGTGAGTGCAACGGTACGTTTTGCCAAAGAAGAGTTAACTTCCGAAAAACTGCGTAACCGTGAATTGCGTTCTGAAGTGGCCGACTTGGAAAAAACCGCCAGCAAAATGGATCAGTTGGTCAGTGTGCAAGAGTCTGAGTTGGCTGAGTTTCAAGCACGTTTGAAACGTTTGCGTGAAGAGCGCGAGGCAGCAGAAGTAGAAAAAGAGAAGGCTGCTGATTCGGTTGTGGTTGTTGAAGCGGACGTTAAACCAGAACCGGTGGTGATTGAACGTGAAGAAACTACAACTGCAGAAGTGCTTGAGCCGATTGAGAAAGAGTTGGCTCCCAGCGAACTCTCTGTGCCAGCAGGCAATGAAAAACCCATTGTGGTTAAAGAAGAGCCTCTGCCCGAACTGACTGCTGAGGAGTTGCAAGCAGCTAAAACATTGCCCAGCTTGTTAAATAAAGAACCAGAAGTGGGTTTGATCGATGGTTGGTTGAAAGAGCCGCAACTGTTGATGGGATCGGCCGCTGGGGTTTTGTTGTTACTGGTCGGCTGGTTGTTGGTTCGCCGTAAAAAAATGGCTGATGAGTCTGATACGGATGCTGATGATGAAAGCGCCGATGATGAAAGCGCCGATGATGAAAGCGCCGATGGTGAGATAACAGATGAGGATGAAGAGCCAAACTTTGCGAATGCACATGATGAGACTCAAGCTCTCGATCAAGAGCAGATGGAAGGTGTTACTCGAGAAGCTCGTGAGGCTCGCGTTAAAAACGAGCAGGAGGACGAGGGTGATTCCTTGGCAGGATTGGACGATGAATTACCGGCTGATGAGTTACCCAAAGATGACACCATTGCCGAGGCTGATGTTTATTTAGCTTACGGGCTTTACCCACAATCTGAGGATCTATTGAAAGGCGCTTTAAGAGATAAGCCAGACTGTCATGAGTATCAGGAGAAGCTGTTAGAGACTTATTTTGCCTCTAAAAACATTCCTGCATTTGAAGAGTGTGCGGCTTCTTTTAAAGATGTCTTGAACGATGATAACCACCCTCTTTGGGAACGGGTGGTGGTGATGGGCAAAGAGCTTTGTCCACGTAATGAACTGTTTGCCGGTGAAGTCAGCTCTGATGTGAAAGTGGCCGATCTGGAACCCGTTAAACCGGATAATACCGATTTTGTACTGGATGAAACGGACATTGCTGATGTCAGCGGTCTCGATTTTCGTCTTGAAGAGAGTTTGGCGGGTGAAGAGCTTAATCTGGAAATTCCCGATGATGATCTGGATCTTTTGGATGATGATTTGGGTGAGACTCAGCTGAACGATGATTCTTTGCTGGAAAGTGCTGATATGGATCCGTTGAGTATGGAAGAAGATGCTCTGCTGGACGCTTCCATTGGTGATGGTTTGGAGCTGGATATGTCAGCTTTGGATGTGGATGGTTTGGGTCTCACCTCGGATGATTTGCCCATGATTCCTGAGATAGAGGACGATGCCGAGTTTGAATCGTCTGGTTTGCCAGCGGACGCGACGGGTATTATCAACCCCGATGATACCGATCTGCAAAAATTATTGAGTACCAATATGGAGGGAGATGGTCTTTCTCTGTCTGCTGATCTTTCCAGTGACATGTTGGACTCTTCGGGTTTTAACGATGAGTTGAGCCGTGAAGAGGATGAGTTACTGGATGGTTTAGAAGGTCTAGATACGCAGGGTTTGGATGGTTTGGATCTGGATTCCTTGAATGTTAGTTTGGACGGTTTGGAGCCTCTGCCTGATCTAGATGAGACCGGTGACTCTCAAGTTTTGCCTTCTCTGGATGACTCTTATGATGACTTGCCTTCTCTGGAGGCCTTGGAAGAGAGTTTGGGTGATGGAGATGCGACTTTGGTTGAAGGGCCTGAAGAGCTGGATGACGAGCTTTTAGACGACAGCCTGTTGCTTGAGAGCATGGATGACAGTTTGCATCTGGACAGTGTGGCAGATTCACTGCGTATTGACGGGATGGATCAAACCATGGATGGAGCATCGGGTTTTGATGCTGAGTTAGACGATATGGAAGACATCATCGATGATGTGGATGAAGTGGAAACCATGTTGGAAATGGCGCAAGCCTACCTTGATATGGGGGACGGGGAGAGTGCGCAGCACAGCTTAAACGATGTTTTGGCATCGGATCAGGTGACCGAGCAGCAAAAAAGTGCTGCTCAAGGTTTGCTGAAAAAACTGCCACCGTCTTGATGCTGTAATGTTGAACTGGTCACTTCATCCCGGCATTAAGCTTTTTGCTTATTTGCTGTTTGCTATTAATTTGGTCTGGGGCGCATCCGTGCCCTTGTTGCTGTTTTCATCTCTTTTATTATTGCTGCTGGTGCATTTCTGTGCCATTGAATGGCGCTTGTTGTGGCGATCTTTGCTGCGTTTGCGTTGGCTTTTTCTCTCCATATTGATTTTGTACAGTTGGATGCAGCCCAGTGGTTTGGTGCACGACTCTTGGGCTTGGGTGGCAGGTTTGTTAGCCGGTCTGCAATATTGTTCGATTTTGATTTTATTGGTTGCCAGTGTGGTGATTTTACTGGAAACAACTCCGTTGCCGCAGTTGGTGGAGGCCATTTATTGGCTGGTCAAACCTTTGTCTCTGTTGGGTTTGAAACGAGATAAATTGGCCTTGCGTTTGGCGCTGGTGATTGAGACTTTGGCAGATATGCGCCAGCGTTGGGAGTCAGAGTTGAAGCCAGACCTAACCGGACTCTCATTAATTGATAAAATAGCCGCTTATTTTGTCCATGCGTTGCAACTGGCGTTACGACAAGCCGACCTCTCTCCAGAACGTCAGGTTGAGATTCCTGCGCGAGCAAACCCACCTTGGTGGCAGTGGGTTTTTCTGCTCGTGATGGTGTTCTTATTGCGTTGGGTTGCAAAACTGTGATGAAAATTGCCTTGGGCGTTGAATACGACGGCAGTCATTTTTGTGGCTGGCAAAGTCAAGTGAAGCAGGCTGGCACACGTACCGTTCAAGGTCTTGTCGAGAAGGCCTTGGCCAAGGTGGCGGGTGAGGCAATTAAGGTGATCTGTGCCGGACGTACCGACACAGGTGTGCATGCGATTTCACAGATCATACATTTTGAGACTTCTGTTGATCGACCGATGAAAGCGTGGTTGATGGGCGGCAATAGCAACTTACCCTCTGATGTTAATTTTCTCTGGGCACAGCCAGTGAGCGATGATTTTCATGCGCGTTTTAAGGCCACGGCGCGCAGTTATCGTTACGTTATTTTGAATCGTCCCATGCGCTCGGCTCTGTTGCGGGAGAGGGTGACTTGGATTTATCACCCTTTAAATGAGACCCTGATGAATGAGGCTGCTCAGCATTTGCTGGGTCAGCATGATTTCACCTCGTTTCGTTCTTGCTCCTGCCAGGCTCCTCATCCTAACCGTAGCATTCATCACCTGAGCGTTCGGCGTGAGGGGGATTATCTCTATATTGACATCACCGCCAATGCGTTTTTGCATAATATGGTACGAATTATAAGCGGAGTATTGATGGCGGTGGGTCAGGGTGAGCGAGAAACCGCTTGGGTGGCTGAGGTGTTGGCCGCTAAGGATCGTACGGTGGCGGGCATCACTGCGCCTGGGCGTGGCTTGTATTTTGTCTCGCCATCTTATCCGCAAGAATACCGCTTGCCGTTCGAGGCGAATCTGCCCCGTTTTTGAGCTGATTGTTAGCGTCAGTTTTTTGTTAGAGGCGAAACGTAGACTTCACCTGTGCTTACGTCGGTGGGTTCACTACTAGGGATGTTAGTGGCAGCGTAAGTCGCCAAGGATGTCAGGGAGGATCAATAATGCCAAGGACGGCGCTTTATTTAATTCAAGGAGATAATCAATGAGCTTTGCAAAATGGATGAGCTTATTTGGTCTCTTATTAATATTTTCTACATGGCAATACGTTAATGTATTAATGGCGACAACAAACACTGAAGCCGGTGTCAAAAATGTGCTGCAAGCGAAAACTATAAATGTATTAAATGAGAAACAGCTTAGGTAAGCCTTTTCTATTTAATAATCCACTTCTTCTCTCTACAACGTGGATAAGAATAAATCATTGTTCCCAATAACAACTGTGATGCCGATCACACTTCCTACTTTTACCATTCCGTTTTCCCTCTTTACTCAGATTTTTATGTGATGTTGTTAAGCACAGTATCTGCATTAGTTCGTATTACCTCTGCCCGTTTACAATCAAGGAAAACACCACGATGGTTAAATTATCAACATTAACTGTTTTGATTGCGAGTTTGCTCTCACCACTGGCTTATTCTGGGGTGATTACAACCGAGGCGGGTTCTGGGCTGGTTCCTGGATTGAGCGGCGATGGAGGGGCTGCCACAGCAGCATTGCTAAATACGCCCTACGATGCGGTTTTGGATGCAGCAGGTAATCTCTATATTGCCGACTCACAAAACAGCGTGATTCGTAAAGTTGATTCAGCAGGGCTGATTTCAACCTTTATCAGTGG
>CAZTQX010000041.1:0-5764 GCA_964615985.1 uncultured Gammaproteobacteria bacterium | reverse complement strand
ACAGCGTGATTCGTAAAGTTGATTCAGCAGGGCTGATTTCAACCTTTATCAGTGGCATTAATAATCCGCGTGGTTTAGCCATTAAAGACAATGCGCTGTTTGTGGCCAGCTTTGGTGGTCAGCAAGTTTTTCAGGTGGATTTGACCAGCCAAGCCTTGAATGTGGTGGCCGGTGACGGTACGGCGGGTTTTGCTGGTGACGGTGCCGCTGCAAGCGCAGCGAAATTATATGGTCCGACCGGTCTTGCTTTTGATGCGGCTGGGGATCTTTACATTGCTGATGCACAGAACAACCGTATTCGCAAAGTGCTTTTGAGCGGAGCAAATACCGGCACGATCTCAACCGTGGTCGGTGATGGCACCAAGGGGGTATTAAATTATCCGCAAGACCTTATTTTCGATCCAGCCGGTGATCTGCTTATCGCAGATTCGTTTAATAATCGAGTGCAAAAGGTGGTGCTGGCAACGGGAGTCCCTGCGACGTTGGTGGGGGATGGAACTGCTGCTTCAACGGGGGATGTCTCGGTTGCTCCAGTGAATGTGGGGGTGGCGACAGCGGCACAAATTAATACCCCGACTGGCTTGGCTTTGGATGCCAGCGGCAACCTTTACGTTTCGGAATACAAGGGTCATCGTATCCGTAAAATAACCTCTGCGGGATTGATTACTACTCTGGCTGGCAATGGAGTGGCCAGTTTTAGTGGCGATGGAGGGGATGCAAATTTGGCGGCTTTGCGTTTCCCTGCCGGTTTTGTAATTGATGGGACGGCATTGTATTTTGCTGACAGCAATAATCATCGCATTCGTAATGTGTCTCTGGATCTGCTGCCTGCGACGGTGGCCTTGAGCATTGATAATGGTGCGGCCTACACCAATCAAACTACGGTCACATTGGGCTTAGATTGTGATGATGGTGTTGTTGGCAGTGGTTGCCGTCTGATGCGCATCAGTGAAGATGGTGGAGTTACTTGGGGCAATTGGCAAAATTACGCCGCTGCGCTCTCTTGGCCACTGCTGGCCACTGGAGAGGGGACAAAAGCGTTGGCGGCGCAATTTCTTGATGGCGAGGGCAATTTAAGTGAGGCCAGCGCTTCGATTATTTTGGATACCGTTCCTCCAACACTGGCACCCAGTATTGCAGCGCCCGTTGATGGTTCCAGCAGTAAAACGGCCAATAACACGATCAGTGGCAGCGCCGAGGCGAGCAGTACGGTGGAGGTGTTGGAGGGTCTGACCAGTTTGGGTTTGGTGTCAGCAGCAGGAGATGGCAGCTGGAGTTTGAGCCATCTGTTTACCGAAGGGCAAAATTATTCCTTAACCGCTCAGGTGACGGATCTGGCGGGTAACATCGGTCCGACTTCGACGGCAACGCTTTTTAATGTGGATTTGACCGTGCCGACTCTCACTCTAACCGGATTGGCCGCACAGACCCTTCAAGCGGATCCCATTGGCGTAACCTACGTCGAACAAGGCGCTCTGGTGAACGATAATTTTGATCTGCAAAAAGCTGCCACGCTGGGTGGGGCAACGGTCAATGTAAGCGTCCCTGGTGATTACGTCGTCACCTACGATGGCAGTGATGCGGCGGGTAATGCGGCAGTGCAATTGACGCGCACCGTGACCGTGGTGGACGCTGTGATTCCGGTGGTTTCTATGTTGGGTGCCAACATTATCAATCACGAAGCGGGGGCGGTTTATGCCGATGCAGGAGCAACGGCACTGGATGGTCTGGATGGTGATATCAGCGCCAATATTGCACGGCTCGATTCCGTAGACATCACCACTCCTGGTGCCTATTCGGTGACGTATGATGTCAATGATGCCGCTGGCAATGCCGCCCTTCAGGTGACTCGTGCGGTCACGGTGGTGGATACCACCCTTCCAACGATCACCTTAAACGGTGCTGCTACAGTGCAAGCGGAGGCGGGGTTGGCTTATGTCGATCTGGGAGCAACCGCAACGGATAACGCAGCAGCAGCGGTGACGTTGATTGATGATGCCGCTACGGCAGTTAATACCGCTCTGCTGGGAATATACACGGTCATATATACGGCTACTGATGGCGTAAATTTGGTGAGTATCTCAACTCGTACTGTGAATGTGACAGATACCACCCAACCTGTGATTAGCTTAATCGGTGGCAACGTCACTCATGTGGAAGCCACGCCGACGGTGAACAATTATCTCGATCCTGGTTTTAGTGCCAGTGACAGTTTTGATACAGCAGTGAATGCAGCGGCAGTGGTTGTGGGTGGTGTTGTGCCAGACTCCACACTGCCTGCGGTTTATAACGTCAGTTACGATGTTAGTGATGCTTCTGGCAATGCCGCTATTCAAGTGATTCGTACTGTGACGGTTTCTGATACCACTGCACCGATTATTTCGGTGGTGGTGCCAGCGGGGCAGACCAGCACCACGGTGAATTTGGTGGTGGGTGATGTTTATAACGATGTCGGAGCAACCGCGCTGGACAGCTTTGATGGTGTGACGGCAGTGACGAACGATGCCGCTGCTGTTGTTGATACCGCTGTGGCGGGTTCTTACACCGTCACTTACACCTCTACGGATGCCGTCGGCAATGTGGCAACCGCAGCTCGTCAGGTGGTGGTGGTCAGCGATCAGCCCGTGATTACTCTGAATGGATTGCCTACGGTGAGCGTCGAAGCGGGTACGACCTACACCGATTTGAGTGCGACAGCGTTTGATAATGTTGATGGTGATATCAGCCTAAACATTGCTGTAATCAGCACCGTCAACACAGCCGTTATTGGCACTTATGCAGTCAGTTACAATGTCAGCGATGCGGCGGGGAATGCCGCCGTTACCGTGACTCGCACGGTCAAGGTGGTGGACACGATTGCTCCGACCTTGGTGCGTAACGGCGGTGATATTCTTAACTTGAGTGCCGGTGCGATTTATAACGATGCCGGAGCGGTGGCCACCGATACCTTTGAGGGCGATATTAGTGCTTCAATCATGGTTACTAATCCGGTTGATACTGCGGTGCCAGGTGTCTACACGGTGATTTATAACGTCACTGATTCCAGTGGCAATGCGGCCCAGAGTGTCAGCCGTACCGTGGTGGTGTTGGACAGAGACAATCCTGTCATTGGTGTTGATGGTGGCGTAACGACTCTGACCCATGAAGCGGGCAGCACGTTTGTGGCTCCGACGGCCACTGCCAGCGATGCGGTGGATGGGGATTTGACCTCTGCCATCATCATGACCAGCACGGTTAACGCGTCCTTGCCAGGCAGTTATGTGGTGATTTACACCGTGCAAGATTCTACTGGCAACAGTGCTCAGACCAGCGTGGTGGTGACTGTTGAAGACAACACACCACCGGCTATTAATATCATTGGCAATGCGGCTCTGAGTATTGAGTTTGGTTCGACCTATGTTGATTCCGGAGCCACTGCCAGTGATATTGTCGATGGCAATATCAGTACAAAATTGACGATTGTAAACGGGGTTGATACTGCCACGCTGGGAGCGCAGAGTGTTGAATATTCTGTGCTGGATCGAGCCGGTAACAGCACTCAATTGGCGCGTACCGTGACGGTGGTTGATACCACGCCGCCGACCCTAAGCCTCTCTAGCAATTCGATTACGTTGGTTAAAGGGGCTAATTACATTCAACCGACCATCACGGCGGTGGATGCGGTGGATGGTGTGTTTGATTCGACTTCAAGCAAGATCGTGATTACGGGCATTGTGGACAGTAATCAAGTGGGTGTTTACACCGTTATGATGGTGGCTACCGATGCGGCAGGCAATGCATCTGCTCCTGAGACTTTGATGGTTACCGTCGTTGCAGCAGCTTCGATTACCTCGGGTGGTGGTGCTCTGAGCTGGTGGATGATGGGGCTGATGTTGCTGGCTTTTCGTGGCAGAAGGCAGGGTTAAGCTGAGACTATGCGGGTTTAACTGCTGAGACAGAGACAACCATGCCTTGCAGATAATGTTTTGTACGGATTTCTGTCAACCCAGCTTGTTTAAACAGCTGTGAAATATCAGCGATGTTCATTTTCGGTGGGTTTTTATGCCAAGCTTCCATAGCTGCCGCAGAAAACCCTTCAATGCCGAGGACGGTTTTGAGTGCTAAAAAATCATTGTCACCAAATTTTTCTGCCGGTACCAAGATAGAAACCACCCCGCCTTTTTTGCAGGTGCGTGACAGCTCGTGCATTGCCTTTTTTTTATCGGCCACGATATTGATAAGAGAGGCTGCAATAACCCCATCAAACAGATCGTCTGTAAAAGGCAGGTCGGTTGCATCAGCATTCAGAAATTCGATGTTGCTGTGTCTGTTTTTAGCCAGCTTAAGCATATTTTTTGAGTAGTCCGCTCCCGTTGCGATACAACCCGATTGCGCGATAAAAGCGGTTAAAGACCCAGAGGCACAACCCACCTCTAGTATTTTTTCACCTGCGTTGAAGCCTTGATCCTTAACCCACGTTTGTAAGGTGTTTTTGTACCAATCCAGTTGATTGATTTTGTCGAAAAGCCGTGCGGGTTTGAAGAGGATCAGCAGTTTAATCTGTAGGTGAAAACACTGTTTTTTGAACCAAGTATCCATGCTTTGCTGCTCTTTTTTGCTGCCTGTTGGTTTTTATGATTATAATTACACAGCTATTTTTTTGAAAGTAGTTACCAATATGATATACCTGTTGCACTCTAAAATTCAGTTCTGAATTTTTCCAATAATATGAAAATTCTCTGTCAGTAACGATTTCAGAGCCACAGCATGATCTTTTGCATTCGCAAAAAAATTCTCACACGCCTGCTTAAATTCAGAGAAGGTTTCGTAATATCGGTTGTAAAGAAGGGTCTTTTTGAAATACTTCCAGTATCGTTCAATCAAGTTGAGATTGGGCGAGTAGGGCGGTAAAAAACATAACTCGATTTTTGACGTTTCCAGATACTCACTGACTTTTCGTGAACGATAATAACGTGCATTATCACAAATAATGTGCAGCTTCTTTGCCTTGGGATAGTGCTTTTCGATCTGTTGAAACAGAGCAATTGTACTCTCTGCGTTGATGCTGTCATCAAATCGAGTCACCGCATCCAAGTTCTGAATGTTGATCACGCCGTTGATGTTTAAGCGTTGACGGCCTGTGTTGCTCCGCAGCTCAAATTCATGGCCTTTCTTGATCCAGCCACAAGCAACAACAGGGTTGTGATGCGGATGAGTCGCGTCCATGAACAAGATTTCATCCGCTTTACCCTTGTTTTCTTTGAGTTTTTTGTACTCTTCCAAAAAGGCTTCTTGGGCTTCGGCATCCGCTTTACCTGGAATCAACTTCGGTTTTTTGTAACAAAATCCCAAACGATGCAGTAGAGCAACAACGCCACGACTACTGTAATTCACGTTGCCAACGTTTCTTGATATAAGCCGCTACCGATTTGGCGGTTAAATGCAGCTCTTTCTCTAAATGGGTCGTTAGCTCCGCCTCTTCCGCCGCTGCCAGATAGGTAAAGCCGCCCAGATGATGACGTGTTAATAATGTTTCTATGCCGCCTTCTGAGAAAAGACGGTGATACGTTCTCACCGTATTGGGATCCATCAACAAGACTTTTGCAACCTGACTTACTGACCAGCCCGTTCCCAGCAACAGAACTGCCTTTATCCGATCGGCATCACGTTTCTCTCGCAAAGTGCGGTGCTCAGATCTGAGTTCGCTCAATTGGATGCTGGATAAAAGATAAGGCTCTTAATGGATTCCTAGGTCGTGGTATAGAATAGTCATATTGAACCTAAT
>CAZTQX010000040.1:3386-17330 GCA_964615985.1 uncultured Gammaproteobacteria bacterium | reverse complement strand
AATTAGGTTCAATATGACTATTCTATACCACGACCTAGGAATCCATTAAGAGCCACAATCTTTAAAGCCGTTATTTTCTCAAAATTTCAACATCCGGCAAACAATCCAACACCTCCTGAAACGTAGTTGCACTGCTCAAAATCGCCACCACCTCATCCAAAGGCTCTGCATAAACCCCAGCCAGATCCCGTTCACCTTCCACCACAATGGGAAACGCCAAACACTCTTCAGGCGGGGTGAACTCCGCTTTCACGCCCTCTTTATTGCCTCTGGCATCCATACGATACCAAGCTCCGTTCAGATAGACCGCATTTAGGCCGTGCAGACAAAACGGGGGTTGTAGACCATCAATGGTCAGACGTTGATAACAGAGTCCTGCGGGGATGTTGTTGGCACGCAGCAACGCCGCCAACAGATGGCTTTTGGCGTAGCAGTAACCGCTTTTATGTTCGAGTACCTGAGAAGCTCGGCAGGTGACGGGATTCAGACGGTAATCGCCACTGTGTTTGATCTCATCACGGACAAATTCAAAACAAGCTTTGGCAATCAATTCATCTATTACGCAACCTCGCGCCAACTCACTGGCTTTTGCCAGCACCGTTGGCTGTTGCCAATCAATTATCAAACTGGGTTTGAGGTAGAGATCCATAGAGACAAAAGTGCTCTACACCATCTCGCAACGCAGACGGCGATGTTCAATCACGGGGAAATTTTTGCGGGTGCTGTTGAGACGGTCTCTGTCCAGACGCGCAGAGATATGACCCACTCCCTGCGACAGCTCGGCCAATTTACTGCCCCACGGATCGACAATCACACTGTGACCGTGCGTCGCCTGACCATTGATATGATAGCCCCCCTGAGCCGCAGCAACGACGTAACTCAAGTTCTCAATGGCACGGGCGCGCACCAGCGACTCCCAATGCGCCTTGCCCGTGATACTGGTAAAGGCACTCGGCACCGCCGCAATCTCCATACCTTGATCCACCAACTGACGAAACAGCTCTGGGAAACGCAGGTCATAACAGATCGCCAAACCCAATTTGCCAAACGGCGTATCCACCACCACCGCCTCACTGCCTGGCTCAATCACCTCTGACTCATGGTAACGGTCACCACTCTCTTCAATCTGGACATCAAACAGATGCAGTTTGTCGTAACGTGCCACCTGCTCGCCCTGATCGTTGAACAGCAAACAGCTCTGACGTACTCGTTTCTCATCGCTGCTGCTCAGAGGCACCGTACCACCCACCAGCCAAATACCGTGCTTTTTGGCCTGATCGGCAAGAAAATCCTGTACCAAACCGGAACCTGGTTGCTCCGCCACTTTGAGGATATCCTCTGGTTTCATCCCCATCATGGAAAAATTTTCGGGCAAGACAATCAGTTCAGCGCCCGCCTCAGCAGCGTTACCAATTAATCCCGCTGCTTCCAACAGGTTTGCCTGCACGTTCGGCCCAGAGGCCATTTGAATTGCTGCAACTGTACTCACTGCCCTACTCCTTAGAGATTAAAATTTTCATTTGCAAAATATCCGCCGCTTGACTGCCGATACGGATCTGAATCTGAGTCGAAGGTATACCCAACGCCACCAACCAATCTTGCAGCTCCTTTGCCCATAATAATCCACTCTCCCCTCCCGGATAGAGTAGTTCAATCTCTCCTATCGAACCTTGTTGCCACTGCTGTAATAGCAACTCCATCGCTGGCAATGCCAGTACTCGCTCACCGTTGCGCGGTTGTGACCACTCTGCCGCACTGATTGAATAAACCTCTTGCGCAGAAACAGAGCCTGATAGGAAGATCCCCATAAACAGAGCGTAACGCAACCATACCGAACTACAACTCATCGTCATTTTCATCGTCAAAACCCTCTCCCGCCACCAACACCAAATCGGGGTTATTCCAACTGCCGCCGAGAGTATATTTCAATTGCCCTATCTCTTCGACTTTCGCCCCCATAGATTTCAAAATGCCCTCCAGTGCCAACACCGCCAAACCCACTCCGGTGCCACCTGCCAGCAACCCCACCAACGGCAGCGAACCTGCCAAATTGGGGTTGATGGTAATCACTTGATCGTAATCTTGCGCCACCAAACCGGTACGCCCTTTAACCAAAACATTGCCAACCGGACCTTTCATCAGCATATTTTTGGTGTAAGCCTGACCATCAAGAAAAGAAAAACTGCCCTTGATCAGATCAAAACGGAAACCCTTATTGAAAAAATCTTTAAAATCTAATGACAAACGGCGTGGCAACGCCTGCAAACTCAACAGACCAAAAACACGACCCACCCCTGGATTAACCGAACTCAACTGCCCATCTTTAAAGAGCAGCGACAAATTGCCTTTTAGACCCTCCACCTGCGGTTGAAAAGGCGACCCAGGCCATGAAAGAGCAGCTTTCAACTTACCGTGACCTTCATGAATCGTATCCACATAACCTAAATCACGAAATCCCTCACCTAAATCATCACTGCTGATGGTCAACTTCAAACGGCTATTTTGCGCCACCACCGCCCTGAGATCTTCACTCTGCTCCGAACGCCAATGCCCTTGAGCCAACATCTCTAGATTGGGGTTGGTAAAACCCAATTTCCGAATAGAGAGCCCATCCACCTCACGGCGAGTCTCCAAGCGCACCTGCCGCAGACGCTGCTCACCCCAACGCAGCTCTTCAATGGAGACCTGCAACGGCGGCAGCAAACGCGGGTTAATCAACCACTCTTCTCCTGAATCATTTCCTTCATTCAATCCTGCCCGATGAAAAGCGCTTAAGTCCAAATGAGAGAGGTTGATCACCAACGGCTGATTAATGAAATCGCTTCTCGACAAAATCATCCGTCCCTGTACCCCATCGCTGTTCAGGCGCGCAATCCAATTTTTGGGCTGACGCTCCAGTTGCAAGGCCACTGGAAACAGCGGTTTACCAAACAAGGTTGCCTGTTTCACCTTTAAATCCACCGCCGCCAAAATATCTGCATTGCCACTACCGCCAGAACCGGACTGGCTTTGTATCACCACCAACCAACGATCCAGAGCCAACTCCGGTAGATTACCTACTAAGCGAATACCTTGAGCCACAGGCAACTCTGCCTCGCCATCGTGAAAACGCAATTCACCGCGCACCAATTTGACTGTTTCACGCTGATGTTCAAGTTGAAACAGACCATGCACAGTTTTACCGTACTGAAAACGCACCGTCTGAACACCCAACCCCGAGCCAAGCCGAGTCTCTAACAACAATCGTTTGACCTCCTGCTGCGACTTATCGAAGGGCGGCGGCAAGCTCACCTCAGTGCCTTTTAGTTGACTGCTCAAACGCAATAATGGCGAACCAAAATCGGAATGCGGGATATCCAGATCCAACTGCCATGAAGAGCGCCCTTGCAAATACGCTCCGAGACCGATTTGATACTGCTTGTTCAAAATAAGTGCTTTCTGCTCTGTGCGGAAACTCAAGCGGGTTATTTTTTGATTTTTATCGTTCAATAGTGCGGTTTTAATTCGCAACAGACGCCCATTCAGACGCGCGCGTACTTTTTTAATCGCAAACGATTTTTCACTAAAATTAATAGCACCTTTGCAATGGCTTAAGCGTACTTTTAACTGTTTTGAATTTAAGCGATTATCCATCAAGTTCAGCTGACCGATTACTTTGGTCTGTTGTCCCGCCAGCAGAGGAACGTCTAACTTCAGATCCAGACTTGCCTCCCCCTTAGCCTGCAGATCCAGTAAAAAACCACCCACCGAGGTTTTTAATGGACTGTGACGAACAAAATCCATCATCGTCTGCAATTCACCGCTCAATTTAGCCTGCACAGAAAGTTTTGCCTGTTGCAAATCTGCAAAAGTCACCTGACTGTCGTGCAATAAAATGCCGCGTGAAGCGGCCTGAACGAGATCAATTTGCAATCGCGGCCCAAAAAAATGCAGCTGAGCATCCAACTTCTCGATATCAGGCCAAGCAGATTGGTAATTCAAACGGGCTTTGTTCAGTTGCAGATCAATGGCAAATACACCCTCCTGTTGGCGAAAGGGAAAGTGATCCGTCTGTCCATAAAAAACCAACTCCCCCGAACTCAGCTCTCCGCTTTTTAAACTGTGATCCAACCAGTTGACCAAATTCGCTGACATAATGCCCACCGGCAAATAACGCGAAACAGCCGCCAAATCCCCACGTTCAAAATGGCTGCGCAGATCCAAAAAAGGCGCGTGTTGCGCTGTAAATTTCATCTCCAGCCGAGAAATCGAAGACAGCAGATCCGTCTCCAGTTGCAACTGTGGCGAACTCAATAACCAACCATCATCCTGCTGTCGCAATTGCAAAAAACCCTGTAGATAATCCAGCAACAACGGCCGACGAAACAGAGTGGGCAAGTCAAAATGAACCTTTTGACTATCCAAAAGCAGCTTTGCCAGCTTAGGTTCAATTTCAATGACTCCTTGCAAACCCTGAACGCTGGGCAGAGCCTCATCACCCTTCCAACCCAATTGCTTAAATTTCGCGTGTAAATTAAGCCCCTGTAATTTGCTTTGATTGGGTCGATATTGCAATTGCAGATCTTGCACTTCACCATAAGGATTAAAGTGCTGCAACTTCAACAGCACTGCTGCAAAGTCAGACGAGACAGAGTCACTGGGGACTGTTTTTAACAACGATAACAGTTCGTGCAGACGCAAATAGTCAGCAGAAAAAGCCAGCTCCGTGGCCCTTATCGGATCCATCGCATTGGATGAAAAACTAAAACCACCCACCGGCCAAGGTTCATCACCACTCTGAAATTTAAGCCGATTAACATCCAAACGCCAACCTGATTTTTCAGGTTGCCAGTGCCAATTGGCAGAAAATTTCTTCAATTCCTGTAAAGCTGATGGCTGTGAAGAAGAGGAGATTAGCAGCTCTGCCAACGCCGTTTTAGCACTCACAGAAGCCAATGTACCTTGCTCCCAACGACTCCACAATTCGAACTCAAACCAGCCCGATTTAATCTTTAATTGACTCTCAGGCCAATAATCCAACCAATTGTGCAAGCGTAAACGACGCGCTTTAACATAGGCCAAGCCCTGCCACAGTTCAGGATGATCAGCCGACCCTTCAAAATCCAGCCCCAATTCCAAGGTTTTACCAAATCGAAACGGCAGATCCACTTTCGCCCAGAGACGATGATGCTCACCTTCGTTACGAACCTGAATGTCCACATCATCAAAACGGTAACTCTGATCGCTTAATTCATCGTAAAACGTCAGCTGACTGTCGAGCAGTTGAATGCCTCGAACCTGCTGCAACCACTTTAGATATTGACGACCATCCGCACTCCCACCAGCGTCCAACCCAGCCAAAGAGATCTCTCCTTGCCGGTCTCGGTGAATCTCCAGGCTTAAACCATCCAAGCTGATGCGACGAATTTGAAAACGGTGGTGACGAATTACCCCTGGCAGATCCAGATCAATGTAGGCCTCGGCAAGGCGCATCTCCTCTTCGCCAGATTCCGCCCCGATTAAACCGATATTGACCAACCTCAAACTCGGTGCAAATCCCCGCCAACGCACATCCAATTTTTCAATCTGTACCTGCACCTGCAAGTAATCGCTGACCCACTGTTCAACATCGGTACGATAATCTGCGGCAAACGGCAACAACAAACGCATAGCACCCAGAAAGACTGCTGAGGCGATCAGAGCAACCGCCAACAACATCCAGCTAAACCCCCACAACCTGTTTAAAAAACGTTTCATCAATTCACGGCTACAATAGAATGATATCGTACTGCTCTTGGGTATAGAGTGCTTCCACTTGCAGGCGAGTGGAGATACCGATAAAACTTTCCAGCTCCGCCAAACTGGCGGACTCCTCATCCAACAACATATCCACCACATCCTGCGAAGCCAGCACCATCATCTCTTTGGCATCAAATTGGCGCGCTTCGCGCAAAATCTCGCGGAAAATTTCATAACAGATGCTCTCTGGCGATTTCACCGATCCAGAACCCTTACACTCTGGACAAGGTTCGCAGAGCACATGTTCCAAACTTTCTCGGGTACGTTTGCGCGTCATCTCCACCAAACCCAAGGCCGAAACATCACAGACTTGGGTTTTAACATGGTCTTTTTCCAGAGACTTCTCCAGTGCCCAAAGAACTTGTTTTTTATGCTCCTCACGCAACATATCAATGAAATCAATGATAATAATGCCACCCAGATTACGCAGCCTCAGCTGCCGCGCAATCGCCTGTGCCGCCTCAAGATTGGTCTTAAAGATGGTCTCTTCCAGAGTACGATGACCCACAAAAGCACCGGTATTCACATCCACTGTGGTCATCGCTTCGGTCTGATCAAAGATCAAATAACCGCCGGATTTGAGCTGCACCTTGCGTCCCAAGGCTTTCTGAATCTCATCTTCCACATTGTAAATATCAAACAGAGGCCGTTCACCTGGGTAGTGATCAAGACGATCCAAAATCTCCGGCAAAAACTCCTCAGCAAAGGTTTTCATTTGCTGGTACGACTCGCGAGAATCCACTCGAATGCGCTCAATGGGACCGCCCACCATATCCCGCAAGGTTCGCAACTTTAGAGGCAAATCCGCATGCACCAACATACCCTTACCCACGCTCTTGACCCGCTCTTGAATCACTCGCCAAAGTTTGTCGAGAAAATCCACATCCCGCAGCAACGCATCCTCAT
Source organism: uncultured Gammaproteobacteria bacterium (assembly GCA_964615985.1). Lineage (GTDB taxonomy): Bacteria > Pseudomonadota > Gammaproteobacteria > JAUZRS01 > JAUZRS01 > JAUZRS01. Next base: position 10,646 of record CAZTQX010000040.1, on the reverse strand, counting down.
CGACCCCCTCTGCTGCGGTACGAATAATGTAACCGCCTTGCTCCTCTTGGCGATAATTTTTCAGCAGAGTTTTCAATCGATTACGCTCAGCATCCCCCTCAATTTTGCTGGAAATACCGACATTGCACTCGCTGGGCATCAAAACCAAATAACGCGACGGAATGGTCAAATGGGTGGTGAGACGCGCCCCTTTAGTACCCAAAGGGTCTTTGATCACCTGCACCAACAAAGTTTGGCTCTCATGCAGCAATTCATTGATCGTCCGTTTCTCAGCTTCGCCTTTACGAGCTGAGTTACAAGCAATATCCGAAACGTGCAAAAAAGCCGTACGTTGCAGACCGATGTCGATAAAAGCCGCCTCCATCCCTGGCAGCACCCGCACCACTCGCCCCTTATAAATATTACCGACGATACCCAAGCAGCACTCACGTTCAATGTAAACGTCTTGCAAAGCCCCATTCTCCACCACCGCCACCCGCGTCTCCTGCGGGGTGACGTTAATTAAAATTTCCTCACTCATGGCGCTCTCTTTTAATTTTTAAAAAATCGACCACACCCCTCAACGATGGTAGGGATGATTACGATAAAGACTCCAGGCACGATAGAGTTGCTCGGCCAAAATCACCCGCACCAGCGGATGGGGAAAGGTCAGTGGTGACAGACACCAACGTTGATCCGCCCGCTGCAAACAGGCATCGGAGAGACCATCGGGGCCGCCCACCAGCAGTGCCACATCGCTGCCCGCTGGCATCCAGTCAGCCAGTTGATCTGCCAGCTGCGCTGTTGACCACGCCTTGCCGCTCAGATCCAACGCCACGACGTGCGCCCTTGCAGGAATGGCAGCCAAAATGCGCTCCCCCTCCTCCGCCTTCATTCGTTCTACCAAGGCGTTTTTCACCCGCTTGGCAGCGGCCACCTCATGCAGAACCAGACGGCACTCGCCGCCCAAACGTTTGGCGTACTCTTGATAACCCGCCTCCACCCACTTTGGCATTTTGCTGCCAACGGCAATCAGATGAACACGCACCCAGATTAATTTCCAGCAGCGCTCTGCTTCGCCACTTGATCATCCAGAGACCAGAGTTTTTCTAGGCTGTAAAACTCCCGTGTCTCAGGGTGCATCACATGCACCACCACATCGCCCAGATCCACCAAGACCCAATTGCCTTCGCGTTCACCCTCAACGCCCAGCGGCAGCAGCCCCTTTTCTTTAAGACTGAGCACCACACTCTGCGCCAACGACTTAACGTGCCGCTGTGAGGTACCACTGGCAATGATCATCGTGTCGCAGACGCTGCTTCTTTTGCGCACATCCAAAACCACAATATCAATGCCTTTCAACTCTTCCAACGCCTCTTGTGCCAAGGCGGATAACGCTTCGCTTTGCATAAACTTTCTGTCCAATTGCTATAAATAGAGCCGGTTCGTTTCAATATAATTGCGTACCTTCTCCGGCGTCAGGAAACGCAAATCACCATTCTTCAGCGCCAACCGGCGCAGTTGCGTGGCGGAGATATCCAACTGAGTCACGGGATGCAACAACACCACCCCCGACGGTTTTTCCAACAAACGCCTCGGCTGACGGGTGGAAAAATGCTGCAACAGATCCCCAGGCACGCCCCGAAGAGGCACCTCGGCTCCCGGTCGTGAAGCCACCACCAGATGCGCCAAACGCAGCAGCTCGCGCCAGCGGTGCCAACGATGAATCCCCGCAAAGGCATCCATCCCCACAATCAAGCAGATCGGGCGCTCCCCCAACTCTTCACGCAGTGAGGTCAACGTCTCCACCATGAAAGAAGGCCCATCTCGATGCAACTCACGCTGATCGACACTCATGCCCTCCAAATCTTCCAAGGCCAACCGCAACATCGCCAAACGATGCTCGACGCTCACCTTCGGGGCAGTTTTGTGCGGCGAAACTCGACAAGGGATAAAGCGCACTTCCGAGAGTTGCAGGTCTTGCTGCATCTCCAATGCGGGACGCAGATGGCCGTAATGCACCGGATCAAAGGTGCCGCCAAAAATACCGATGGGACTCATCGCTCTGCCCTCGCGTTACTGGCGAATATGACCGTCACCCAAGACCACATATTTCTGGCTGGTCAGGCCTTGCAGACCCACCGGCCCACGAGCATGAAGTTTATCGGTACTGATGCCAATTTCAGCGCCAAGACCGTACTCAAAACCATCGGCAAAACGGCTGGAAGCGTTCACCACCACTGAGCTGGAGTCCACCTCGCGCAAAAAGCGCCGCGCCTTGCTGTAATTTTCCGTGACGATCACGTCGGTGTGATGCGAGCCGTGCGCCTCAATGTGATCCATCGCCGCATCCATATTGGCCACCACCCGAATGGAGAGAATCGGAGCCAAATACTCCGTATCCCAATCTTCGGCGGTGGCCATCACCATCCCGTCGATAATGGCACAACTGGCGGCACAGCCGCGCAGCTCCACGCCTTTTTCGGCGTACTGTCGAGCCAACTCCGGCAGCAACTCCTCGGCACGAGATTGAGCAATCAACAGTGTCTCCATCGCGTTGCAAACCCCATAACGATGGGTCTTGGCATTCAAGGCGATCTTAAAAGCTTTCTCGCTGTCCGCCTCATCGTCAAGATAGACATGACAGATGCCGTCCAGATGTTTGATCACCGGCACCAACGATTCACGGCTGACCCGCTCGATTAAATTTTTACCGCCACGAGGAATGATCACATCCACAAACGCCTGCGCGCGCAGCAACTCACCCACTGCGGCACGATCCGTGGTGTCGATCACCTGCACCGCATGAGCAGGCAGCCCCACGCTCTGCAAACCCTCGGCAATGCAAACCGCAATGGCACGGTTGCTGTGAATCGCCTCAGAGCCACCACGCAAAATGGCAGCGTTGCCCGACTTCAAGCAGAGCGCCGCCGCATCAGCGGTCACATTAGGGCGCGATTCGTAGATAATGCCGATCACTCCCAATGGCACCCGCATCTTGCCCACTTGAATCCCCGAAGGGCGATGGCTCATTTCGGTAATCTCGCCCACCGGATCTTGCAGTGCCGCCACTTGACGCAACCCTTCAGCCATTGCTACAACACCTTCAGAGGTCAATGCCAATCGATCCAACAGCGCCGAATCCAAGCCGTTGCTGCGCCCTGCGGCCAGATCTTTGGCGTTCTCTTGGGTTAAAATCTCACTTTTGGCCAATAAGACATCAGCAATGGCCAACAAAGCACGGTTTTTCAGGCCACTGTCGGCACGACTGAGCAAACGCGCCGCTTGACGCGCCTGCTGTCCCACGTCGGCCATGTAGGTTACAACATCAAAAGTCATGGTTTTCGTTTCAGTTTGCGCTGGAAAACGGGCGAAAAGTGGGCAAAACCCAAAAAAGCACCCATTTCCAGCAAAATTTTAGGGGAAAAGAGAAAGATGCCTATAGTAGACCAGCCACCTCTGAGAAGAAAGTTTGAATGGCATTATCCCTTACACCACTCGAAATCCCGCCATCTTCAACGCCAACTGCAATAACGCCTGCCATTCATCGCCCTTCTCTTGGCCTTTTACCAGCCGCTCAATCTGAGCGCAGCGTTGCAGCAGCTTCAAACTCTGTCGATAATTGATGCGCTTCAACGCCGCCTGATAAAACCCTTGCTGACTGCTCCAGATGCCAAGCTTACTCATGGCCGCCGACGACAAACCGCGCGAAAAGCTCAACTGCGCCAACAGACGCAGATCCCGCATCAGCAACCAAAGCAGCAGATTGGCAGCAGTGCCCTCGGCTTTGAGGCCATGAAAAACCCGCATCACCCGTTCCAGATCCCCCAGCAGCACCGCTTCACTCAAGGCATACAGGCTAAAACGAGCGCTGTCCGCCACCGCTTGTTCAATCTGTTCAATCGAAATTTCACCCTTGCCGTAAAGCAGCTCCAGCTTCTCCACCTCCTGCATCGCTGCCAACAGATTTCCCTGCACCCGCTCCACCAGCAACGCAATCGCCGTCGCGGAGAAGTGCAGCCCCCGCTGCAACAGACGCTGATTAAGCCACTGCGGCAATTGATTCTGAGGAATTTCTCGCACCGGAACGCTAACACCGATGGCATCCAAGGCTTTGAACCAGGCCCCTTTCAGTGTATTTCTCTCCAACTTGCCACTGCTGATCAGCAACACCGTATCCTCTGGCAGACGCTGAGCGTAATCCCGCAATGCTTGGCTGCCCGACTTTCCAGGCTTGCCGCTGGGCAGACGCAGATCCAGCAAACGACGACTGGCAAACAGCGACAAACTGTCGGCACTGGATTGCAACTGATCCCAACTGAATTCAGGGGTGACATCCAACACTTCACGCTCCAGATAACCCTCTGCCTTCACCTGAGCACGCACCGCATCCAACGCCTCGCGCATCTGCAACGGCTCATCGCCGTGAATCAGGTAGATGGGGGCAATGCTTTTTTTCAACAAGGCGGGTAATTTATCGGGATAGACGTTCATTCGCTGCGCTTTTCAAAAGACAAAGGAGTATTATACGGGCTGCCGTTCAAACTGCGCAGTTTAAGCCGATTATTTAACGACCCTTTACACTCACCGTTCAATATTGAGAGCGCAACCATCGTGATAAAAAACCGCTTAACGCCCCGATCTATTGCAACCCAAATCCTATTTGGCCTGCTGTTATGGAATTTGGTTACGCCATTACAAGCCGCCGAAGAGAGCTGCCTCAAAGTGGTCTTCAAACAGTATTGTTTGGGTGGCTCACTAGAGACACTGCTGGCCGAACAGCCGCAAGCGGAACAGAGCCGCTCTGCCCAAGGTATGCAGCTCAAAATCAAACAATCAAACCAGCTGCTGATCATTGATGCTGAAAAGGGCAAAATCGTCCGCATCAGCCGTCAACAACCACCAGGGCGCTGGATCAATTTTGAAACTTGGAAACGCAAACTGGTGCGCCTCTACCACAAACCGGAGGTACTGGGATCTTTTCCCGCTTACGCCAGCTCTCGCAGTGCGCGCCTCAATGCCATCCGCGCCAAAAAAGGCTTTGCCCACAACCGCTGGTCACAAACCCACTGGTTTGTTGAGCTGATCTGGGATAACCCAGATCACATCCTATTGAGTTATCAACTCGACGACAAAAATTCATCCACCCTCAACGACGACGACCTTTAATCTATTATGTTCTATCCACTGTTACGCACGGCGCTGTTTGCTCTCGAAGCTGAAAAAGCCCACGATATCACCCTCCAAGGCCTAAAAACCCTGCTTGATCACGGCCCGTTGGCGGCACTCACCAAGCGGCGCGTCCCCCATTCACCCCGTGAAGCAATGGGGCTGACCTTCTGCAACCCCGTCGGGCTGGCCGCAGGGTTGGATAAAAATGGCGAATACATAAACGCCCTGAGCAATCTTGGTTTTGGTTTTCTTGAGATCGGCACCGTCACCCCACGCCCACAAGAAGGCAACGAAAAACCCCGCCTGTTTCGCCTCAAACGCCAACAAGCAATCATCAATCGCATGGGCTTTAATAGCAAAGGTGTCGATTACCTACTGGATCAGGTGGAAAAAGCCGAGTTTCAAGGAGTGTTGGGGATTAACATCGGCAAGAATTTCGACACCCCCGTGGTCACCGCCATCGATGACTACCTCTACTGTCTGCGCAAGGTCTATCACAAAGCCGACTACATCACCGTCAACATCTCCTCCCCCAACACCCCCGATCTACGCACCTTGCAGCTGGGTGGGGCGCTGGCAGAGCTGTTGCAAGGCTTAAAAGCAGAGCGCAAAGCACTGCAACAAGCCTACGGTCACTACGTACCAATGGCGGTTAAAATTGCCCCTGACCTCTCCCCAGCGGAGATCAAAGCCATCGCCATCAGTTTGATGGAACACGGCATTGATGCGGTGATCGCCACCAACACCACCAGCGGACGTGAGGGGATCGAACATCACAAACTCTCCAAACAGGCGGGCGGTCTCAGCGGTCGTCCTCTAATGGAAAAATCAACCCAAGTGGTGCGAGAATTGGCCAAACACCTGGAAGGCAATATGCCGATCATTGCTGCCGGTGGCATCTCCAGTGGAGCCGATGCCAAAGCCAAAATCGATGCAGGAGCCACGTTGGTACAAGTTTACAGTGGCCTCATCTACCAAGGGCCGGGGCTGATTCGCAAAATTGCCCGTGCCTTAGAGGATTACCCACCTCGTTAATGTTTAACGTGATTTTTTCTGCAAAAATTTCTCAATCACCAACGGCAACGATTTGGGTGCGGTGATGCGCAACTGCTTGTTGATGTTGGCGCGGCCAAAAACCACCTCGATATCCGAGGTTTTAACCCCAAACGCACCCTTGGCCAAAAAAGCCACCATGTGATCGGTGGCCTTACCGCCCTTGGGAGCGGCGGTGACGCTGATCTTGAGCTGATTGCCTTTGACCTTGCCGATGGCATCGCGCTTGGCCGCTGGCGTACCCAAGATATTCAACACCAACACCTCACCCTCCCAGTAACAGAAACCGGAAGGTTTTTTACACTGCCGATCAACAACTGGGTTTTTAGCCTTCTTACTTTTTTTCGCCATATTTCAAGCAACGCTCATTTACTGCCCGCAGTCCACTTAAAGCCAAAACCGTAATGTTCATCCGCCTCTTTATGGCCGCCATTAAAATAACGCTCTTCTTTGGTGATCTCAAAATGAGAGCCATTACGTTTGAACGCCGCCGCAACACAAAATTTCGCCCGTGGATCTGACGCATTGAGCTTAATTAAAACTTCATTGCCCTGTGGATCTTTAATGGTCAAGCGGCCATCAACGGAGCCGAAATCATCAGCTCCCTCATAAATCATGGCAAAGACAATCATAAAATCCACCAAATCGGGACGATACACGGTCAAGTTTTCACCGTCACTGGACTGCCCCGTACGATCATCTTTATCCAATAAGATAAACGGCTCCTCAGAACGACTGCCTAAATTACCACCCAAGGGCTGAATCACGCCCTGATCACCATTGTTCATACGCACAAAACAGCCCAAATCCAGATCGGGAGCCGTGGTTTTATTGCCAAAACCAAACAGACCTTTTTTCTCGGTAGGGGTGTTATTCCAATTCAAATTGACCTTGATCGGTTGCATTTCCGTGGTTTTTTTCAAAGAGATCGAGCTTTTATCGCCTTTTTTATCCAGCGTAATTTTGCTCAGGCTCACTCTCGGCTTCGCAGCCACAGGAGGCGGTTTCACTACGGACGCAGGAGGCGCTGCGGACGCAGGAGGCGCTGCGGACGCA